>NYXZ01000047.1 GCA_002686595.1 Planctomycetota bacterium | reverse complement strand
GTCGGGCCGAGCTTCATTTCGATCTATGATGCGGAATGGAACGAGATTGACACCATCCTGCTCAACAACGGCGACCCGGCTTTCCGCGTCATGGTCGACAGCGAAGGCGACGACATCTATGTGGACTACGACGAAGTCGATTTGTACGCCTGGCAGGATGTCTCGATCGCCAAGCTCGAGCACTTTCGGATCATTGCTGCTCGTTGAGCGCTGGACGCGCCCCGGAGAACCACTCTGTTTCTAGCTCTCCGCGCCTAGCTTGAGGCGCAGGGAGTTCAGTTTGGCTTCTTCGGGAGCGTAGTGATGGTGCCCAATCTTGACTACCAGGAGCGTGATCAGCGGGTACATGATGAGGGCTGCGAGGAAGCCGGGCCAACGGAAGTGCTGGGTGAGTGAAAGGATCGTGTAGGCACCCGTGGGAAGCATGAACCACCAGGCGAAGTTGCGTGACCACCAGAAGAGATAGTGCAGGCGGAAAATGGCACGGTCCACTTCGCCTAGCAATGTTGTGGGGAAAGCCTGTTCGCGGCGCTTGCGAAGCAGACGGCGGGTGAGGACATGGGTCACGATGCCGAGGTTGATGACAGCGCCAATTGATTCGTAGAAGTGCTCGCCGCTGAAGAAGCCGTTGATGTAGGGGAAGAACGTGCAGACAAAGACAACGGCGAAGTCGACGATGTTGATCGCCCGTCTTGTTGCTTTGGCGTTGGTGGCGACGAGTTGGCGGAGGGTGTGAGCGTCCAGGGTGTTGGCCGGGCAATCTTGCTGGGAGTCCCAAGCCGCTTGTAGTTGTTCGAAGTTCATTGTTTGGGGCCTCTTTCTTCAAAACGTCGAGCGAGGTTGTTTTTGAGACGGTGCAGTCGTGTACCGACCTTCTCGACACTGAAACCCAGGGTGGTGGCGATGGACTGGTAAGTCTGGCCATCCAACTGCATGAGTAGCAGGGAGCGGTCAATGGGGTCGAGGGTGGCCAACTGCTCGTAAATCCAGGCGAGGCGTGGGTCCTCTGCTTTCGCCGTGGTGTCGGGGGCCAGCGGTGGGTGTGCTAGCGGCTCGCGGCCTAGCTTGTGCTTACGTTCCTTCCCGCTCCAGGAAAGGGCGGAGTAAAGCGTGACGCGGTAGATCCATGTGGTCTCACCTGCTGCGCCCCTGAAGCGCGGTATGGAATCCCAGAGCTGTAGGGCGATCTCCTGCAGGAGGTCGGCGCGGTCTTCGGAGGTGAAAGCGTAGGCCCGCAGGATGCGGTGGATCAGTGCGCCGTGTAACGTGAGCCAGCGCTCGAGGAGTTGTTCGGGGGGGAGGGAGGACATGCGTGGGGGAGGCACCGCCAGAAGCACTTGTGGACCCGGGGGCTTGAAACTTACATAAAATGCGAATAAGTCGGCGGATGGAGCGGCGCTGGAGGGCGCGGGGCCTGGGTGGTTGGCCTCGCCAACGAGGGGCAGGGAAGTCGGCGCAGTTCCCGCGGCGGAGGGCCTTCGGCGGCTAGGACCTGAGCGCCATGCTAGGCTGGCGCCATGGACAAACACTTGATCGGGGCGCTGCTGGTGGGCTGCCTGCTCGGCGGGATTATGGATGCGCCTGGCCTGGCGCAGTTTCAGGGTAGGGGTGGACGCACTCCGGGCTGCCCAATCCCCTCGTTCCACCTTTGGAGAGCCAACTGGTCCGTGAGTTCAGGCGCCTGGACCTGGGGCTCAATGGCGGCGATGGCTACAAAAACTCCACCAACGAGAACGCGGCTTCGACGAGCTGGCGGTGGTGCGCCTTGACGATGCCCAGCTCTACTATCTTAGGTTGGGCGCCAATGGCCTGGAGGTCTTGGCCGCCACATCCGGCTGGGGCAGCGCCTCGGCTTGGGCGGCTTTGACCGCCGCCGACCTAGTCCGGGATGGCACGGACGAGCTCTTCGCCGCCCGTGACTTCGATGGCCTCCTCTTCCGCACCGCGTCGTCCGGAATAAGCGGGCCCCTGGAAGTCCTGGCGCCGGTGGGGGCCAGCAAGAGTTGGGGAGGACTGGCCACCTTTGATGTCACCGGCCTCCACGGCCCCATGCCGGCGGGCTGCAGCAACCGCACGGGCAATATTTATGTCTATGGGGCGGGCTTGCGGCGACCCTAGTTGTCGCGCGGCGCGCATCACTGAGGAGTTAGCTGCTGGCCGCACTGAAGCGCAAGCCTGACCCGGTGAACTGCTCCCTGGCCTGGTGACAGCGCGCAAATACTCGCTCACTGTTGTCCGCGCACTCCTATACTCTCGCCCATGAAGCACTTCTACGTCTCATTGACAGAGGCCTGCAATCTGGACTGTGCCTGGTGTTTCTGGCATCAGGATGCTGAGCGAGCGGGGGATGAGTTCGACCTGGCGGCGGTCCTGCAGACGATTGGGCGCTCCCTATTCGGTGCAGATGATTGTGGAAGCAGCGGAAACGGAAGCACCTGCACGAGCGAGCTGACCCAAGACATCAGCGAGAGCTTCATCGTCTTTTATGGTGGTGAGCCAACCCTGCGCATGGAACGCATGGTGGAGGTCATGGATGCGGTGGAGGAGAGCTTCCCCGCCATCAAGTGGCGCTTTGCCGTGCAAACCAACGGCACGCGGCTAGGGGATGTGGAGGCCCTCGGCGAGCGTGTGTGGTACATCTCCCTTTCAATAAACGAGTACACTATCGAACACATCGATGGAGATGTGTTGGAACGCATGGGCCGGCGTATGCCGATCATCGCCCGCATGACATATGCTGGCAAATCGCTGGTTGAGCTGGTCGAGCCGCTGTTGCCTTCCATCAGCCATGTCTACTGGCAACTGATGAATGCCGCGCAGTTGCCATTCACGGTCCAACAATACGGGGAGGAGCTGGAGCAACTGTTGGAGTTGGCGGCTCGCCATCCGGAGAAGATGTTTGTGCCCCTGGACTACGCCTGGTCCTGTGGGGGCGATGGGCTCGCGGGTGCCGCGCAGGCCTCAGGGGGGGAGAGGGCTGCGCGGGAGAGTATTGCGGGGGGGGGCGTTATGGGGGAGAGCGTTATGGCGGAGAGCGTTATGATGGAGAGCACCATGGGGGGAAAGGCACTTGTCAAGGCTGGCGCTGGTGCCGGTTGCTGCTCGGGAGGCAGTGGCGACGTGACTTCTCCGGGGGCGGCCAGCGCGTCACGCGCCGCTGACCGGGACTGGTTTCCCTGCGGCGTTGGTGGCGATCTCGTTTATATCGATCCGCGCGGCCAGACCAGCGTCTGTGATGAGCTGAGCCTGAACGGCTTGACTGGTGACTTCGCCGCCGTGGTCGGCTCGGTGAAAGAGCGTTGCGCCAGTTGTGAGCTGGTGGATGCCTGCCGCGGGCGCTGCCCCGCCGTGCACATGAAATACGGCAGCGCGGCCTTCGAGCGCTATTGTGAGCTGACGCGCTTGCTCTTCGACACGGTGCGGAAATCAGATCACCGGGGACGGCCCGTGGACGAGGTGGGGAAGCAGACTGAGGTCATGCATTAGCTCGAACAGAGCGCAGGCCGAGGGCGGTGGGATTCCTGCAGGGAGTAATGCAGCTGCGGCGTTTTCCAGTTCGGCGCCAAAGCGACCATGACCTTGGGAATGCGTGTCGACTGGGCGGGCGGCGATTCCTATGCTGGCCCGATGGAGTCCATGGAAAACGCCCTTGAGCGCCTGCGGGCGGGGAACCGACGCTATGCAGAGGGCGCGCCCCTGCGCGCTACCGTGGTCGATCCCGCTCGGCGCCGGGAGTTGGCCGCGGGACAGGCTCCCTTCGCCGTTATCCTCGGCTGTTCCGACTCGCGGGTGCCGGCGGAAATCGTCTTTGACTGTGGCCTGGGCGAGCTGTTTGTGGTGCGCGTGGCGGGGAACATCGCGGCCCCTTCCCAGGTTGCAAGTGTCGAATACGCCGTGAAGCACCTGGGTACAAAACTGGTCGTGGTGCTCGGGCACTCTGGTTGTGGGGCGGTTACGGCGGCGCTGGATGAAGTCCTCAACGAATCCTCCGCCGATGGTGCGGGCCCAGTGACTGGCGGTTCCGGTTCCGACAGCAACCTGGCCTCGGTGCTTGCACGCATTCGCCCCGCCGTCGAAGGTCTCGTCAGGACCCAAGCAGATACCGCGCACGATCGGGAAGACCTGTTAGGGCGCGCTGTGAAAGCAAACACAAAAGCAACCGCCCGAGAGCTACTGTCGACCTCAGGTCTGTTGGCAGCCTACTCCCAGGCCGGCGAGCTGCTCGTCGTTCAAGCCGAATACGACCTGTCCAGCGGACTCGTCTCGTTCCTGTGAATACGGAGTGGCGCTCCCGGCCACACCAAATCGGCAGCTGGAAGAGTCACTCCCTATCAGTCGCCGGCATAGCCCAGGGCACGCAGGAAATCCAGCGTGCCTTCGCCACTCAGGTGTGTCCCGCGATCTCGTTGGGTGCTGGTCATCCAGGTGACGATGGCGGAACGCAAGCGGCGGGCAACCTCGGGGTGGTCGGCGGCGTGGTTGATGGGATGAAAAGGATCGTCCCGCGGAGAGATGAGTTCGAGCAAGTCATCCCCTTCGCCGTCGCCGCGGGGTGTCCAAACCAGGGTCCAATCCTGGGACTGGACCCTGAAGACGCGTCCGACTTCTTCCAGGCGCTTTTCATCCGGGAAGGGCTGTTGCCCCAGCCAGGTCGAACTGAAAAGCAACTCGCCGTCGCGCGGAGCGCTGCCGGCCCCCAGCAGATTGCTCCCCGCCAGGTCGCCGGCCCCCGGCAGGTGCGCGACCTCTGCCAAGGTGCGAGGCACGTCCTTCAGCTCCACGCTGGCCGAGCGTCGCTCTCCCTGCGGCACTCCGGGGCCGTGGAAAAGTAGCGGGACATGGAGCATGGAATCGTAGAGCCCATTGCTGTGCCCCAGGCGGCCGTGTTCCCCGAAGGCTTCGCCATGATCGGAAGTGATCACCATCACCGTGCGCTCCCGCAGCGAGAGTTCCGTCAAGAGTTGCAGCAACTCGTCCAGGGCCCGGTCGCAACCTGCGACCTCCGCGTCATAGCACTGGGACTCGAAGGCGATAGCGCTCTGGCGTCTGGTTTCGTCGACCTCCTCGCCCCCGTACAGGGCACGGGTCAAGGCGACTCCATCTCCCACGGTGTAGTCCGGCGGTTTCGGGTCGCAGAGCGCCGCCGCGTCTGTTGCGAGGGGCACGTAGGGTCGATGGGGATCGAAGAGGTGCAGGTAGAGCAGGAAGCGCTCGTCGCCCCGCTCTTCCAAGAAGGGACGCGCCTGGGCGATGAGTTCACTGCCCCGGGCCAGGTGCAACTCGTGGTACTCATCGAAGCCCTGGTCGAAGTTCAGGCCGGGGCTCAGGATCGGGTTGGCGATGAAGGCCGCGGTATGCAGGCCGGCGCTGCGACAAACTTCAGCCAGGGTGGTGTCCGCGTAATGCAGGAAGCTGGAGTTGTAGTTGACGAAACCGTGGCGCAGGGGATCCAAGCCGCTCAACAGCGTGGCGGTGGAGGGTAGCGTCCATGGGGCAGGCGCCAGTGCCCGTTAGAAAAGTGTGCCATCCTCGGCCAGTTTGCTCAGGGTGGCGCTGGTCGGGCGTCGGTAGCCATAGGGCTCCAGGCGATCGGCCCGCAGTGTGTCGATCACAACGTAGACAATGTTGGGATGGTCCGCGGTCGAAAGAGTACGGCTCACCGCCCTCGGCTCGCGCAACTCCAGGGATGCGAAAACAGCTCCGAGGTCCTTGCGTGCCCCTTGTTCCAGGGATGAACGCAAGGTGAGGCGGCGGGCGTCGCCCAGGGCTACATCCAGGGGAAGCCAGAGGCGCTCGGCTGCCTGCGTATCGTTGCCGAAAAAGCGCGTGGCGCTTCCGGCCAGTTGCCCGTCGAGCTCAATCTCAAAGCGCACCTCTCGCCGTCCCCTACGCCGGTGGGCTCCTGGCTCCAGGCCCAGCTCAATAAAGAGGCGGGCCCGCGGGTGGCGGTCCTCCGGCAGTATCAAGTGCAGTTCCCCAGGCGGCGGGAGGCGCAGGCCTGGCCGGGGGCCGCCACCTTTTTGCTGTCCCCCGTCGCATTTGAAGTAGCCGATTTCCGCCCCAGCGCCACCGGTGGTCACAAGCTGTTCAGGGGGCGGCTGGGGAATCAACAGGGAGCTCCGGGCGGCCCAGGCCTCGCGCTGACCGACTACTTCCACCGTCTGCACGCCGCAGGCCGCGAGCCACAGTCCCAGGAGTGTGAGAAAGCAGGCGGCTGTTGAGGCCCGGGTGCTCCCCCCTTCGACTGTGGTCGAGGCGTTGCTCCAGTCGCCGCCCATGGCCTAAGAGTAGCAGTCTGGGGGCAAGGGGCAAGGGGCAAGTGCGATGGGCGGATTCAGGTGCGGCAGATGAGCGCTTGGAGAAGGTCATGGGCTGCGGCAAGTGGCGCCAGCAAGCCCTCTGCCCGATCCGCCTGGCCGGGAGTATCAGCTTGGACTGTGGCTCCATGGTGATGTGATGTTAGTGAGGGCAGCCGGATTGGAAACGGGCTGACACTGCGCCGCTGGAGAGACCAGACGGTCTCTCGGGTTTTGCCTAACGGCGTAAAGGCGTAACCGTAGTTGGGTCATGCGGCTCTCCCTGCTTCTATTGCTGACGCTTGCTCTCGGCGCTTGCCAGGGGAGTGGGGAGCTGGGGCTGGTGGCGGTGGAGGCGCGGGCCTTGGATTGGATGCGAGCAGCCAAGCCGCAGCTCAATCCGGCGGTGATCATTGAGCTGGAGGAGGTTACGGAAGCCGAAGCGCGGAGCATGGGCCTGCGCGTGTTTCGGAGTGTGGGGAGTTTTGCCGAGGGGCAGGGCTGGGTGCTGGATGGGGAAGAGCTGGTTCCCATCGGCAACTGCTTCGGTGGCCATGGTCTGTTGTCTGTGTTGGGGGCGGACTTGGACGGGGATGGTGTGCAGGAGTTGCTCTACACCGCCTCCTGGGGATCGGGCATTCATCGCAGTGAGGTCGGCGTGTACTTGCCGCGGCGGGGGAACAATGGGGCGCGAGGAGGGCGCGATCTGGGTGCGGCGGACGCCTCTTGGAGAAACGGGGACTGGGTTCTCGCCAGGGGCAATGGGGGAACAGTGAAGTTGGTCGATGTGGAGTGGGGCTGGGAGTATGGGAGCTACACCGGAGGGCAAGTCATCGGTGAGCTCCGCTGGGAAGGTCAAGCGGGCGGTCTGGGGGAGCGAGGCGCAGGGCTGCCCCCGGGGTTGTCCCCGGATCCCGTTTCTGGCCTGGGCCTCGCCCTTGGACTGGTCCTCGATCCCGGGCTCAGCCCCGCGACCCGCGGGCAACTCTGGCGCCCAGGAGAATGAGCAGGAGTGTCAGGAAGAGCGCGGCCAGGCTCCACTTGATGACATTCAAGCTGTAGGCCAGCGTGAGGACGGCTTGGGATGGGGCCTGCCAATTGGCGAGCAGCAGGCCGTGGAAGAGGGTCTCGGCCAGGTCGCTGATGGCGATGAGTGCGGGCAGTGGCAGCAGGCGTTGGGCCATGCGTATCGGCGCGCTCTGGCCGGAGGCTCGGGGACAGGAATCCTGCTGTGTCCCGTCCTCCCCCGCTGTCACTGGCCCGGGCTGGGCCGGTTCCGTCAAGCGCCGCAGCAAGCCCAGGCCGCAAAGGGCGTAGGCCAGCATGAAGATGAAGTCGCCGCTGAAATGACTGGCCAGGGCGCGCCGGCCCGCGGGGCCCCAGGCGGTGACGATCTCCAGATAGGAATCGACATCCGGCGTGAGTTGCAGTTCCACCAGACCAGCGGTGCCTCCCAGGGGCGCCAGTGTGCCAACCATTTGGAGTGGGATGACCAGGGTGATGGCGCCGGTCAGGAGAAGAACAGGGGTCTTGGCCAGGATGTCGAGGGCGGAGGGCAGGTGCATGGGAGCGGCGGTGGAAGGTGCGTGGAGCGTCGCGCAGTGAGAGCATAGGGTGCCTTGGGCACGAGCCGAAGGACAAGGCTACTGCGCGCCTCTTCGGTCCTAGCAGCCCGTTCATAAACGCCCTGCTACGGCGATGCCATCGACGCCATTTACGCTGACGGCTGCGTCAGGCTCGCCGAGCCGTGCGGAGCGGCCCTACGGGCCGCTTGCGCCGTCACGCCTTCCCCGCCTCGTCGCCGATGGCCTTGCCTCGCCGCAAATGACTTCGCCGCAAATGACTTCGCCGCAAATGACTTCGCCGCAAATGACTTCGCCGCCAGGGGCTACGCCTCGCGACGGGACTTTTTCAACGGACTCCTAGCGTTCCGCGACCAGAGCTACGACGCGTTCCAAGAGCAGACGGTTGCCCCGGCTGGTGAGGTGGCAGCTGTCGCGGTAGATGCGATCCTCTTCTTGGATGAAGGCATCGGATGTGTTGAGGGCTTCCACGCCCAGCTGCTGTAGATCCGCCAGGCGTTTTCGCAGCAAGGGATATCCCGACACCACCGCCGGGTTCAGGCCGCCCGCTCCGATGCCCACGCGTTGTTCCACGGGATGGACCGGCTTCGAGCCGAGATCGTGCAGGGTGGGCTGGAGCCAGTGCATGTATCTGATGCCCAGGGATTCACAGAGCCCGTGCATGGCCAGGGATGAGTTGAACCAACAGTCTACTGCCTGTTCCAGGGCCCGGCTTTTGCGTGTCTCGGTGCCGAAGCCGGCCGCCTCGGCCGTTTGTTGTGCGACCGCCTGGGCCCCCGTGCTCGCGGCCTGGGCCGCGGCCCATTCCACCTGCAGGGCACGCAGTCGGGAGAGCGTCAAGAGGGAGAGGGCGGCGCTTTTGAGAGAGCCGTTCTCGAGGGCGGCGGCACCCAGTTGCGCCGCCTCCTGTTGGGGCCGCAGGCGAGCGTAGGTGAGCTCGGGGTTGTGGTCCTCGGTCCCGGCCCCCAACAGCGAGGCCCAGTGGCCCACGGATGGGAAGCTCGGGTCAATGCCGGCCCGGGCGTTTGTTTGGGAGATACGCAGTTCGTTCAGACCGTCCAGGTTGATAACCAAGTCCGGGCGACACCCTTGGGAAACGAGGTAAGTGAGGGCCAGGAGTTGCTGGGGTTGTTTGTGGCCTGGGACAGCCAGACCGAAGAGGCGCAGGCGCCGCTTGCCAAGCCCCAGGCCTTCGGAAAACAGCTCCTGCATGTTGGACTCCGCGCCTGCCTGGAATCCGGCGGCCACGGAGCCGCCGAGGAAGAAGACGCTGTACTCGCCGGCAGGTTGGCCGGCGTTGAAGTACTTGATGGCTTCCTCGTTGTTGGCCAAGCCCTGGTTGTGGTTGAAGCCCGTGTAGGGGTGGAGCTTGTAGCGAGGTCCGCGGCGCTGACGGGCCGGTTCGCCGTCGGCGGGCGCGGGGGAAGCTTCGAGTTCAATCCCCGCCGCCAATCCCAACATGCCCTGGAGGATGGAGTGCACCTCCTCTGCCGCGTCCGCGCTGCTGAAGGGGTTTCCGCCAGCCCAGAGCCAGGTGCGGATGCCACCCTCGACCAGGACCGCCGTGGCGAGCATGGCGAGCAGGCTGCGGGCGAAGAGCCGCAGGTAGGGAGGTCGCGATTGGGGAACGGACGGGGACATGGGGAAGGGCGTCGACCGATGCCTGGGACCGGGTGGCTGCGCCCGGACTGGTTATCGACCCCCGCCACATTCCCACTGGAGTATGTGCCTCGGGAGGTGCGCTAGGGCCCGTTATGGGCCATTTCAGATGTCAATCAACCGCTTCACCCCCCCGCTTTATCCCCCCGTTTCAACTCCCCCTCGCGCAGGGCGCAGTAGAGCACCGGCACCACATACATGGAGAGAACCACCACCAACATGCCGCCGAAGGTGGGGATGGCCATGGGGACCATCACATCCGCGCCGCGGCCGCTGGAACTGAGCACGGGCAAGAGGGCCAGGAGCGTGGTGGCGCTGGTCATCAGGCAGGGACGCACCCGGCGCAGGCCGGCTTCCAGTGTGGCCTGGCGGATGGCGCTCACCGTCTTGGGGCTGCGCTCGGCGAAGGTCTGGTCCAGGTAGGTGGCGATCAGGACGCCGTCGTCGGAGGCGATGCCGAAGAGGGCCAGGAAACCGACCCAGACTGCCACGGAGAGGTGGATGGTGTGGATCGAGAAGACATCGCGCAGGTTGGCGCCGCCGATGTCGAAATCCAGGAAGCCGGGCAGGCCGTAGAGCCACAGAGCCAGGAAGCCGCCGGCCCAGGCCACGGCAATGCCGCTGAAGACCAGGCTGGCCGTGCCCAGGGAGCGGAACTGCAGGTAGAGCACGAGCAGGATCGCCAGCAGGGCCACGGGGATGACCACCATCAGCGTGCGTTGGGAACGCTGTTGGTGTTCGAAGGTGCCGGTGAAGGAATAGGAGACGCCGGCCGGGATGACTAGGGCACCGCTCTCGATGGCCGTTTCCAGGTGAGCTTGGGCGGCGTGGACCACATCCACTTCGGCCAACTCGGGCAGGCGATCGAAGAGCACATAGCCGAGCAGGAAGGTGTCTTCACTCTTGATCACCATGGGGCCGCGCTCGTAGCGGATCTGGGCCAGGCTGGAGAGTGGGATCTGGGCTCCCGCCGGGGTCGCCACCAGGATGCGGCCGAGGCCTTCCAGGTCATCCCGCAGTTCCCGTTGATAACGCACGCGCACGGCGTAGCGCTCGCGGCCTTCCACTGTGTGGGTCACGGCCCGACCGCCGACGGCAACTTCGATGACATTTTGTACGGCGGCCATGGTCAGTCCGTGGCGGGCGATGGCGTAACGATCAATGTCCAGCTCGATGTAGGGCTTGCCCACGATGCGGTCGGCGAAGACGGCCGAGGTTTTGACGCCGGGCACCTCCTTGAGGAGGCCTTCGAGGGCCAGGCCCACATCTTGAATGGTGGCCAGGTCAGGGCCGCTGACCTTGATTCCCATGGGGGCGCGCATGCCGGTTTGCAACATGACCAGACGCGTTTCGATGGGCTGCAGCTTGGGGGCGGAGGTGGTGCCGGGGATCTCAGCGGCGGCTAGGATCTCGGCCCAGATGTCGTCCGGCGTCTTGATGTGTTCGCGCCATTGACGGAAGGGGCGGCCATCGGCAGCGGGTATCAGCTCGCCCGTATCGTCGCGGAAAAACTCCAGCAGCTTGTTGTCATAGGCGAAGAGCGCCACGCGGCCGTCGGCGCCCATGCGGTACTCGCTCTTGTAGCCGATGACCGTTTCGATCATGGAGACCGGCGCCGGATCCAGGGGCGTGTCCGCGCGGCCGAGCTTGCCGACCACCAGGTCCACCTCCGGGATGGCGCCGATGGAGCGATCTTGCCAGGACATGACATCCATCGTTTCCCCGAGCGAGGCGTGGGGCATGGTGGTGGGCATGTAGAGGAAGGCGCCTTCGTCCAGGGCCGGCATGAACTCCTGGCCCAGGCCCGGCAGGACCTCGTCCAGGGATTGCCAGAGGGTGCTGGCCCGCAGGCCCGTGCCCTCCTCCGCTGGCGCGCCGGGCAGGAAGGCGAAGGTGCGCGCGAAACCCAGCCAAATGCACAGGGCGAAGAGCAGGAGCAGGCCCGGCAAACTGAGGAAGGCCAGCTTGTGGGCCAGACACCAGTTGAGCACGCGGGCATAGGAACGCTGCACCAGGGCGAACAATCCCAGCAAGCCGCCGACGCAGACGGCCACGAAGATGAGGTTGGTGGCGTTGCCGGCTTCGACACCCAGGGGAGCCCAGTGGCGTGCCAGCAGAACGGTGACGGCTCCCGCCACCAGACCGTTGACCAGCTTGGTGGCCGGACCCGGGTTCAGGTTGCCGAAGAAGGTGCGCAGGGGGGCGAAGAGGCCCAGGCCGAGGAGCATGAGGCCCGGCAGCTCGTGGCCTTGGACGAGGAGCCAAAGGCCCACGGCCAGGGCCAGGATGGCGATGGCATGACGGCGACGTGTTGGGCGCCGGCGCTCTTCCAACGCTGAATCCGGGAAGAGCATGGCCATGGCCGGGGGCAGGATCGTCAGGGCCACCACCAGGGCGGCCAGCAGGGCAAAGGTCTTGGTCCAGGCCAAGGGGCCGAAGAGGCGCCCCTCCGTGCCGCTCATGGTGAATACCGGCAGGAAGCCGAGCACCGTGGTGGCCACGGCGGTCATCACGGCGCTGCCCACTTCCACCGTGGCGTTCAGGAGCACGGGACCCCGGGGCACGCCGGGGGCCGCCTCGCGCAGACGGCGCAGGATGTTCTCCGAGAGCACCACGCCCATGTCCACCATGGTGCCGATGGCGATGGCGATGCCAGAGAGTGCAACGATGTTGGCGTCCACGCCGAAGACTTTCATCGCAATAAAACAGAAGAGCACCGCCAGGGGCAGCAACGCCCCGACCAGCAGCGAGCTGCCCAGGTGGGCGGCCATCAGGATCACCACCAGCACCGTGACCAGCACCTCTTCCGTGAGGGCCGTTTCCAGGGTTTGGAGTGTTTCGCCGATCAGCTCCGAGCGGTCGTAGAAAGGTTGGATAGTGACCTGGCTCAGATTGACCCAGTTGGGCCAGCGCTCTCGTGGATGGGCTCGCAGATGGCTGACCCAGGCCTCGTGGTCGAGGTGGGCGGTTGATGTTCCGCTGGCGTCCTCAAGGAAAGGGACGAAGCCGCTGTCCCGGGCGTAGCTCTGCGCTTCAGCGCGTGTCACCAGATCCCAGTCGAGAACCACATGGGTCGGCAGGCCCGGGCTGATCTCGTCGATCACGGCCTTGACCCGTTGAATGGTCTCCAGCGGGTTGGCGCCGAAACGCGAGACAACCACGCCGCCCACGGCCTCGGCGCCGCCCTTGTCCAGGGCCCCGCGACGCGTGGCCGGGCCGCTGCTGACCGTGGCCACATCTCGCACGCGAATCGGCACGCCGTCCGCCACACGCACCACGGCGTTCTCCAGGTCGGCCAGTTCCTCGATGAAGCCCAAGCCACGGATGACATACTCGGCGCGGTTGATCTCCATGGTGCGCGCGCCCACATCCACATTGCTGGAACCCACCGCCCGCAGGATGGCCTCCAGGGAAACACCGCTGGCGCGCATGGCATCCGGATCCACGTCCACCTGGTACTCGCGGGTGAAACCTCCGATGGAGGCCACTTCGCTCACGTTCCCGGCTCCCAAGAGGGCGTAGCGCACCTGCCAATCCTGGACGCTGCGGAGTTCCGCCAGATCCCAACCGCCGCAGGGCAGGCCGTCGGGATCGCGCCCCTCAAGCGTGTACCAATAGACCTGGCCCAGGGCCGTGGCATCCGGTCCGAGCACCGGGCGCGCGCCGGTAGGCAAGAGGCGCGTGTCCAAACTGGCGAGCTTCTCCGTCAACCGACTGCGGGACTCATAGAAGTCCATCTCCTCCTCGAAGATCACATAGATGGTGGAGAAACCGAAGAAGGAGAAGCTGCGCACGGTGCGCACGCCCGGCGTCCCGAGCAGGCTGACGGTCAGGGGATAGGTCAGCTGGTCCTCCACATCCTGGGGCGAGCGTCCCATCCACTTGGTGAAGACGATCTGCTGGTTGTCGCCCAGGTCCGGGATGGCGTCCACCGCCACCGGATCCCGCGGCAGGCTGCCCAGATTCCAATCGAAGGGCGCCACCGCCAGCCCCCAGCCAATGGCCAGAACCGTCAGCAGGAAAACAACGGGCCGGTTCTCCAGGCAAAAGCGCAACACGCCGGCGACCGGGCCGCGGTGTTCATGGGGGGTACCGTGTTTCGCGGGGCTTCTCTGATCGAGGTCGGTGGGGCTCATCTAGTTGTCCTCGCCTGCACTCGTTTTGTGACCGTGACCTTGATGCTCAAGGCCATCTTGCGCGTCAGGCGCGGGGAGTGCCTCGCTGTAGACCTCGACCACGCTGCCACAGGTCAGCATCTCGTCGCCGAAGTAGGGATTCAAAACGCCGCGACCACGCTGGATCCAATCGGCGCCGGTGAAGTCGAAGGCCATCGGGCAGTGGGCGCGCACCAGGGGCTCGCTGCCGGCCACGGCTGCTGTGGGCAGTTCCGCCAACAGGGGGGCCAGGCCGTCGGAGAGGGGCTGGAAGGCGCTCCGCAGTTGGTCCATGTCCGCGGCGGCGGCCAGCGCTTGGGCTCGTTCGCCGAGATCCGCAAGGGCCTTAGAGGGCGGCGTACCAAACAACTCCGGTAGGCCGGCGGCGACCTTTTTGGCGGCGGGGAAGTCGTCCCCGGCCAGGTGTTCCTGGAGTGTCAAATAGGCCGTCAATAAGCCCTCGATGAGCTTCACATCTTGGGGGGAGAGGCGCGGCGCTGCAGGCTGCGCGGCGGGGTCCTCGCCCTCCATGCTCATCATGCTCGGGCGGGCCTGGATCTGCAGGGCGCTGTCCAGTTTGAAGTTGCCATTGACCACCACCCGCTCGCCAGCCAGGAGGCCGCGCTTGACCACATACCAGGCGCCGGCCCGCGGGCCGAGAACGATCTCACGGCCTTCGAAGATTCCGCTCGGGCCGCTGGCGCCTTCCTCCGGCGGCAGCTCCACATAAACCACGGCGCGGCGGCCGGTGATCAGGGGTGCGCTGGTGGGGATGACCAGGGGCGCGCGTCCGTTGCCGTCAGCGCCAGCGGTGAAGCCGAGTTCTTCAGCCGGGACCAGGTCCATGCCGCATTCGCTACAGGCCGCGGGGCCCTCGGCGTTGACCTCGGGGTGCATGGGGCACAGGTAGCGTCCGGCCAACTGTGGTTCCAGCACGCGCCCGTTGCCCGCCACGGTGGCGGACACTTCAGCGCGCACGAACATCTCGGGCTTCAGCAGTCCCGTGCTGTTGTCCACATGGACGCGCACCTTGACCGTGCGCGTGCGCGGATCCAAGAGGGGATCGATCAACCCGATGTGGCCGCGGAACTCCTCGCCGGGCACGGCGTCCGTGGTGAAGCTGACCTCCTGGCCGTAACGCAACCAGGGCAGATCCGCCTCATAGGCGTCGAGCAGTACCCAGACCCGGGAGAGGTCGGCGATGGTGAAGATGCGCGTGCCGGTTTTGACATACATGCCTTCGAAGACATGTTGTTCGATGACCGTGCCGCTGCGCGGCGCCAGGATCGTGATGTGTTGCGAGGAACTTCCGGACGCTTCGATTTCCCCGAGCTGCTCCACCGTCAGGCCGAGCAGGCGCAGCTTCTCCCGGGCGGCTTCGATGTAGCTGGCCCGAACCCCCGCCGCGCCGCTGTCGGCCGGTGTTCCCAGGGCGGCCAGCAGTTCATCCTGGGCGGCGACCAGTTCAGGACTGTAGATCGAGACCATGTGGTCGCCTTTGATTACCGGCACGCCGGTGGTGTCGACGAAGAGGCGATCCAAGCGGCCGCCGACCCAGGCGCTGAGGTGCGCCAGACGTGAGTCATCCACGGCCACGCGCCCCACCAGGGGCAGCGCCCGGTTCACGAAACGCCGCTCCACGGGCACTGTCTGAATCTGCATCAGGGCCCGGCTCTCCGGGCTTGTGCGCAACAGGGCCTGGTCCGGATCTCCCACGCCGCCGCCGCCCAGATCGACAGGCGTCAGGTCCATGCCGCAAATCGGACAGTCCCCGGGTTCCGGCAGGATGATCTGCGGGTGCATGGAACAGGTCCAATTGACCTCAGCGGCTTCTGTCTGCTCGGCGCCGGGTTCCGGAACATGCGCGCCGTGCTTGGGCCCGCTGATTTCGCGCAGGGCATAGCCCAGGGCCACGGCGGCGAGCAGGAGCATGAGACGCAAGAGACCGCCGCGCAGGCCGGTGTTGTTGGAGGTGGTGTTCATGGGATCAGCGGGCCGTTGAGGTTTGGTTGGCGGAATGGGAGAGGGGAACCGTGGTCTGTGTTTTGGCCATGGCGGGGGCCATGGCGGGGGCCAGGAGGGCGTCGAGGTCGGCGCGGGCCAGGGCCCGGTCGCGCCGGGCGCCTTCCAGGGAGAGTTCCAGGTCTAGCAGCACGCGGTAGGCGTCCAGCAGATCGGTGAAGCTGGCGGCACCATTGGTGAAGGCGGGCTCCGTGGCGGCCAGGGCCGCGCGGGCCCGGGGCACCAGTGATTTTTCAAAGAGCTCCATGCGACGGCCGGCGTCGTCGAAATCAAAGCGGGCAGCGGCCAGACGCGCTGCGAGATCCTGGCGCGTGCGCTCCAGGGCCAGGGCGGCTGAACGCCCCCGGGCGCGGGCTGCTCGTTCACCAGCGGCGACCCGTCCCCGATCCAGGGGCAAGTCGAGCATCAGCGTCGCCATCAGCGCGTCCTGGCCCGCGTCCAGACCACCCATGCCGTCATCATCGCCGGTGGCAATCCAGCGCAGCCCGAGGGCGAAGTCCGGGTAGCGCTTCTTGCGCGCCAGGGATTCCTGGGCGCGGGCTGCTTCGATCACCGCTTGGGCCGAACGCAGCTCCGGGTGCCGAGTCGGCACGGCGCTTTCCCCGCCCTCGCCGCGGTAGGCGTGCCCGTCCAGCAAACCACCGTAGTCGGCGGGCGTTGTCGTTGGCCGCGGCAGGGGCGTGCCGAGGGCCCGGGCCAGGCGCGCGCGAGCCGGAGCGCCGCGGCCGCGCAGGGCGGCCAGGCGATCCTCCAAGCGATCCCTTTCGAGATCCGTGCGCACCAACTGACCGTGGCTGGCCGAGCCGGTGGCAAAGCGCGCGCGCATCGATTGGGCGCGCAGTTCCAGCAACGCCATGTTCTTTTCCAGCACTACCTCCGCCCGGGCGAGATAGGCGAGTTCGCTCCAGGCCCGGCGCACGGCCCGGACCGTCTCCAGTTGAACGCCGCGCAGGCGCTCTCCCGCGGCGGCGGCCCGGCTCTGTGCCGCCTCGCCGCGCAGGGCCAGGGTGCCGAACCAGGGCAGGGCCTGGGTCAGCCCCAGGGCGAGGTTCTGGGGGCCGACGCGGGTCTGGATGGGCTCTGCGTAGTGGGTCACCGAGAGCTTGGGGTTCGGCGCCGAGCTCACCTGGCGCGGCAGCTCGGCACTGGCGGCGTACTCTTGGCCGAACACGCCCAGGGCGGGATTGTGCTCCAGCGCCCAACGCACATGTTCGTCCAGGGACAGGGGCGGCACTGACCTCGGAGCCGTCGGCATCCCGAGCGACGACGGTGACGCCGCGGGCATGGGTGAGCCCAGCTTTTCAGCCGCGGGCGAGCGGGGCGCCGTCTGCGTGCGCAGCGCCGGGTCGTAACCGGGCTCGGCGCGGGCGATGGCGCGCTCCGCGTCAGCGCTGACGCAGGCATGCAGGGCCAAGAGCGAGGCCGCGGCCAGGAGTGTGTGTAGTCGTTTTGTGTGCTTCATAGCTGGGTTCCAACCCCTATTGGGTTCCAATTGGGTTCCGACTCCTCCGGAGGGCGTGAGGTGGAGGGCGGAGGGGGATCGGGACAGGGCGCGATCCAGGGACGGGGAAGGGAAGTCCCTCGCCGTCGTGACGGGCGGGCGCCGGCGCGTGGGGGATACTCCCCGGGCAAAGGGGAAGCCTCAGGTGACGCGGCGGAGCCGGAGAGCACGCCGGATCAGGGCGTGGCTCAGGGGGAACCCTAGAGCAGAGCCGTGCCCAGGACCCGCTGGGCCCAGGAGCCGCCGGATCCGATGGCCATGGCGGCCAAGGCGCCCAAGGCGACCAAGGGCCGGGGCGGGGCCGACAGGGCGGAGCTGGCGGGGGTTAGCTCCCCCGGCGGTGGGGAGGCGCCGGCGCGCTGGGAGCCAGCTCGGTCCCATTGAAAGAGGGGGCCGGCGAGGGCCTGGGAACTGCGGCGGGCCTGGTCCCGCAGGTGGCGGGGGAAGTCCTGGCCGTCCACGCCAACCGTGGCGGGCCGGGCCGGTTCCTGGTTGGGAAGGGGCGCGATGCGACAACCGCAACCGTCGCGCTCGATGGACGGGCCGGGGGAGTCCGGGGTTTGGTCAGTGCTCGCCCCTGGGCGACAGCAGGGGGAAAGGGCCTGTGGAGCCTGGGGACCGGCGCAGCAGCACTCGATCCCGCTTGCCTCGGCGGGTCCCAAACCGGCGGCCAGGATCAAAGCACAGGGCGCCGGCAGGGCGCTGGCGCTCTGCAAGAAGAGCAGCAGGCCCAGGAGCAATCCAAGGGCCTTCTGGGCTGTGGTCTGGGTGGCTGACATGGTCCGGTGTTGGATCCTACGAGGCGGCTCTGGGCCGAGTTGGCGTTCCGCGGGCAGCGGCCCGTGGGTGGGCGGTTTCAGACGCCCCTCCGGGAGCAACTCCTTTATCGAAGGATCATCCGACATTCTGCACCGGGACGGGCGTGCTGCCACCGGTTTTTCCCCCAACCCACTGTTTTGGCTTGTTTTGGACTCCAGGACGCGGGTGCCAGACCCTAATTCAGCGCTTGAAGCGCAAGAGGCGCAGTTCCAATCCCGCTGCAAACCCGTCTTCCGGGTAGAGGGGATAGCGCTCGATGGTGACCCGTTTGCCCCAGGGATGCTCGTACCAACTCTGGCCCGGGGCCGCCGGCAGGCCGTCGGTTTCCGGCAGGTAGGGATGGGAGAGCAGGGAGCCCAGATAGTCCGGGTGCCGGTCGAAAAAGAAGTCAGAGGGCACGCGTTTGTCGTGGCCGGGGGAGGAGCGTTTGAGGGGCGCGTCGCGCTGGGCGACCTCCCGTGTCACCAGGCCGTAGTTGTCGTAGAGGAAGAGGTTTGAGTAGTACCCCTGGGCGCCGACGGCGGAGAGGATCATGGTCTCGTCCGGACGCGTGTAGAGGGCCAGGGCCCGACCCTGGATCGTCCAATTACGCGCGCGCTCGTCCATGCCGGCGCGCATCTCCAGTTCGGTTTGGTAGTGGGGCTCGTTCCAACGGAAGTCCAGGGCCTGGCGCAGGGCCAGGGGGACGGGGTGGATGTCGGCCAGGGACAGGCCCGAGAGGATGATGGCCGAGGCGCCGACGATGGCCGCCGCCCAGGGCCGCGCCGCTTTGCCGTTTGCTCCAAGGCGCCCCAGGCCGGCGGCGAAGGCCAGGGCCAGAAAGGGAACCGCGGGGAACAGGAAGCGCCCCAAGGGCATGAAGTCGCCGCCGACCCACAGGGCGTAGACGGCGGTGCCGAGGAAAAGAGCCAGGCCCTGGAAGGCGAGGAGGCGCGTCTCGGCGTCGCCGTTGGCGCTTGGTTCTACCCGTGTACCTCGTGTACGCCGTGTACGTCGTGTACGGGGGGGGCGCAGGGCGTAACAGGCGCAGGCCAGCGCCAGGCCCGCGGAGGGCACGGCGCACAGATAGGCCAGTACATACTTGGCTCCGCGTTCCAGACGCAGGGCCGAAAGTCCGGTTTTGACCCGGGCCGTATTGGGTAGCCACTCGCCGTAGTAATTGTGGCGCCAGCTGAAGTGGACGGCCAGGGCGAGGGCGGTGAGCGTGGCAAAGGTGAAAAGCGAGCGGCGGAATGAGCGTTCCCGGCACCGGGGCGAAAGGGCCGCCAACAGGCAGATGCCCGCGATCCAGAGGAATCCGTCGGCGCGGGTCAGGACCGCCAGCACTCCCCACAGGCCGGCCCAGATGCCGGTCCAAATGCCGGGGAAGCGGCGCTCGGCGATTGCGGCTGGCCCTGTCTTTGAATCCGTGTGAAGCCCGGTGCTGTCCAGCAGGGTGCGGAAGGCGAGGAAGATGAACAGGGCAACGGGCATGGTGGCCAGGCCGCCGCTGGACCACAGGGCCATGGGGGGGAAGGTGGCCAAGAAGAGCAGTCCTGCGGCCCGGGCGGCGTCGGAAAGGTCCGGCCTGCGGCGCAGGTAGGCGGCCATTTGCAGGAGCAGGATGAGACCACAGAGGCCCGAGCTGAGGCGGGCGATGGTGGGCGTGTCCAAGAAGCGCGTGTGCAAGTAGCCGCCGGGCTCGAAGAGCGAGAGGTAGACCACCCACAGGAAGTTGGTGTAGCCCTCCACGGGCTGATGGGAGCCGAGGTTGAAGACCAGGCCCTCTCCCGCCGCCAGGTGTTTGGCGTAGCGGAAGGAGATGAAGGCGTCATCGCAGATGAAGTCCAGGTGCCAGGCTGAGACGGCCCAGACCAAGACGGCCAGAGCCACGAGCCAGGCCCAGGGGACGCGGATCCTTGCAGCGGAGGTGGGCGCGGCGTGGGCCATGGCAGCAGCCTAGCAGGCTGAATGGACAGGCGCGATCCACGAGACCCCGATCCTCGCAGCGAGTTCGGTGTCCCAGGCAGCCGTAATGGCGGAGCTAGGGCACCAGGCTGATGCCGGCGGTGTCGGAGAGGTTGAAGCCCGCGCCACCGGCCCAGGGGTCCCTAAACCAGGTCTGGAAGTACCAGGTGGTGCCGGCCAGCAGTTGGCCGCGGGCCAACTGTGGACGCGGGAGTGTGGGGGGAAGACAATCCGCGCCATGTCGTTGACCCTGCGTCGAGCCCTCGGGGGCTGTCTGTTGATTCTGCTCATGGGCTTTGCCGTGGCGCCGCGCCTGTCGGTGGGACCGGTGGGCACGGATCCGGGGGTGCTGGCCCAGGCGGCGGAGGTTACCTGGCCCGCGGATGCCGCCTGGGGCAACAGGCCCTGGAGCGTGGCGAGCCTCTATGGGATGGAGGCCGCGGCGGAACGCCCCTTGGCTGGTGCAAGTCTGGCGCTGGGGGCTTGGTGGGCCACGGACCGGGGTCTGGCCCTGGAGCATGGCGCGGCCCTTTTGCGTTTGGAAAACTTCGCCTTGCTGCTCGTGGCGGCCTGGGGAGCAGGGCGGTTTTTGCGCCGCCTGTTACTGCCCTGGTGTGGCCGTGATCAGGCGCGGGCTGCGGGTTGGGCGGTGACCTTCATCGGGGCCTTGCATCCGATCCTGCTGGAGGCCGCCACACCCTTGGCCGCCCGGGGGGATCTGTTGGGCTTGGCACTGGGGGCCGGGGCCGCCCTGCTCTTTTTGCGCGGCCGTCAGGAACGCCGCCACGGGGAAGTGCTGCTCTCTGGCTTGCTGGTGATCGCGGCTTCCCTGGCCAGTCCCCTGGCGCTTTTTCTGCCGCTGCTGCTGGCGTTGACCGAGGCCACTTCGGCCCGTCGCCACCGGCCCCTGGGCCTGAGGCTGCGCACGAGTGTGACCACCCTCTTGTTGTTCGGGATAGGAGTCATACTGGAAGCCCTGCCCCGGGCGCTTTTCCTGGGACAGTCCCCGGCCCAGGCCCTGGGGCGCGTCTTGGCGAGCCTGGGTCGAGAGCCCCTCGCTGTTCACAATCCGTTGCTCGGATTCGCGCCGGGGCTCGACCTCTCCGCCAGCCTTGGTCCGCTTGGCTTGCTTGGCTTGCTTGGCTTGATGGTGGAGAAGCTCGGTCTGCTGCTCTTTCCAGTGAACCTGGAAGCGGTGGGCGCCGGTGGTTTCGGTTTGGCGGGCATCCTGTTGTTGCTGGCCCTGCAGCCGGCCCTGGTGGCGGCGCGCTCCGCACCGCGCCTCTGGGGTTGGCTCATCGCCGGGTGGATTGTCTCCCTGGTCGTGACTGAGACGGCGCGCCTGGGCGTACGTGTTGAACCCCGGGACCTGAGCGCCGTCTGCATCATGCTGGCGCCGGGCCTGGTCCTCGCCACGGGCCTGGGTCTGTGTTCCACGGCCCTTTCCGGTCTGCGGCGCAGCGTCCTGCCGGCCCTGCTCGTTCTGGGCTACGCGGCCATCTCCCACGCCAACGCCAACGGTTGGCGCGGTACGGCGCGGCGCGTGGACAACTTGGCCCAAGAGTTGGCGGAGGCCACCCGGCTGCACGGATTCGACGCGACCTATCTCGTGGTCGATCCCATGGGACTGCGGCGGGGCCACGACCTCGTGCGGCCGGCCCTGCCCTGTTTGTTGGGCGGGGCGCCGCCGGGCGAGCGAACCGTGGTGGCCGGCGTGGAACGGGAAGCGCTCTTCGCCGCGCTCGCGACAGAGGAGTTCGCCGCAGCGCGCCGCCGGGGCCTCGTGCTCCTGTTGCCGCCGACACAGGGCACTGGCTCGCGACGAATACTCAAGGTTCCGGCAGCGGAACCGGGCGGGGCCATGGTGTGGCGCGAGGAAGGCCGTTCGCCCCAGGGCGTGCGGCCGGACCCCTTCGAGGTGCGCGCCCTGCGGGTGGTGGCCCGGGCCGCGGGGACTGGCGGCGAGCTGGGGGCGGCGGCTCCCGATCCGGTCATGCACTGGCGTGGCCAGGGAGCGACGGCGGCCGAGGGCAGCTTGGCGGGCGTCTGGTTGAAGGGCGAGCACGGGCCCGTGGCGCTCTTCGATCTGGCCGGGGAAATCCCCTGGCTGGCGGGTGGGCGGCTGAGGCGCATTTGGTTCGAGGGCTCCCTGGCGAAGATCGCCTCCGCCGCGCTGCTGGCGGAAGCACCAGCGCCGGGCCTCGGCGGTGCGGCCCTCGAACCCCGGATCGAAGGCGCGGACTGGGAGTTCGCCCTGGATGCGAAGGCCTGGCCCCGGGCTCTGTCCGGGGACGAGGGGAGTTGGGTCTTGGGTTTGTGCTGCGCGGCCCGGTTGGGGGCCGGCCCCGGCGAGCAGGGCTCGTTTGAATCCGAGGCGGTTTACTATCGCGAACTGGAGGCCCTGCCGGCGGCGGACGGGCTGAGTCTCAAATGCGTGGGAGCCGCCGCGGCGGTGACGGCCTTTCGCGCCCTGGAAGCAGAGTTGGGCCAGGAGCCCGCCCGCCTATACTGGTCCCTCGACTGCCGCGCGGCGGGCGTCACCGTTGCCCGCCAGCGAGGCAGCGTGCGCTGACGCGAGACGCACTACAACACCAACGCAACCCCCAACCCATGAGCACCGCACCCACCAGCGCCCTGGAGTGTTTCCAAAACCCCAACCCCGAGCGCGATTACGAAATACGTTTTGAGTGCCCGGAGTTCACCTGCCTGTGTCCGAAGACCGGTCAACCGGACTTCGCCACCATCCGCATTCGCTATGTGCCGGATGGGAGTTGTGTGGAGCTGAAGAGCCTCAAGCTCTACCTGTGGTCCTTCCGCCAGGAGGGGCACTTCCACGAAGCGGTAACCAACAGCATCCTCACCGATCTGGTGACGCTGCTGGCGCCGCGGCGCATGACCGTGGAAGGTGACTTCCTGGTGCGAGGGGGGATTCACACCGTGGTGGAGGTCTCCCATCCCTAGCGGCAATCCCTAGGCAGCCATGGCCGCGGGCACAGCTGGGGGCGGAAGTGAATCCATGGCTGGGGATGGGGGCGCTGTGGAAGGCGCGAGGCCCTGGCGGTTGGTTTTCCTGGGGCTTGTGGCCTCGGTGCTTTTCCTTTGGAGCCACGGCACCTGGCCCGATCCCCTGGTGGATTTTGGGCGTGAGCTTTACGTGCCCTGGCGTCTTTCCCTGGGGGAGGTGCTCCAGCGGGACATCGCCTGGCAGGACGGGCCCTTGGCGCCCCTCGCAAACGGCCTGTGGTTTCGCATCTGGGGACCAGGGCTGTCGGTCTTGGTGGCGGCCAATGTGCTCGTGACCCTGGCCGTCGCCCGCCTTCTGTACGGACTCTTCAAGCGGGCCGGTTCTCGCTCGAGCGCTGAGTTGGCGCTCTTGTTCTTCCTGACTCTGTTCGTCTTTCCCCGTTATCTCAACACGGGCAACTACAACTTCATGACACCCTACAGCCACGGGTTGACGCACGGGTTGTTGTGCGCCCTGTTGGCCCTGGAGAATATGGAGCGCTGGTTGGCCGGAGGCCGCAGGCGTCACGCCTTGCTCGTCGGGGTGGCGCTTGGTTTGGTTTTTCTGACCAAGCCGGAAGTGCTGGTGGCCGTGAGCCTGGCCTGTGTCGTGCGGTTGGTCTGCGCTTGCGGAACTGGTTCCTGCGGAACTGGTTCCTGCGGAACTCGTTCCCGCGAAACTGGCGTCCGCGGAATTGGCGTCCGCAAAACTGGCGCCTCGGAGAGCGAAGGAGCTGGGCGGCATGTCACCGGCGAAAGGTCAGGCGGGCGTCTCGCTGGCCTGGCGGGCCTCGTCCTGGGGCCGGGGTTGGTCTATGCCTATCTGTTCCCGGAACTCGGGGCGCGGGGCGCGGGACGCGCCTTGCTCGGTGGATGGAATCACCTGGCCGAGGGAGATGTGGTGGCCTCGGACTTCTACCTGCGCGGCCTGGGCTTGGATGATGTGGGCGGCAACCTGCTGTCCATGGGAGTCTGGGCCCTGGTCCTCTGCTCGGCATACGGGCTGGCCCTGGCCCTTGCGGGCCTGGGACTCTGGCGCGCGGTCATGCCCAGCCTCGCTCGGGCGGCACTCTGCCTGCTCTGCGCCTTGCCAGTGGTGCTCCTGGGCGCTGGTCTGCCGGGCCACGGCCTGGGTCGGGCCTGGCCCCTGTTGCTGATCGTCATCGGTCTTTGGTGCTGGCGCTGCCGTTTGCGCGGCGAACAACGCAGCCGCAGCGGGGCACGCCTGGCTCTGGTGACTTTCGCCCTCGTCCTGCTCGGCAAGCAGTTCCTCAAGGTCGGGTTGCACCACTACGGTTTTGTGCTGGCCCTGCCGGCTACCTTGGTGATTGTGGCGGCGGCCTGGGATTGGTTTCCGCGCGCTGGTGCGAGTGCCTCGCGGGCGACGAGTCCGGACCCTGTGGGTCTGGACCCGGCGGGTCTGGGGCGGGCGGCGGTACTCGGGCTCCTGCTCTCGTTCTTGCCCTGGCATTTAGTGCGCAGCGCCGAGCAGTATCGGCGTCAAACCGCGGTCCTGGGCGAGGGCCGCGACAGCTTCTTGGCCGACGGTCGGGGGCGGATGGTGCGGGCGGCACTCTTGGAGTTGGAGCGCCATGCCCAGGACGCGACCCTGTTGGTGCTGCCGGAGGGAGTTTCGCTCAACTACCTGACGCGGCGTGCCACGCCCACGCCCTTCATCAACTTCATGCCGCCGGAGTTCGCCTTCTTCGGCGAGCAACAAATGCTCGCCGCCCTGGAACAAGCGCCGCCGGATCTGGTCCTCTTGATCCACAAGGACACCACGGAGTACGGCCTGCCGCTCTTCGGCGTCGACTACGGCGTGGAGCTCGCGGCCTGGGTGCGAGAACGCTATGGGGAAACCTGGCGCGTGGGGGCCAAACCCCTGGAGAACGCCGGCTCCCGTTTCGGCGTGGCCCTGTTGGAACCGCGTTGACGGCTTGGAACCGCGTTGCCCTGCTTGGAACCGCGTTGCCCTGCTTGGAACCGCGTTGCCCTGCTTGGGACCGCGTGGCCCTGTTTGAAACCGCGCTGACCGGTTGCCGCCCGGCTTTCAGTCCAGCGTGTAGTGCGAGGAAGCGCTCAAACTTGTGGGGCGCGAAACGGTGTCCCAGGCAAGCCACAGGTCGGGGCCGAGGATGTCAACCAATCCGAGGCGCGTGGGGCCGGCGGGGCTCACGGGCGTGAAGTCGATCTGGGCGGCACCCGGCGCCGAGTTGATGGTGAGCGTACCGCTTTCGAAGGCCACCCCCGCCGCGTCGAGCAGCGTGTAGGTCATGGCGTCGCTCTCGGGATCGTCGCGCGTGATCTCCAGGCGCGGCGGAAGCGTACCGCTCACCAGCGTGCGCGCGGCCGTCAGGGGGAAGCCAGCGTCCACTGAGTTGCAGGGCAGGGGCTCCACCAGCTCCTCTATGTAATGGGCCGTGGCCCACAGGACGTCGAAGGTGCCCTGGCCCGCGCTGCTGAGGTAGGGCACCGGGCAGGTGGTATCCATGCCCAGGCGCAGCGCGAAATGTACGGCGGTGTGCGAACTGGAAAAGGGAGCATCTCCCAGGACCTGGCCCTCGACCACCGCGCTCCCCACGGCCAGGGAGGGATCCACCGCACCCATGTGGTCGTACTGGACCAACACGCCGGGCCGGGCCTCAAGCATCAGGTCCATGAGGCTCGGGAAGTGGGAGTTGGGACCGATGGCTGTGATGGTGCCCGCGCAGGCGGCCAGCACGGAGGTGCCAGTGGCGTATTCGATGTCGATTCCCGGATGCCCCTCCGGGTGCCCTCCGCCGTGCACCCCGTAGGGCCAGATGCCGTAGTTGTTGATGGCTCCGTCGGCGGCGACGAGGGGCATGTTCATGGAAAACGGAACGCTCTCCCCATTCCCGGTGATGACGCGCCGGCCACTTTCGGTGGCCAAGTAATGCAGGGCGTCATCAAAGGGAGCAGGTTCGTAGTCGAGCAGCGTTTCCCGGGCGCCCCCCGCGGCGGGCACACCGCTAACCGTCAAGCGCCATTCCAGGCGTGCTGGTCCGGCGAGCATGGGGTGTAGCTCTCCGTCGTCGAGCGTGATGATGCGCGTGAGCACGGCATCGGCCTCGATGGAATCGTAGTTCAGGAACCAGGAGTTGAACTGGGCCTGCCAATCAGAGCGCGTCACGCCATCGTGCAAGTAGGCGGAGTGCAGTGCATCGATGGCAGTTGTGGATTCGGTTTCAAGGGCATCGCAGAACGTGGCCACCAACTCCAGCGTGGCTTCTGCATGAGCCGTGGTACTCAGGCCTTCCTTGCCGGCCATGAAGTCTCCGCCAGTGCTGGAGCTGCAAGTGTTGGTAGTGGTGTAGCTGCCGGTCAGCAGGGCGCTGGCCGCGTCGAAGACGCCGGTCAGGGTGGATGATGAACTGCACGAGCCAGCGGAGGATGTCGCGATTGAGTGGGCTGTGCCGGAGATGGTCCAATCCGTCAAGAGCCCGCCACAGGCGATGAAGTCGCACTGCTCAACACCTGAAAAGCTGCCGCCTACGAAGGCGCCGCTTTCCGTCAGGCGCCCAGCCCGTAGCCAGAGTCCGCCATCCGCATGGGAGATGAGCCAGTGTTCCTCCGTCAGGGCCGCCCGGGAGCGGTTCAGTACCAGGGGAAGCGAACTCGTCCCGTCGTCAAGCGTGCCGCTGAGCAGATGCCCCGTGAGCGTGCCGGTGAAGGTGCCGGGATCAGAGGCGCCGCCTCCGTCCTGTCCGCTGAAGTTCAGGGTGACGCTGCTGCCGAGCAGGGAACCGGAGGCGAGGTGAATGCCCGGGCTGCCGGGCAGATAGGCCAGCAGGGTTCCATCCGCACGCGCCCGCAGGATGAGTTGCTGCACGCCGGAGGAAGTGCTCTCCCAGGCCCCGTCGATGGTCGTGGAGCTGGGTGTGGCGGGTGTGGCGGGGGCCAGGGGACCGCGGCCTTGGAAGGCGACGCTTGGGGCCAGGGCCAATAGGGGCAGAATCAGGGATATGGACACGGTCAGGGCATGGGCTGGGGAGGGGGTAAGGCGCAATGCGACATTGTATAATGTGCCAGGATCGCGGCCTCGGTTTATTTATTTTGCCGGAAACCTGCCCCTTGACCCCGCCGTCGGCTTAGGGAGTCGGGTGCCGGTTGCTTGCGCTGCTCAGGCTCCCAGAGCTGCGATCAGGCGCGGCAGAAGCAGGCCATAGCGGTGGTTGATGTCGAAATGGCCACCGGGAAACTCCTCGCAGGTGTGGGGCACGGACAGTTCCGTCAGCCGCTTGGCGAGACGCCGCAGGCCGTATTGCAGATGGAAGTCATCGCGCTGGCCGCACTCGATGTGCAGTAGTTCCAGACCGCGGAGGGCCGGCGCGTATTCGACGCAGGCGCGCAGGGGATCGAAGGCCAACCAGCGCTGCCAGACTTCGTCTATCAGTTCGCAGGTGTCCAAGGTCACGGGTAAATCAAAGCCCAGGGGCGCGTCAGCATTTGGCGAGTAACAAGCGGACATGGCCAAGAGGTCGATCAAGGCATGGCCATCGCCGTCCAGGGAGGGACGCTCGTAGAAGGCGTCCAGGAAACGGGCCGGCTCGCCGTCGTGCTCCAAGAGACCGCGCAGGGCCGCTGGAAAACTGTTCACATGGCCCAGGTCAAAGGCGCAGTCGCCGCTGATGGAGGCCGCCACCGGGAAGATGTCCGGGTGCTGCATGGCCAAATGCAGGGCGCCGAAACCGCCGGAGGATTTGCCGAGTACGCCCCGGCGGCCGGGGAGCGTGTCGTAGTTGTCATCCACCAGCTGCACCAGTTCGCGGGCCACATAATCCCGGTAAGGACCGGTGGCGCTGGAGTTCACATATTGACTGCCGCCCAAGCGCGTGAAGCAGTCCGGCGCCACCAAAATGGCGGGGGGCGCCTTGTCCGCCGCCACCGCCCGGTCGTAGTCGGCGATGACACCGCGCTTCCAGGGATGGGTTTCGGTCATGGCCTGGCCGCGGCCGGTGAACCCGCTGAGCAGGAAGAGCACGGGCAGGGGGCCGTGGGCGCCGGGCGGCAGGTAGATGGGGACTTCCCGCAGGTGGGGGTCGCCGAGGGGATTAGCGCGCAGCGAGGCGCTCTCGAAGAGGCGCATTTCCATGCGGCCCGCGAAGGCGCTGGCATCTCGCAGGTGGACTGACTCGGTCATGGTTCGACTCCGGCGCGGGCTCCTAGTGGGGCCGGATGTATTCGCCGCCGCCCGGTTCCAGGCCCAGTTCTTCACGCAGGGTGGCAAAGCCCGGCTTGATGCGGTTGTAGATGAAGCGGCAGCGTTCGCCGTAGGAGGCGAAGGCGGACTTCATGGCATTGA
Source organism: Planctomycetota bacterium (assembly GCA_002686595.1). Classification (GTDB taxonomy): domain Bacteria; phylum Planctomycetota; class UBA1135; order UBA1135. The sequence goes on along the minus strand of NYXZ01000047.1, from coordinate 9,895 downwards.
GCGAGAGCAGCTCGAGCTCGTTGAGGCTACACCCAAAATGCTTGTTCGCGATGGCGTACTCGTCGCTCATGGTGGTGCGGCTCATCAGGCGATTGTCCGTGTTGAGCGTCACGCGGTAACCGGATGAGAGGAAGTAGGGGAAGGGGTGTTCCTCCAGGGAAGGTGTGGCGCCGGTGTGGACATTGGAGGAGAGGCAGAGCTCCAGGGGAATGCGGTGGTCGAGGACATACTGGGCCAGGCCGCCGACCTGGATGACCTTGTTGTCGTAGATCACGATGTCCTCGATCAGCCGCGTGCCGTGGCCGATGCGATGGGCGCCGCAAAACTGCAGTGCCTGCCAGATGCTATCGGGGCCAAAGCTCTCGCCGGCGTGGATGGTGATTGAGAAGTTGGCCCGTTGGGCGAACTGGAAGGCACGCACATGGTCCTTGGCCGGGTGGCCAGCTTCCTCGCCGGCCAGGTCAAAGCCCACGCAGCCGCGGTTCCTGAAGGAGACCGCCAGCTCCACCAGTTTCTCGCTGAGTTCCGGGGACTCGTTGCGCATGGCGCAGACGATCAGGCCATAGCCGACGCCCCATTCCTCGGCGCCGCGGCGCAGGCCCTGCAGAACGGCCGTCATGACTCCCTCCAGGCCCAACTCCGCGTGGGTGTGGAAGTGGGGCGCGAAACGAACCTCGGCGTAGACCACGCCATCGGCCGCCATGTCCTCCATCAATTCATAGGCGATGCGTTCGAGGGCCGCGGCGCTCTGCATCAGGGCGATGGTGTGGCGGAAACCCTCCAGGTACTGGGGCAGGCTGCCGCGGCTGGCGCCCCGAAAAAACCAATCAGAGAGTGCCTCGCTGTCAGTCTCACAGCCCTCGGGCAGCTCGCCGTAGCCCGTCTCCCGGGCCAGCTCTTGCACGGTTTCCGGGCGCAGGCCGCCGTCGAGGTGCTCGTGGAGCAGGACCTTGGGGGCGCGGCGAATCAGTTCGAGGTCGAGGGCGGTGGTATTCATCAGGGATGGAATCTAGCTACCGCAGGCACCGAACCCAACATGCCAGGCCGTACACTTGCGCCCATGAGTATTCGCGTCCGCATCGCACCGAGCCCCACGGGCACTGTTCACCTGGGTCTGGCCCGCACGGCCCTTTTCAATTGGGCCTTCGCCCGGGGCTCGGGGGGCAGCTTCATCCTGCGCGTGGAGGACACGGACAAGAGCCGCAACAGCGCGGAATCCCAGGCGGCCATCATGGATGGTCTGGCCTGGCTGGGCCTCGACTGGGACGAGGGGCCGGATGTGGGCGGACCCTGTGGGCCCTATCTGCAGAGCGAACGCCTGGCCAGTCACCTGGAAGCGGCGGAGCGCCTGTTGGCCTCCGGGCACGTCTACCGGGATTTTTCCACGGCAGATGAGCTCGACGCCTGGCGGGCCGAGCAGGAGGGCGCCAAGCAACGGCGCGCCTATCGCGGGCGGGACCGGGACCTGGCTCCGGAAATATCCGCCGCCCGCGCCGCCGCCGGGGAGGAGTTCGCCGTGCGCTTTCGCATCGACGAGGGCCAGAGCACCTTCACGGATATGGTGCGCGGCACGGTCACCATTCCCCACGCTGAAATCGACGACTGGGTCATCCTGCGCCGGAGCGGCGGCCCGGGCGGCGGCCCGACCTATAACTTCGTGGTTGTCTGCGACGACTTGGCCATGGGGATCAGCCATGTCCTGCGCGGCGAGGAACACTTGGTAAACACGCCCAAGCAGCTCCTGCTCTACGAGGCTCTCGACAGCGCGCCGCCGCTCTTCGGGCACCTGCCGCTCATGCTTGGGAGCGGCGGCAAGAAACTCAGCAAGCGCGACGGCCACACCTCCGTCGGCGATTATCGCGACCTGGGTTATCCACCGGAGGCCGTGGTCAACTTCCTGGCTCTCCAGGGCTGGGCCCTCGACGGTGAGCGCGAAGTGTTTTCCGTGGCGGAGTTGCAAGCTGCCTTTGATCCCCGGGCCGTCTCCAAGGCCGGGGCTGTTTTTGACCAGGACAAGTTTATGTGGTTGGCCGGAGAGTACATCCGCGCCGCTTCCGTGGCGGAGCTGGCGCAGCGTTGCGCGCCGTTTGTCGTCGCAGCCGGTTTGACCACGGCCGATGATCTGGCGAGCCGCGCCGACTGGTGGCGAGCCGTGGTGGCCCAGGAGCAGGAACGCATTCGCCTCTACTCGGAAATCCCCGAGCGCGTCGCCTATCTGTTCGCGGATGATGAGGCCGTGCCCTATGCGCCCAAGGCCGAGAAAAACGCCCGCCGCCACGAAAGCCGTTTGGACACCCTGGCTGCCTTTGCCGATTTCATCGCCTCGTTCGGCGGTGCCGGCGGTGCCGGAGTCGCCGGAGCCGCCGGAGCCGATGGAGTAGGCGGAGCCGCGGTAGCAGGCGGCGCCGATTTGCCGGCTCCGGCCGAGCTCTCCGACGCCACCAAGGCCTGGATGGCGGAACGGGAACTGCCCTTCCCGGCCTTTGGCCAGCCCGTGCGCTGCGCCCTGACGGGCCTGCCCGGCGGCCCCGACCTGTTCGAGACCATGGTCCTCTTGGGCAGCCAAAAAACCCTGGCGCGCCTCGCGGCGGCTGGGGCCCGTTTGAGTACCGACTAACGCCGGCCGGGCCCATTTCAGTCCCCGGGGGAATCCGTCGATGAAGGAGGGTTATGGTCGACCATGCCCTCAGCTGCGAAGAGGCCCTGCGCCTGGTACACCGCTTCCTCGGTGAAGACGGGGAAGGTGCCGAGCACCTGGCCCTGCGCGAACACCTGGAGGCCTGTCGCGCCTGTCATGCTGCCTACCTGGACGCCGTGGGAACGGTGGCGGCCCTGGGCCGCGCCCAGCGCCACTTGCGCCAGGAAGAGGAGAAGAATACCAGGCGCGCCACCCAACGGCGCCTGGCCCTGGCCGGTGCCGGAGAGCGCAGCCAACGGCGCCGCCGCAACCTGCGCATCCTCTTCCTGCCGGCCCTGGCGATCCTGGCCCTGGTCCAATTCCAAAGTGCCTTCGGCGCTCCGCCGCGGGCCGACCTGGCGGTGATCAGTGGTCCGGTGGCCATGCCGGAACTGCTCATCGAACAGGCCGGCACGGTGCTGCCCATGGTGCGCGGTGACTGGTGCGCCACGGCGCCCGGGGCCAGCGCGCGCCTGGTCGTGGGCAAGACCGAAGTACACCTGGGCGCCCTGACACGGGTCATGCTCGAGGGCACGCGCCCCCTGCGCCTCAGAATCGGTCAAGGCACCTTGGTCTTGAACGGCCCGGCCACGGTCACCTCCCCGGTGGGCGTGATTGAAGTCACGAGCGGGCGTGCGCGCCTGACCTATCAGGATGAGATCCTGCGGGCCGAGTGCCTGAGCGGCTATTTGGGTGGCTGGAACACCGAAGGCGGTCAAAAGATCGGCGCCGGCGAGGAAGCGGTCTTCTACTTCTAGCGGAGAGACGCAAGCCGGTTGGGGGCCCCGGGCTGAGAGGGTTGCCCGGGCGCTTTGAGACAGACCGGTCCGAGGGGAGAGGAACGGCGGCGGTCGGTTGTGTAGAAAGGGCGGTGCAAGCAAGCCCGCGCCCCGCCCATGACCATGTCCGACTCCTCCCTTCCCGCGCCGCAGATCAAAGTGCCCCAGCGGCGTTTCAGCGAGCGACGCCTGGCCTTCTTCCGCGCCGTGGAGGCCTGCGCCGCGGCTCTGGGTGGGCGCCGGGCCTATCGCCGCCGGCACCTGGCCCCGGGCCGCTTTCGCCTGCGGGAGGAACTCATTGAGTGGCCGGGCTTGGCCCCGGGCCTCGACGGCCTGACCATTGCCCAGCTCTCCGACTTCCACGGCGGCCGCTTTCTAGGCGCCGGTGATCTACGGGCCGTGATCGAGGCCGTGAACGAGCGCGAGGTGGACCTGGTCGTTCTGACCGGCGATTACATGACCCATGGCGTGGAGGAGGCCCTGCCCGTGCTCGACGACCTGGCGCAGCTCTCCAGCCGCCTGGGCACCTTCGCTGTTTTCGGCAACCACGATTACAGGGAGCGCCGGGAAAACGAAATGGTGATCCGCGCCGCGGCCGGCGGCATCACTTTCCTGCGCAACGCCTGCCAACGGTTCGAGGTGCAGGGCGGCGCGTTGGCGCTCACGGGCCTGGAGGACCTTGAGGAGGCGCGGGTCGTGGATGTGGCCGCCGCCCGCTCCTCCCTGCGCGCCGGGGATCTGGAGATCATGCTCTGCCACAACCCCGCCGGTGCCCGGGACCTGGCCCACGGGCGCTGCGCCGCCATCCTCTCCGGTCACACCCATGGCACCCAGGTCGACCTGCCACTGCTGCGCACCCTCGGCCCCAAGCATCCGGGACTGCGCGTCTCATTCGGCGCCACTACCTTGCTGGTCAATCGCGGCCTGGGCATCGTCGGCTTGCCCTGGCGTCACCGAGTTCCGGCGGAGGTCGTTGTGGTCAAGCTGGTGTCGCCGACCGCGGGAGGCGCAAACCGATGAGCCAAGCCCACGGGGCCCTGGCCCTGCAAGCCGGCGTGCTTTTCATCGGTCGCCGGTCTGGGCGCGTGCGTCTGGCTCCCTTCGACCTCGATGGGCGGCGCCTCGGGGATGGCTTCACCTTTGGCGCCGAAGGTGACAGGGCCGACGCCGGCGCCTCCATCAGCGGTTTGGCGGTGGATGATGACCGCCGTCTGTGGGTGGCGGATCCCGGTGCCAGTTGTCTGCGCATCTTCACGGCCTTTGGTCGGTGCTTGGGTGTCCTTTGCTCCTCCGGGAACAGTCTCGTCGAGCAGTGCGTCGATTCCGCGGCTGTAGACGACGGCGGGTTCAGCCCACCAGTTGCGCCGGCGGAGTTGGGATGCCCCGTGGCCGTGGCGGTGCGCGGCACGGATGTGGAACAGGAAGCGATCGTGGCCAGCGCGGGGCGCGTGCGCCATGCCCTGCGCACGTTGCCGGTGGCAGCGGAACGGGAAGGGGCTCGGCAGCCCGCTTCCCTGCGGCCCGGCGGCGATCCCCGTGGGCGTTTTTTGGAGCTGACCGCCGTGGCTTGTCGCGGGGATGAAATCTGGGCCTGCGAGGCCGGGGCCGTGCCGTCCCCGGGCCTGGGTGGCGCCTGTGGCGGTGGGCCCGCTGGACGCATCCAGGTCTTCCGCCGCGGCGACTTTCACTTTTCATTTGGCGTGGGCGCGGATTGGCCTGCAAACGCGGGAGGGAGTGGCGGGCGCGCCAAGGGCTTGGCCCTGCTCTCCGATGGACGGGCCTTGATCAGCATCGGCGGCGAGGAACGCAGCGCCCTGTGCCTGGTGTCTGGTACCGGGCGCTTTCTGAAGTTGATTGCCGCCGCCGGCAAGCAGGAGGGGTGTGTCTGGGAACCTTCGTCATTGGCCGTGGAGGAAGGAACCACGGAACGGGCCACGCGCGTGGCCGTGATGGACATGGATGCCGATCGCGTGCAGGTCTTCAACCTGGAAGGGCAATGTCACGGCGTCTTCCCTGAACTGCCCTGAATGGGCGGGGGCTCCCGGGCCCCTGTCTGCACGCCCCTCTCGCTTTGGGTAGGATGGGACGCGCCATGAATTTGCTTCCCCGCAGGCCCGCGCGAGACATCGTGACCCGACGCGGCCGCGTGGGGACGCTCACTGTGGCGGGCCTCCTGTTGCTGCTCGTGACGGCGCTGTTCCTCGCGTTGCAAAGCGGAACGGGGAAAGGCGAGTCTCTCGATCAGCGAAGTGCCGGCGTTGCGGCGGCGCCGGTGAACAGCGGTGGTGCGTGGCCGCCCGAGGGGGCGGGGGCTGACGTGGCCGAGGAGACGGGGACATCCCCTGCAAAGGGGAGCGTGCGCGCTCCCGCCGCAGGAGTGGGCGGCGGCGAACAGTCGGCAGAGGCCTACTCTTGGCGTGGATTGGTCATTGAGAAGATCACGGGGCGAGGTCTGTCCGGGGCACGCGTCGAGCTGACCTTCGAGTTCGAGGAGGCCAAGGACGTGACGGCCGTGACAGACGAGCGGGGCGTCTTTGACTTGACCTGGGTTGTGCCGGGGACAGCGTTCGAGCAGGACGGCGCCGGAACAGATGCCGAGCAACCTCAGGGACGCCTGGAGATCAGCGCCGCGGATTTTGTTTCCCTGCGCCGCTATCCGTTTTGTCCGCCCCGTGAAACGCTGGCGGTTGCCGCGGGTGATGGGCCAAGCGCATCAGAGAGCACGGCGTCGATAGCGGCCCAGCCGCCCTTTGCCCTGGAACGGGCCGGTTGGATACGGGGACAGGTCGCCGGGTGGGGGAAGGGGGAGGCCGGGGAGATTTGCCTGCGCCATTGGCATCGCGAACTGGCCCTGGGCGAGGAGCGGGGCGCGGTGGCCCGAACGAGCTTGGACAGCGCCGGACGCTTCGCCTTCACAGCCCTCGTGCCGGGCCAGTATTCACTGGCGGTGCAGGACAGGGGATTGATCTTCGAGCCGGGGATCACCGTGCGCGCCGGAGAGGAGACCTGGGTGGAACTCGGCGCTCCGGCCACTGGTTCCCTGCGGGGCCAGGTGCTCTTGCGAGGCCGCACCAGGAGCGGTGTGGCGGAAGCGGAGGTCGAGGTCTGGCCAACTATCTCCGGTGCCGGCAGTGCCGTGGAGCAGGACGGCTTGCAAAAAGTGGAGACCGATGGGGAAGGACGGTTTGTCTTTGAAGGACTGCGGGCCGGTGGCCACGACCTGCGGGTGCGGACTAGCTGGGATGACATCGCCCTCGGCAATGTGACCGTCGAACAAGGCGCTGAAGCTGAAATCACTCTGAGGGTTTCGCCCAGTGCGGAGCTGGTGGTGAGAGTGATTGATGGCGAGGGCGCCCCGCTAGAGGAGGTGGAGGTGGTGCTCATTGCGGCTGATTTCCTTGAACACGGGGACCGGGGATTGTGGGGCATCTTGGCGACTCCCCAGGAGGAAACCGACGATGACGGGCGCTGCGCCTTTACCCGGTTGCGCGCCGGGATCGCCTATACACCGTTTCTCGAACTATACGATGAGGACTGGCAGGGTTCGTGGCTCGAATACGAGACGTTGAAACTGAAGTCCGGGGCGCAACAGGAGGAGTTGGTGCTGGTCTATGACGGGGACCTGACTATTGTCGGCCGCGTGCTCGAGAGCGAGGAAGCGACGGCCGGCGGGGTGGCCGGGGCGCGGGTGAATCTGGCCTACGGCCATGGCATGCACTTCGACCATCCCGAGGCCCCCATCTACAAAAAAACAGTGACCGGGGCGGACGGGAGTTTTCGGTTCGAGGATGTTCCCCGGAAAGCTTGTAGGGTCTCCGTGGAAGCTGTGGGTTTTGTGTCGGAGCGTCTGGCCTGTACGCCGCGTCCGGATGCGGACATCCTGGAAGTGACCCTGCACCTGGCCCCGTCCTGGGACATCGAGGGTGTGGTGGTGGACGGGGATGGGAACACCCTCGACGGTGGCCGGGTCCTGCTCAATGGAAGCTTGGCGCGCATGGGGAGTAAGCGCCAATCCAACAAGGCCCCACGCCCGGGCCAGGACCGACCCCAGAGCACGGCCATCGACAGCTGGGGGCGTTTTCAGTTCACGGGGCTGAGTTCGGACTCAGTGGGCCTCTTGGCTGCCGTGCCGTTCTATCGCCAAGAGCCGGCGGGACAGTCGGTGGTTGTTTTTCGCAGCTCGCCGTCGCCCTTTGTGACCCTTGTCCTGGAACCGGTGCCCATGGCGGAACGCGCCGCCCTGCGCGGTCGCATCGAAATGGCGGATGGTTCTCCGGTTGAGGATCTCGCGGTGCGTGGTAAACGCGGCGGCACCTTGACCCAGGAGGGGGACAGTTTCACCCTGCGCGGTATGGAGCCGGGCCGGGCCAGTCTCACCTTCATGGGCCGCGGCGCCGTGCCCCTGCGCACGCAGGCCTTGGAGCTCGCGCCGGGTTCAGAGATGGACCTGGGGCTGGTCGAACTGCGATTGGGGACTGATCTCAAGGTGCGTTTGGTTGACGAAAACGGGCGACGCATCAAACGCGGCGGGTGCGTGGCGCGTCCCCTGGGGAAACAGGGCCGGGACAAACCGCCTGCGGGCGATGGGCGCGAGGTCCTGCGCCGCGACATCACCAACGGCGAGTTGGAACTGCCGGGTTTGGGGCGCGGGCGCTGGTTGCTGGAGATCAAGGCCAGGGACTACAAAGCGCAAGAGGTGTTTTTACGTCTCAAAAAGGGACAGCAGATGCGGGTTGTGACCATGGAGCCCAAGGGCTGAGCGGGTACTCTGTGGCGGTGGCGAATGCCCTCGCTGAAGCAAATCCCTGGACCACTCCTTGACCATTCCATGAACACGGCGACCACTCCATGAGCAGCGCAGGAGCAGAGCGGGACCCGAACGGCGGCCAGTTGCGGGCGGCCGTGGACCTGGGCACCAACAGCGCGTTGTTGCTCGTGGCAAGCGTACACGACGACGGCACGCTGAAAGTGGTTGAGGACCACTGTATGACGCCGCGTTTGGGCGCCGGTCTATGGCGCACCGGGGCCTTGGATCAGGAGGCCCAGACGCGCACCTTGGAGGTCCTCTCCCTGTTCGCCGAGCGCTTGCGGCGTTTGGACATCAAGCCCGACAACTACCGCGTGGCGGCCACCGCCGTGCTGCGCAAGGCCAGTGATGCGCGGGAGTTCATCGAGCGCGTGCGCGGGACATGCGGCCTGGAGCTCGAGGTGCTCGACGAGCAAGAGGAGGCGCGTTTGGGATTCGCCGCCGTGGCCCGCGGCAATGGTGCGCCGCCGCGTTGTGTGATTGACGTGGGGGGCGGCAGTACTGAACTGGTGGACCGGGCGGGCGAGCGGCGTTGGTCAGGTCCCGTGGGGGCCGTCGCCCTCACCGAGCGTTTTCTCGGTCTGGGTGGGGGAGCGCCCCTGGAAGAGGGAGGTTGGTCCGCGCTGTTCGCGGAAGTCGAGCGTGTGTTGGCGGCCTGTCCCGTAAGTGGTGAAGGTGAAGGGGAGGTGGTGGCCCTGGGCGGGACGCCGGGGAACTTGGCCTGTTTGGAGGCGGGCTTAGAGGTGTTTGACCATCGCTTGGCGGAGGGGCGGGAGATTCGTGTTGGGGCGGCCTTGGAATGGGCCGAGCGTTTGCGCGGGCTCGGTGTGGAGGAGCGTATGGATTTTGCTATTGAGCCTGGACGGGCTGAGATTCTGCCGGCGGGGTTGGTTTGTTTGGGGTTGGGGTTGGGGCATTTGGGTGTGGAGGGGGCGCGGGCTAGTGGGCGGGGGTTGAGGTATGGGTTGGTGGGATTGGATTGAGGGTTTGGGGCCTGGCCTTGGCTTGGGTCTTGGTCTTGGCTTGGGCCTTGGTCTTGGCCTGGTTTGGGCATGGTCTTGGCCTGGTTTGGGCCTGGCTTTGGCCTGGTTTGGGTTTGTGGTGGGGAGAGGTGGTGTAGTTCCCCCCCCAGCCCCCCCAAAGGGGGGGAGTTGTCCGGCTTGTGAGTGTGGGGGAGTTGTTTGGCTTTGGGCTTTGGGCTTGGCTTGGGCCTTGATCTTGGCTTGGGCTTGGGGCTGGGGCTTGGGGCTGGGGCTGGGGCTTGGGCTTGGGGATGTGGTGGGGAGGAGTTGTGTTGTTCCCCCCCCCAGCCCCCCCAAGGGGGGGGAGTTGTTCGGCTTGTGAGTGTGGGGGAGTTGTTTGGCTTTGGGCTTGGCTTTGGGCTTGGCCTGGGGCTGGGCTTGGGGCTTGGGGATGTGGTGGGGAGGAGTTGTGTAGTTCCCCCCCCAGCCCCCCCAAGGGGGGGGAGTTAGTCGGTTTGGGGTAGTGATGCTGTGAGATTGTTGGCTGTGAGGTTGCGGGCTGTAAGGCCATGGGCTGTGAGGCTGTGGTGCTGTGAGGCTGTGGTGCTGGGGATTGGCGGGGGGAAGACCGGAGACAAGCCTGCACCTCCCCCCCCTTGGGGGGGCTGGG
>NYXZ01000046.1 GCA_002686595.1 Planctomycetota bacterium | reverse complement strand
GGCGGGCCCGGGGAGGAAGGCAGTTGGCCTGGGGAGGGAGGCGGCGGGCCCGGGGAGGAAGGCAGTTGGCCTGGGGAGGGAGGCGGCGGGCCCGGGGAGGGAGGCAGCGGGACTGGGGAGGGGTTGGTTCTAGTGGGCAAATCCCGAGCTTGGCTGGGCTGTGGAGATGATCGGGGGGGCGGGGCTGTTATCCTGTTCCCTCTATGTCACGCACGATTCGCAGTCTTGGTTGGATTCTGTTCACGGCGGCCCTGGGGGCGGTCGCCATTTTTGTGGTGGTTGTCAAGCGTCCGGCACCGGCTTCGGTGGCGCCGGTGGACCTGGGGCCCATTCCAGTGCGGGTGAGGGATCTGGCCCTGGCGGAGGCCGTGGTTGAGGTGCGGGGCTATGGGACCTTGCTCGCCGCGCGCCGGGCCTGGCTGGCGGTTGAGGTGCCCGGGCCGGTGGTGGCTGTGCACCCGGATTGGCGGCCGGGCTTTTTCGTGGAACAGGGGGTGGAATTGTGTGCCGTGGATCCGGCGCCCTATGCCTTGGAGCTGCGCCGCGCCCAGGCCCTGTGCGACCAGGCGGGTTCAAGTCTGGAGCGGGCGGTGCTGGACGGGGAACGGTCCCAGACAGATCGAGAGCTGGCGGCGCAGGCCCTGGAGTTGGCCCTGGCCAGCTGTCAGCGCTGGGAGGAAGTGGAAGCCGAGGGCCACGCCCCGGCGGCGGCCCTGGACCAGGCGCGTGTGGCCCTGACTGGGGCGCGGCGCGATCTGGATGCCGCCGCCGGCCGCCGGGACGGGGCGCGGGTGGCGGTGACGGCGGCCCGGGCCGCCCTGGAGCAGGCCCGGGCGGCACGCGACAACGCTCGCGATCGGCTGGAGCGCACTGTTCTGAGGGCTCCCTTCCGGGGCCAGCTGGTGGGGCGTCCCCCGGCCTTGGGTACCTATTTATCGCCCAGCCCCGTGGCCGGGGCGCCGCTGGCGGAGCTGGTGGATAGCTCCACCCTCCAACTGGTGCTGCAGATCCCCGAGGAGGAGCTGGGCCAGCTGGCTCCAGGCCAATGGGCTCGGGTGACACTGCCATCTGCTCCCGGGCGCGTTTTTCGCGGCCAGGTGGCGGCCCTCGCGGCGGCCGTGGATCCGCGCACCAGATCGGCTGCCGTGGAAATTGACATAGGGAATAGTCCCGGGGGCGGGGGGAGCGACCCGGAGGAGACCGGGCCGCGTCTACGGGCCGGGCAGTTCGCCGTGGCCACCATTGAGGTGGAGCGCCGGCGAGATGCCCTGACCATCGACCGTGGTGAACTGCTGTGGCGCGCGGGTTTGCCCCTGGCCCATGTTCTACGCGAGAGCCCCACCGGGACCTGGATTGAGCAACGCCAAGTGAAACTGGGTCCGGCCTTGGCGGGCGCCGGCGGGGGTGCGTTCATCGTGGAGGATGGCCTCTTGGCAGGTGAGCAGCTAGTCGTTTGGCCTCTGGAACGCCTGGCTGATGGGATGCCCTGTCGGCTGTTGAGCGCCGAGGTAGGGCGTCCTAGCGGCTTGCAGGAAAAGGGCAGCGAGCAGGGGCAGGTGAGCCCGCTCCAACCCGGCACCGCTGAGCCAGAGCGGATGGGACGATGATCCGGGCCCTGGCGAGGGTCGCCGTGGCCAACCCGGTGGCCATCAACCTCGGAACGCTGGTGCTGTGCCTGGCTGGGTTTTTCGCCTGGAGCGACATGCCCCGGGAGGTATTCCCGGTCTTCACCATGAATCAGGTGCGGGTGGCCACGGTCTACCCAGGGGCCACGCCGGAGGATGTGGAGCGCCTCGTGACGCGTCCCTTGGAGGATGCGGTGGAGGGCATCGAGGGTTTGACCGAGCTCTACTCCACTTCCCGCGAAGGCTACTCCACCCTTTTGTTGGAACTGAGCGAGGAAACCGATGCGGGCAGCTTCATCGAGGAGGTGCGCACGGCGGTGAACCGGGGCGATTTGGATCTGCCTTTGGAAGTGGAAACCCCGGAGGTGCGCGAGATGAAGACCGAGTTCCCGGTCATCGCCGTCTTCATCTATGGTTGGCTGCCGGAGGGGGAAATGCGCGTCGTGGCCGAGGACCACCGGCGCCGCTTGGAGAACATCGAGGGCGTTTCGCGCATAGTCGTCGAAGGCCTGCGGGAGCCGCGCCTGTGGATTGAAGTGGATCGGGTCGCGTTGGAGCGCTTTGGCTTGACCTTGGCTGATGTGGGGCGCGTGGTGAATGCCGGCAGCCGTGATGCGCCGCTGGGCAGCTTGACCAGCGCGGGCCCGGCGGGAGCAGGCGCTGGGGGCGACACATTGTTGCGGGTGGACGCCCAACTAGACGATGTGGAACACCTTTTGGCCCTGCCGCTCATCGCCGAGCCGGGCGGTAGCCTGGTGCGCCTGGGTCAGGTGGCCAAGGTCACCGAGAGTTTTGAACGGCCCATTACCCGCGCGCGCTTCAACGGCCAACCCTGCATTCACATGCAGATCAACAAGGAGGAGAGCGGCGACACCATCGACATCGCCCGCGAGGTGCGCGCCTATGTGGCCGAGGCCATGGAAGCCATGCCCACGGGTTGCGCCATCGGCACCAACGGCGATGTCTCGATCTACGTCAGGAACCGCCTGCAGGTGATGAAGGAATCGGGGGCCATCGGCGGTTTCCTGGTGGTTATTTCCCTGTTGCTTTTCTTGCAGCGGCGCGTGGCCTTGATGACGGCCCTGGGCATTCCGGTTTCGTTCCTCGGTGGACTGGTGATCGCCTCGGCCTGTGGCGTCTCCATGAACATGGTCACCATGTTCGCCTTCATCGTGGTGCTCGGCATGATAGTCGACGACGCCATTGTGGTCGGTGAAAACGCCTATCGTTTGATGGAGGAGGGCATGGACCCGGAGACCGCCGCCGTGGAATCGGCGGCCGAAGTGGGCGCGCCGGTGCTGGCCACCATCTTGACCAGCATCGCCGCCTTCATGCCGGTCCTGATGATCTCGGGCACCACCGGCAACTTCATGCGGCCTCTGCCCCTGGTGGTGACATTCTGCCTGTTGGTCTCACTGGTGGAGGCCCTCTGCGTGCTGCCCAGCCACCTGGCCCATTGGACCTCTAGGAAAGCCCTCAAACGACATGCCTCGGGTGAGGCTCGCGCACCTTGGTACGAACCCCTACGGCGGCGCTACAGCATTTTTCTGGAGTTGGCCGTGCGTTGGCGCTATGTCTCCCTGACGGTGGTCAGCGCGATTTGCCTGGTGCTTGTTTCCATCGCCGTCTTCCGCGTGCCCTTTGTGCTCTTCGACGATTTCGAATCGAAGATCTTCTATGTGAACATGCGCATGGACCCGTCCTCGTCCCTGGAGGAGACCGGCGAACTGACACGACCCGTGGAGCGCGCCCTGCTGGAACTGCCCGAGGAGGAACTCGAGAGCCTCAACACGCTGATCGGCGTCAGCGCCCAGGACGCCAATCGTTTTACTATCGGGCGTAATCTGGCCCAGGCCTGGGTCGAGTTGAAGGAGGGCGGCGAGCGCACGCGGCCCACGGCGCAGGTCATCGAAGCCGTGCGGGCGCGCTTCACGCCGCCGCCGCCGGGCATTGAATCGATCTCCATCGCCCAGCCCCAGGCGGGGCCCACGGGGGCGGCCATTCAGGTTGCCGTGCGTGGGCCGCAGCTGGAAGTTCTGGGGGAGATCGCCGAGGTCCTCAAGGCGGACCTGGCCACCTTTGCCGGGGTGCGCGATATTCGCGACGACCTGATCATGGGCAAGCGCGAACTGCGCCTGCGCCTGCGCGAGGAAGCGCGGCTCTTGGGTTTCACGGAGGCCGGCGTGGCGGCGGAACTGCGCGCCGCCTTCGAGGGCACTGCCTTCGGCAGCGTGCGCAAGGGGCGTGACCAAGTGGATCTGGTGGTCAAGTTCCCCGAAGTGGAGCGCAGCCGCCGGGCGGAGTTTTCCAATGTGCGCTTGACGGCCCCCGGCGGGGCGCGCGTGCCGCTCAGCATGGTGGTGGAGGAGAGTGAGCTCACGGGGCCCACGGAGATCACGCGCCTGGATAGAGAACGAGCCGTGTCAGTCATCGCCGATGTGAACAAGACCGAGGGCAACGCCGCCAAGATCGTGGCGGAACTCGGGCGGCGGCACGCGGACCTGGGGGCTCGCTATCCCGGTTACGAGTTGGAGTTCCAAGGAGACCAGCGCGAGACAGAGCGCTCCTTCGGCGGCTTGAAGACTGCTTTCGCCCTTTCATTGCTCCTGATCTACATGATCCTGGGCAGCCTCTTCCGCTCCCTCAGCCAGCCCTTGGTGATCATGTTCATCATCCCCTTTGGGGCCATGGGCATGGTTTTCGGGCATCTCGTCATGGACCGGCCGATCTCCATCATGTCTCTCATCGGCCTGCTCGCCCTGACTGGCGTGGTGGTGAACGACTCGCTGATTCTGGTGGAGTTCGTCAACAGTCGACGGCGCGCAGGGATGGCCATGATCTCCGCCGTGCTCGAGGCCGGGCGGTTGCGCTTCCGGCCCATCGTGTTGACCTCCATGACCACCATGTTGGGTCTGGCGCCCCTGACCTTCTTCGCCACCGGCCAAGCGCGTTTCCTGCAGCCCATGGCGATCACCATGTTCTTTGGGTTGGGGTTGGCCACATTCCTGGTGCTGCTGGTCGTGCCCTGCGCCTATGCGACGCTGGAGGACGGCCTGGCCTGGGTCCGGTCACCGGGTCACATCTATCGCCAGCTGCGGCGCGGCGAAATGCTCCACGGCGAGGGCCAAACTCCGGCAGCCCTGGGCGCTGCAGCGGAGGATTGAAAGCGCCATGCGAATCGCCATCAGGGAAATCACGGAGCTGGACGAGGCTCGCGAGCTGCTACCTGTGATGGAGGAGCGGGCGGCGGAGGCCCTGGCCTTGGTGCGCGAGGAGGGTTTGCCAGCCGGGGCCCTGGCCGCTTTTTTGGAACGCAGTTTCGCTGCGCCCGAGACGACCCTGCTCTTGGCCGAGGCGGACGACGGTTCCGGGCCCGCCGCGGGAACTGGTTCCGGTCACTCCGGTGACATGCGGGGCCTGCTCCTCAGTGGTCCCTTCACCGATCCCCTGGCCGGTGACCGCAGACCGATGATCCTGGTGCTCTGGGTGGAGCGTTCCCTGCGTCACCGGGGTTTGGCCGGGGCGTTGGTGAAGCGCGCCCGGGAACTGATGGCCGAGCGCGGTTTGGCTCCGCTGGCCGGGCGCGCGGAAGCCGGGGATGACGCGCGCATAGCCATGGGCGAACGGTGGGGATTCATGCGGGCTTGGGAAGTGATGGTGGCGGAGTGAGCAGTGACGGAAAGCAAGTGCGCATCGAGCTGGTGGTGCTGACCGGGGCCGGCGCCTCGGCGGATTCCGGGCTGGACACCTTCCGCGGCGGGGGAGGCCTCTGGGAAGGGCAGCGGGTGGAGGATGTGGCCACGCCGATGGCCTGGCGGCGCGATCCGATACTCGTCTGGCGTTTCTATCAGGCGCGGCGGGCGGCCCTCTTGGATGCCGAGCCCAACGCCGGTCACCGGGCCCTGTGTGAGTTGGAGAAACGCCTGTCAGCAGCCGGGCACGGCTTCACGCTGATCACACAAAACGTGGATGACCTGCACCAGCGGGCCGGATCAACGGTCTTGCCCATGCACGGGCGCTTGACGCATTTGCTCTGCGAGTCCTGCCGGGACGATCCGGGAACTCCTGCGGAAAGCGCCCGCCATCGCGACATGGAGAACGTCGACCCGGAGACATTCCTGCCCTGTCCCAGTTGCGGCCACCGCCCCCTGCGGCCGGACATCGTCTGGTTCCACGAAATGCCCTATCACCTGGACGAGATCGCCGCCGCCATGGCCAGTGCCACCCACTTCCTCTCCGTGGGCACTTCCGGCGCCGTCTATCCGGCGGCGGGCCTGCTGGCGGAGGCCCGCGCCCGGGGAGCGCGCACCTTCGTCAACAGCCTGGACGCGCCGGAAAACCTGCACCGTTCCGACACCTTCCTGCCGGGTCGAGCGGCGGAAGTGGTCCCTGAGTGGGTGGCGGACTTCCTGGCGCTAATCCCCTGATACAGGGCGAGACTCCCCGTCGCCCACAACCGGCGGAAGAGTACGCCACTTCCGGCACGCCACTCAGCGCCGAGGAATCAGGCCTGGTCTCGCTCGCCAGGGAAACGGTTCCCGGTGTCTGTTTACGCCGCCTGCTGGGTGGCGCTCAACTGCTGTGAGCCCGACTCCTGCCAGATCCGGAAGTGGATTTGACTGGGGAGCGGCGAGGCTCGGGCCGTGCTGACTGGATGCTGCCCATGGATTGGTTGCCAGGGTCGGGTGAGCTGCTGGACTCGCAGCCGCACTAATACATAAGCGCGCCCCGCAGGTCGGTAGACCCGCGGGGCGCGCTGCGCTTGGAATGAATGCGAGCCCAGGCGACCCAGGCTCGTTTCACACCCCTACTGGCAGAAGGTGGCCTCCAGGCCGTCCGTCAGGTTGGTGTTGGCTCCGCCCGCGGCGCTGTCGCGGAACCAGTACTGGAAGCGCCAGGTGGAGCCTTCCAGGATCTGGCCGGAGGGGGAGGGGGGCTGGGTCAGGTCCACCGTTCGCATCACATCACCCCAGATCGAAATCTGATCCGGGGGGAAGCGGTTGATGCTGCCGCCCACGCACAACTGGCCGTTCCCCAGGGGCACGGCGGCCTGGTCCGGGCCGTAGAAGAAGATCCCGAACTGGCTCGGGGGGCAGGTGTAGGCGTAGAGGCCGAAGTCATTGGCGGAGATGCTGGCGCTGCCCATGCTGCCGATCGTGGCCCGCCCTCCCGTGGAGTTGGGGGCCGTGGCGCAGTAGTTGGCCGGGTCCACGCAGTTGCTGGCGCCGCCGTCGAGGATCACCAGGGAGGGATCGCCGAAGATGTGCCAGGTGCGGTACATGTCCTGGCCGCTTACGCCGCAGTCGTCCATCATCTGGCAGGAACCGGCGTACCACATGGCGCCCACGGTCACGTATTCCTCGTTCACGAAGAGGTCAACGGAGGCATCCTGACCGTACATGGGCTGGTCCCAATACTGGTCGATGGTGGCCATGTGGGCGGCCACGGCACCGGAGGGCTGACCACCGCTGGTGGCTCGCAACCAGGCTTCGGCGAAGCAGGTGCCGTTGCTGAAGTTGCCGTTGACACAGGCCACGCTGTTGATGATGGGCCAGTAATCAGTGTTGGTCAGGTTGTTGACATCGGAGTTGCTGAAACCCGTCGTGCCCCAGGATGTGTCACTGCCGTGGCCACAGTAGTTGATCATGCGGCGGCCGCCGTTGATGTCGCTGCTGATTTGAGAGCGGGTGGCAGTGGGGTCGTAGCGTCGGCTGACATTGGTGAAGCCATAGGCCAGGAGGTCGTCGCGGATCAGGTCCATGTGCTCGTTGTCATACTCGCCGTTGTGGCCCGGCCCCTCGTTGGAGGCAATCCCCATGGCCCGGCGATTGGCGACATCGCCGTCGATGGCGTGGCTTTGCTGCTCATAGGCGATGGTGCGCTCGACCTGGGTCGTGACATCGGCGGCGGAGCCGGCGGAAAAACGCCCCATGATTACATCCGGATACCAGTCGGCGTCGATGGTGCCGAACATGGGGTCGGCCTTGCCGCCCATGTGGGAAAGGCTGGTCACATGGTTGGAATCGCCAACCAAGAGTACATAGGCCAGGTTGCGGCTGGAGTACTCGCTGGAGATATAGCCGTCGATGGCATTGGAGGTGTTGCCCACCGTGCTGATGTTGACGATGTTGGTGTTGATGCCCTGGGAGTTTTTCCAATCGACCAGGGGCTGCATCTCATCCATCCAGGAACCGCGGCTGATGATCAGGAGATCGCCGGACTGGTTCACTGCCGGGGCACGACTGCCATTATCGAAGTTGATGAAGTGACTGCGCTGAATGCTCTGGAAGGTGCGGTCGCGGCGGTCGGGGGCCAGGGCGCGGTCATAGACATTGATGGCGCTCTTGCCCACGGTAACCACTTCGAAATCAACCCTGTTGTGGATGCGCAAGGTGCGCGTAGCAGGGTTGTATTGGAAGAGGTTGATCTCGGCCGTGACGCCGCGCAGGTCGCGCAGGATGTGGGGCTCGCGTAGGGACACCACCTCGGCGGGGAAGAAGGCATCGACGGCGTAGGCCGGGCCGCGCTCATAGGGCACGCTGGCCGGGTCCACCTGGCGACTGATGGGGCCGCGATCCGGAACGATGTCCACATTGGGAATGTCGACGAAGCGCGTGGCCAGCACATTGGCGGCCACGGCGGCGTCGTCGGGGATAATCAGGCTGCGGGCTACCCGCGGCAGGTCCGGTGAACCGGCTTCAAAGACACGCCCTTCGCTGGCGATGGTGAAGCGCCTGCTGGCGATTCCGTTTTCATTCACAGTGGTGCTGGTGTAGTTGTCCAGCACCGCCGTCACGGATGTGGCCCCGGGGGTGGGGTCGTTGACGGTGACCGTGGCGTCTCCGGCCAGGGCCAGGGGAGCGGCGGCGAGCAGCGCCAGGGAGAGGCAGAGGGAACGCGGTGAGAGATTCATGCTTGGTTGGTTCCTAAGTAGAGAAGAGGTGTGGGGTAACGCGCGCGCCCGCCTGCGTGGGCGCGCCGTTGGGCCTGCGCGGGATAGTTCGAGGGGCAGGGCCACTTGGCCAGACCACCGAAACTACCCGCGCCGGGCTTCCATCATGCCCCGAATCGGGGCAGTTGAGTAGTTTTCATCCCCCCGATCCTTCCGAGGTGCCTGCAGCAGTCCAGGAAGCCGGATAATTGTCTTTCTGGCGCCAGTTGGATGCCCAGGGTGGGGTGTCCGGGGGAGTTGCGGTTTTCGACGGACGGGCGCCAATCCTGGTTCCCCCCCATGCCGGCTCCAGGCAGCTGGAAGCCTCCAGGGCTTGGCGGGGTGTGCCCGGCCCCGCGGGCGGCAGTGGCGGGCCCCGCCCCGCGCTCTTGAAGCTAGCGCGAGAACTTACGGTGGGGGCCGCCCACCACATCCAGATCCCGGCCCTGGCTCGCCCGGTAGTCCTTATAGGACTCGTAGTCGCCGTGGTGGAAGAAGACCTGGCCGTCGCCCTCGAAGGCCAGGATGTGCGTGGCCACGCGGTTCAGGAAGTAGCGGTCGTGGGTCACGACAATCATGGAACCGGGATAGTGCTGGATGGCTTCCTCAAGCACCCGCAAGGTGTCCAGGTCCAGGTCGTTGGTGGGCTCGTCGAGGATTACCAGGTTGGCGGGCTCGCGCAACATCTTGGCCAGGATGACGCGGTTGCGCATTCCGCCGGAGCATTGGCCCAGGGGGCGTTGCTGGTCCTCGCCCTTGAAGTTGAAGCGCGCAACATAGGCCCGGCTGTCGATGGTGCGATTACCAAACGGCAGTTGCTCGTTGCCCTCGGTGATGTTTTGGAAAACGGATTCGTCGTCGTTCAGGATCGTGCGCGATTGATCCACGAAGCTGATCTCGACCGTGGAGCCGATGGAGACTTCGCCGGCGTCGGCCTGTTCCACGCCCATGATGATTTTCATCAGGGTGGACTTGCCGAGACCATTGGCGCCGATCACCCCCAACTTGGCCTGGGGAGGCACGTCGAATGAAATGCCCTCAAAGAGTGTACGTCCGTCATAGCCCTTTGAGAGGTCGCGCACTTCGAGCACCTTGTCGCCCAGCCGCGGCCCCGGCGGGATACGCAGTTCGAGGGAGTCAGCCTGGTCCTCGGCCTTGGCTTCAGCCATTTCCTGGTAGCGGCGCAGGCGCGCCTTGCTCTGTTTGGTGCGCGCCGCCGGCGTGCGCCTGATCCACTCCAACTCCCGGGCCAGCACCTTCTCCTGTTTGGCGTCCTGGCTTTTCTTGACGGCCATCATCTTCTGGCGCGTCTCCAAATACTGGGTGTAGTTGCCCTCGTAGGGCTTGGCCAGGCCGCGCTCGATTTCGAGCATCCAGCCCACCACATTGTCCAGGAAGTAGCGGTCGTGGGTGACCAGGATCACCAGACCTTCGTACTCCGCCAGGTGGTTTTCGAGCCAGGTGATGGACTCCGCGTCCAGGTGGTTGGTGGGCTCGTCGAGCAGCAGCATATCCGGGTGTTCGAGCAGCAGTTTGCAGAGCGCAACCCGGCGCCGCTCGCCTCCCGATAGCGTCTTCACATCGCGCTCATCCGGCGGCACCTGCAGGGCGTGCTTGGCCTGCTCCAGGCGGCTGTCCAAATCCCAGATACCCTTGCTGTCGAGGTCGTGCTGGAGCTGTTCGAACTCCGCGTTGAGGGCCTCGGCCTGCTCGCCCTCGGCGCTGCCCATCAACTCGCACACTTCGCTGTAGCGCGCCTCGATGGCGTGCAGATGGGCCACGGCCTCGTTGATGTTGCCGGCCACTGTCAGTTCCTCGTTGAGCGGCGGCTCCTGTTCGAGATAGCCGATGGACATCTCGCCGACGGGTTTGGCCACGCCCTCGAAGTCCTTGTCCTGGCCCGAGATGATGCGCAACAGGGTGCTCTTGCCAGCGCCGTTCAGACCGATCAGGCCGATCTTGGCGCCCTCCAGAAAGGAGAGCGTGATGCCCTTCAGGATTTCGCGCAGCCCGAAGTACTTGTGCAGGTCCTGGACCTGGTAAACGATGCGATCGGCCATGGGTGATGGATGCCCGGGGAGTGTTCTGGGGAGTGTCTGGGGTGGTGGGGAGTGTCCCACAATTGGCGCGAGATTATAGCGCCGGATTCAGCCGCAGTCAGCCGCTACCGCCCGGGTAACTTCCACAAGCCGCGAATACCGCCGCCGCGCCCCAGATCGACCGTCCATATCCGGCGGCGACTGGACCCGCTACTGATCCCGGCCCGTTGCGCTTCCCAGGGCGTCCCCGGCAGCCGCTTCCAGATAGACCGTTTGCTCCCAGAACGGGGCATCGGGCAGCTCGATGGTGCGCGCCAGGTGGTCCGGGGCGGAAAGGGCGATCCGGGCGGCGGCCCGCTCTGGCGCGCCGGCGGTGGGGGGCAGGGTCAGGAAGAAGCGTCCGTCCGCGCCGCCCACCAGATTGGTCAGGCCCCGCGCGGGCAGCAGCAGAGTTCCGCGCACCGAGGGGATGGGAAGCCGGCCCTGGCCGCAGACGGTCAGGATGCCGTAGTTGCAAGCGGGCTCCAGCAGGACTCCACTCGCCGGTGCCCACACGGTGAGCGGCGGGTCCAGCGGCAGGTTGCGGCCGAACCGCAGGCGCAGCTCATAGGAGCCCGGGCGCAGGCCGTTGAAGGAAAAGGCACCGTTCCTGTCCGGGGCGATTGTGGTGCCAGCGCGCAGCGGGCCGGAGGGTGTCCAAATGAGGCCGAGGGCCCGCTGGGCGCGGACGCCGGCCCAGCGGGCTTCGACAAACCAGCCGTTGTCCGTCGCGCCGTCCGCATCATCCTCGGACGCCTCCCGCGCCAGTTGCCCGGGGCGGGGGAATGTGCTGGCGGTGGGCGGCGCCCCGAGCTCGCCGCTGATGGACACGCCCCGCTCCAAGGTCAGCAAGCCGAGTTCCCGATACTCGCCCAGGCCTAGGTCGACGGCCGAGGCCAGGGGCAGGTGCTGCTCAGCTTCGATGATTACTAGGAACGAGCCCGGCTCGCCCACGGCCAGGGCGAAGTCCCCGGTGCGTTCCGGGCTGGTCTCCTGAAGCACTCCGCCCAGGGCCGAACCCCGTGGGGAGCGTTGCACGATAAACGCCCGGGATTCCAGCGGTTCGCCCTCGGGGCCGGTCACGATCCCCGTTACGCCGGCCGGTCGAGCTGTGAGGACGAGATCCAGTTCGAGTGCTGTCCCTGACCCCTGTGCCAGATCCGCAAGGCGGCGCTCATCATCCCTGGGAACCAGGGCGACGCGGCTCGTTTCGGCGTAGGCGTGCTCGGCCTGTAGATAGCAATCGCGCAGGAGCTGCCGCGGGCCCAGGGCGTGGGCGAGCGGCGCGAGGTCAAGCTCAAAGGGGCCGGGGGCCGTGCAGCTAACGGTCAGCGGTTGGGCCAAGGCGCGGGAGGTGTGCAGGCTGAGGCGTGCCTGGTTCCAGGGCGGGGAGGGTGTCGGGCAAACTGCGCCTTTGAATGACAGGTTGCCGCGCAGCAGCAAGGGGGCGGGCTCGGGTGGAGTTTGCCGTTGGGCAGCGGTCGAGCGCGCATCCCCTTGATCGCCGGGATCCGCCGGGGAGGGAGTGCCGAGCCCGGAGTGTTGCGCGGGCCCGGATATCGGGGAGGCAGGCAGACCGGGAGCCAGGCCCGCTTCAGCCGGGTCGAGGGCGCCTCGCAGGGGCTCACTTATCAAAAAGCCCAGCCCCGCCAGGACCAGCAACAGGGCGGCGACCTTCAGCGGCCCGGCCAAGGACAGCAGCGCTCTGCTCGAGCCCCCGGCCGTGGCCAGCGGGGGGGACTGTGAAGGAGCCAGGGAAGCGGCGAGTGGACTCGCCCTGGCGGTCCAGTGAGTTAGAACTTGCTCGCGCACACTTGCCCGAGCCTGCTCGGAGAGCACGACCCCCACGGCTCCCAGTGAAAGCCCGCTCGGCAGTTGGCGCCGCAGGAGTTCCAGACCCCGTTGAATGCGCGAGCGGACCGTGCTGGGAGCCATGGATAGGTCCTGGGCCAACTCGGACGGCCTGCGCGCCTCCAACAGGAAAGGACCGAGCACCGCGCCGTAGATGCTCGGCAGGCTGGCGAGGTTGGCGCAGACCTGCTCCTTGACTTCCTCTGAGCTGGCTGCCCCAGCTGGATCGTCCTGGCCGAGATCAAGGGCAGTGTGCGCCGCGCTCAGCTCGGTTGACGCCTGCGAATCCGCTGCGCGGGCGGAGCGCCGCCGCACGGCGCGGGCGTGGTTGGTCAGGATACCCATCATCCAGGGCAGGACCGGCCGGTCCAGTTGATGGCGCTCACGCTGCTCGATGGCGGTCAGGAAGGTCTCCTGCAGGATGTCCTCCGCATCAGTCTCGTGGCGCGCTAGCAGACCGGCGAAGCGCGCCAGGCTGGGGTAGAGTGCGTCGAAGCAGCGGCCGAGATCCCTGGGATCGCCGGAAACACGGAATGCCACCCAGAGTTGGTCGCAGGCCTGGTCGAGCTGTTCCTGATTCAGCTCCCCTTTGACTGGTCGGTGTCGTCGCTCCATCGGTCTCTTGTTTTAGGTTAGCAACCGGAGTCGGCAGGAGCCTCCGACGCAGGGGCCTCCGGCTGGGCTGCCCGGGCGGGCCCGGCCAGCAGGAGCAGTAACAGGGCAGCAATGTGATGGCATTTCATGGGGATCTCTCCGGATAGGCGTTGAAATGGGTGGATGGCCTCTCTGGCCAACCTCACCCCGTATTGTCCTGGCCTTCTCCGCCGTCCCGTCTTTTTCCCAAAAACCGGCTCCCGCCCGGAGAAAGAGCAACTCCCGGGGATGGCCAGGGCCTGGGGCAGCCCTTATCCTCTGCGCCCCGCAGACGCACTTCCTCATCACCAGAGCCCCAGCGGGGCGAGCCCCCAGGCCGCCGCGGCGGCACCTGACCACTAGCATTTCATGGATTTCCTCAAAGAACTCGGCATCAGCGACATGAACTCCGGCGCCTATAACGGCAGCTGGATCGAGACCAGCGGGGAGGTGCTCGAAAGCATCAACCCGGCCACCGGCGAGGTGATCGCCAGCGTGCGCCAGGCCACCGCCGCGGAGTACGAGGCCTGTGTCTCCGCCGCCGAGGAGGCCTTCTTGCGCTGGCGAGAGGTGCCGGCCCCGAGGCGTGGCGAGATCGTGCGCCGCGTGGGCAACGCCATGCGCGAGCACAAGGATGCCCTGGGGCGTTTGATCACGCTCGAGATGGGCAAGATTGTCCAGGAGGGTTGGGGCGAGGTGCAGGAGGCCATCGACATCGCCGACTTCGCCGTGGGCCAGTCGCGCATGCTCTACGGACTCTCCATGCACAGTGAACGCCCGGGACATGCCATGCGCGAGCAATGGCACCCCCTGGGCACCGTGGGCATCATCAGCGCCTTCAACTTCCCCATGGCCGTCTGGGCCTGGAACTCCATGTTGGCCTGGATCTGTGGCGATTCCTGTATTTGGAAGCCCGCCTCATCCGTGCCCCTGTGCGCCATCGGCATGACAAATGTGGTGCGCCCGGTGCTGGAGGAAGAGGGCTTCGGCGCCCTGGCTTCCATGATCGTCGGTTCGGGCCGCGAGGTGGGCCAGGCCATGCTCGAGGACAAGCGCCTGCCCCTGATTTCCTTCACCGGTTCCACGCCCGTGGGCCGGCGCGTGGGGTCCACCGTGGCGCAGCGCTTTGGCAAGACCATTTTGGAACTGGGTGGCAACAACGCGGTCATCTTGATGGAGGGCGCAGATCTCGAGATGGCCCTGCCGGCCATCCTCTTCGGTGCCGTGGGCACCGCCGGTCAGCGCTGCACCTCGACGCGCCGCGTTCTGGTCCACGAGTCCCTGGTCCAGGAGGTCGAGGATCGGCTGCGGCGGGCCTACGGAGACATCAAAATCGGCGATCCCCTGGATGAGAACACTCTCTGCGGACCGCTGGTGGATGAAGCCGCCATCGCGGCCATGGACAAGTCCCTGGCCAGCGTCCAGGCGGACGGCGGCCAACTGCTCTGGGGCGGCGGCCGCGCTGAGCTCGAAGGCGAGTTGGCCGGCGGCAACTTCGTGGTACCGGCGGTGGCGCGGGTGGAAAACCACTACCCGACCGTGCAGGAGGAGACCTTCGCGCCGCTCTTGTACCTGATCACCTTCAAGGACTTGGACGAGGCCATAGCAATGCACAACGCCGTGCCCCAGGGCCTCTCATCCACCATGTTCACGCCGGATGTGCGTGAGGCCGAGCGTTTCCTCTCGGCCTGGGGATCGGACTGCGGCATAGCCAACATCAACATCGGCACTTCCG
>NYXZ01000045.1 GCA_002686595.1 Planctomycetota bacterium | reverse complement strand
TTTGAGGGGCAAGCGGGGGATATTCAGCGGTGCTGAGGTTGACTTCGCGGCCTAGAACGAGACCGCCGTTTTGGACCGGGCTAAACCCCCCAAGTGCCGTGGTTAGAGGTGTTTAAGGAGTTGTTGAAAGAGCAGTTTTGGCACGCCAGTCGCAGAGTAGGGGGGTTGCGGGCGCAAGCGAGTGCGCGCGCCGGAGGCTAGCTGCCTCCGTTCCAAGAACTAGGCATTCAAGAGGTCCAAGACATGCTTCCAGATTCAAAACAGACAAAACAAATGGCGCTGACCGGCCTTGGCCTGCTCTGCGCACTACTCCTGCCTGGCTGTCTCGGGGGCGATGGGTCGACTGATGCTGGCGAGGGAAACCAAAACTTCAGCCACGACAACATTCCGTTGATCGACCGCTTTGGCGAGCAGTTGACCGTTGCATCAACCGAACCCTATAGCCCCAGATTGACCTGTGGAGGCTGCCACGATGTTGATCACATCGCCAACGGCTACCACTTCCAGCAAGGACGTACGGACCTAGACGGCAATGTGGTCGTCCAGGACAACTTCATGGCGGACGGACGAGGATTCGTCCGTTCCCCGGGGATGTATGGCAAGTGGTGACCGCCATCATCCGATTCCAGCCAGTTGGCTGGGAAAGACAACGCGGATCCCTCCTCGATTGACAAGACCTCCTTCTACTGGGCAGCCAAATGTGGTGCTTGCCACCCGGGCGGCGGACCCACGGAATATGACCGGGATGGTGAACTCTACTTTGATGTCACCAGCGCCCAGTTCGGCTACGAGAAGTTGGGCAAGACCTCAGCAGATGTGACCCATGATGGAGACTACTGCATGGTGAGTCCCACCACCGGTAGTTTGTCCATGGCCGCCTGGGACAAGACCGGCGTCTCCGAGCCAGACTGTCTGTTGTGCCACAGAAGCGACCGCACGATTGCTGACGGCGTTGACAAGACGGCCTCTTGGCGTCAAGCAACACTGCGCTCTATGACGGCGTTGGTGGATGACTCTGGCGAGGTCGTGCCCGCCTATGCCTCGGCAGCCACGGCGGGCCAGGGCTGGTGGTCAACCCTAGAGATCCCCACGCCTCCGCCGGGCAAGCCGCCGTCCGCTTCCGTCTTGCAGATCGACTACTCGGTCGGTGTGGCCGACGGCAACCTGGTGGCTGATGCAAGTGACATGCTTTCGTTCAGCGGCGCCTCCATCACGAAGAGTCCGGTGGACTATTCCTGCTGGGGTTGTCACTCCATGGCCGAAAAGAAAAAGCGTGGCCGCGTCTGGTTTGATGCTGACAACGATGTGCACTACGCGGCCTTCAGCCACCTCGATGATGCTGACCCAGACAATGATGTGGCCGCAAGCGACAGCGCATCTTGCAATCGCTGCCACATGAATGATGACAACCACAACTTCGCCAAGGGCAACATCTTCCTCGGGAGTGTGAATGACTCCGAGGACTATGCCAACTTCCGGACTTGTCAGGAATGTCACGACGGCGATGGCGCGGGACGCGATCCAGAGGCCCCGGCCTATGAAAGCGACATTCACTCAAATGGACACATGGATGTGATGTCCTGTGAGTTGTGCCACATCCCCTACAAGGTGACAGCGGCTCAGCTGGTGGGTGACAATGCCTCAACCGGTTCGCCGAAAGGCTTCTACACGGATGCGTTCCTCTCTTCGGATCCGCAGGATCCAAGTATGGGCGATGCCTCTCGCTGGTATCCCACCTTCCGGTGGAAGACCGACAAAGATGGTGTGGATCGCCTGTATCCCGCCAAAGGCCTGGTCGCCCTGTGGTGGGGTGATTGGGATCAGGGCGGTACGCCAGCTGATTACACTGACGATGTCATCGAACCCGTCATTCTCTGGCGCGTGCGCGAGATGACTGGCGGCTTGGCCTTGCCAGGTGTTGTCGATGACAATGGCGATGGCGTAGCCGAGGTCAACACTGAGGCCGAGATCATGCTGTATCTCGATGCCCTCAAGGGTGTGGATGGCTATGGCAATCTGCTCGCCGAGAATCCGGTCCTGATCAAGGGCGGACAGGTGTGGCACGAAGATCCAGCCAACCCCGGGACCGTGGTGTCTTTCGAGTTCCACGGAACGGGAATTCCAGTGGAGTCCTTCCTGCCCTTTTCCTTGGATCACAACGTAAGGCCGACAGGGGATGCCCTTGGGGCTGCCGGAGCCTGTGGCGATTGCCACTCGGGCTTCAACGGTGGCTTGCCCACGGATGTGTTCGACCGTGAAATCTTGGTTGACCCCTACGGGGTTGATGGGCAGCCGGTCTACGAGACTCCGCGCGATATGCTCGGAATCTCTGTGTTCTGACGGGAGCTCTTGACCGCCCGAGCGTGGCCGCCCCATTCCGCGCGGAATGGGGCGGCCATTCATTTGGGGTCTGAGAGATGTCGGTCTCTTAGGGGAACAGGCCGCGTTCCGTGGTCGCCGTAGCCACGCGCCTGACGGCGATCAGGTAGGCCGCGGTGCGCAGGTCGCACTGTTCCTGCTTGGCCATGGCCATGACCGCCTCCCCGGCCTCGAGTGCTTTTGACTGCAAGCGGTCGATGACCTCCTGCTCGGTCCAGAAGTACTCTTGAAGGCTCTGCACCCACTCGAAGTAGGAAACTATCACACCGCCCGCATTGGCCAGGATGTCAGGGATGACAATCACATCGCGCTCGAACAGTATCTTGTCGGCTTCCGGAGACAACGGGCCGTTGGCGGCCTCGGCGATGAGGCGCGCCTTGATGCGGCCCGCATTACCGGCGTGGATCTGGTTCTCCAGAGCCGCCGGGACGAGGATGTCACAGTCGATCTCCAGCAGCTCTTCGTTGGAGACCGGTTCCGCCTCCGGGAAGCTCGTCACGGTGCCCTCGCGGCGCTTGTGCTCGCGCAGGGCGGGAATGTCGAGGCCCTTGGCGTTGTAGATGCCGCCTTGGCTGTCGCTGACGGCGACGATGGTGCCACCCAGGTCGGCCAGCAGTGTCGAGGCGATGGCGCCGGCATTGCCGTAACCCTGGACCGCGATCTTGGCGTTGTCCACGCTCATGCCGTAAGCCGGAGCCATGTGGCGCACCAGGATGGCGACGCCCCTGGCCGTGGCCTCGTTGCGCCCGAGTGATCCGCCCAGGTCAATGGGCTTGCCGGTGACCACGCCGCGCACCGTGGTGCCGCGGGTCATGGAGTAGGTGTCCATGATCCAAGCCATCACCTGGGCGTTGGTGTTTACATCGGGAGCGGGAATGTCCTGGTTGGGGCCGATGATGGCCGAGATCTCGGATGCATAACGGCGCGTCATGCGTTCGAGTTCGCCGAGGCTCAACTTCTTGGGGTCGATTGTCACTCCGCCCTTGGCGCCGCCGAAGGGCAGGTTTGCCACGGCGCACTTCCAAGTCATCCACATGGAAAGGGCACGCACTTCATCGAGGGTCACATCCTGGTGATAGCGAATGCCACCCTTGGTGGGGCCGAGGGCAATGTTGTGCTGAACGCGGTGGCCCCGGACGACCTCGATTGTGCCATCGTCACGTTTGAAGGGGACGGCCACCGACAACTCCCGTCGCGGTGTGCGTAGCATGGCGTGGATTCCAGGATCGAGTCCCAAGCGAGCCGCGACGGGCTCAAGTTGGGAGATGGCGTGCTGGTAAGGGTTGTAGCCGTTGGTGGTCATGGACATTGCTCCTGTTTGAGGTTGGAATGACCTGCTGGGGAAGGGGAATGACACCGGCTGGCGGTTGATTCGTCAAGGATGAAGAAGGCCATCGGCACGCCAAATCAGAGGTTTGCAGCGGGCTAAACTGCTATGCTTGGAAGGCCCGGATGCAGTGGAGTGGCCATCTTGGGGAGCACGGCAGAGTTCACCGGATGCGCTTCCAACAGCTAAAGGTCATCTACTTCTCCCTCCTGCTTCTGCTGGCGGCGGAATGTGTGGTCGAACTGAGAGCGAGTGGGCGTGGATTCGACACGGTGTTGTTTGGAGGAGACCCACTCGAGCGTAGCCAGGCCACGCCTGGGTACGGTCCTGCCCCGGGCTGGCCCTATCGCAGTCATGTGCCGGATCCCGATGATCGCAGGCCCCGTGTGTGGCTGGCATCGGGATCGTACTTGCATGATGTGCATGTGCCGCCAGCGTCAAATGCCGCTTCTAGGCTCAATCTCGCGCTTGGTGCGGAAGTCTTGGTTGTCAACTACTCGGGAGCAGGCTGGGACATGACACACAACACACTGATGCTGCGCGGGGAGCAGGCTGATGCGCTTCCTGGCATCGCGGTGCTCTATCAGTTGACAAACGATTTAACAGCCCTGGCTCGTACAGGCGGCCAAGAGACTCAGCGCCAATCTGGGACGAACAATGGCGATGACTTCTTCTCGCGGACCTTGGAACGGACGACGAGCTACGCGCATTTGACAACCGCCATTACGGCCCGTTTGGCATCCCACTCGGTTCAGGAGGATGGGCTCGGTGTCCAGGGCGCAACGGGCTATGCCAGCCGCGTCAGGGACTTCATCCGGGCCTGCCGTGAACGGGGAGTTCAGCCGGTGCTCTGCACCCTGGCGCGCAGCACGGGAGGCCAGGACCCTGCCACCTTGCGTCCGGAAGAACGACGGAACATGTTTCGGTACATCGGCAATGTCTCAGCCCTCGGATGGCTGCGCACGATCGATCGCTGGAACGATGTGCTAAGGCGCGTGGCCGAGGAAGAAGGGCTCCTCCTGATAGATGTTGATCGTGCCCTGACTGGACGGCGCGAGTTGTTCCGTGATCTTGTCCACTTCACGGAGGAAGGGCACCAAGCCCTGGCAGAAGTTCTGCGGGCTGGCCTTCAGCCTCTTCTGAAGGCCAGCCTTGGTGGGGCCGGAGAAGCCAAGTGAACTTCAACTCCTTTCAGTTCCTGATCTTCTTCATCTGCGTGCTGACGCTCAACGCGGCCCTCTACCGCAGGGCCAAGGGGCGGAACGTCTTGCTGCTGGCCTCTTCCTATGCGTTCTACATGTCCTGGAACTGGAAGTATGCCGGCCTGATTGCCCTCTCGACCCTGGTGGACTATGCCCTGGGCCTGCGCCTGGCGGGCGAGGATCGGCAAGCTCGCCGACGGATGCTGTTGGTTGTCAGCCTGACCATGAACCTCGGCCTGTTGGGGTTGTTCAAGTACTACAACTTCTTCGCGGACGCCACCGGTGACCTGTTGCGCCCGCTGGGCCTCGACCTGTCCCTGCCGCATCACAGCTTCCTGCTGCCGGTGGGGATTTCCTTCTACACCTTTCAAACCCTCAGCTACACCATAGACCTCTATCGCCGGGCGATCCCATGTGAGCGCAATCTCACGCGGTTCGCCCTTTTTGTGTCTTTCTTTCCGCAGCTTGTGGCCGGGCCGATCGTGCGCGCCAAGGACTTCCTGCCGCAGTTGCGGCGAGGCCCGCGAGTCACGGATGAACGTTTCAACGGGGGCCTTCGGCGCATCTTCCGCGGCCTGCTGAAGAAAGTTGTCATCGCCGATCTGCTGGCGAGCTTGGGAGTGGATGCTGTCTTCGCCAATCCGGCTGACTTCAGTTCCTTGGACTTGCTCTGTGCCCTCTACGGCTATGCCTTTCAGATCTACAATGACTTCTCCGGCTACAG
Organism: Planctomycetota bacterium; assembly: GCA_002686595.1. Taxonomy (GTDB): domain Bacteria; phylum Planctomycetota; class UBA1135; order UBA1135. The sequence goes on along the minus strand of NYXZ01000045.1, from coordinate 2,146 downwards.
CGACATTGCGATTGGTGCCGCTCTGATGCTCGGCTTCGATATTCCGGAGAACTTCAAGCGGCCGTACATGGCGGCGAACATGCGTGAGTTCTGGCGGCGCTGGCATATATCGCTATCCACCTGGCTGCGCGACTATCTCTATATCCCCTTGGGCGGGAGTCGGGGCAGCCGCAGCCGCACGCATGCCAATCTCTTTGCAACCATGCTGCTGGGTGGACTGTGGCACGGCGCTGCCCTGAATTTTGTCCTGTGGGGGGCATGGCACGGAGGGCTGTTGGCCCTTACGCCCCGGCGTAAAGCAGTTGTGAAACAGAATCCAGGCCTGCGGATAACTATTCTGCGACGGCTGCTCTGTTTCCATCTGGTCCTGGTTGGCTGGCTGCTCTTTCGCATCGAGGACCTCGCGGACCTGGGTGTGTACACCTCTGGCATGCTCGCTGGCAGCGGCGGGTCGCGCCTGAGCCCGCTCTACTTCGGTCTCCTGGCCCTGGCCGCCCTGCTGCACTTCACGCCGCGGGACCCCCTGGTGCGAGGTGGGCATCTCATCGACCGCTTGCCGCTGCCTGCGCGGGCCGCCCTCTGGGCTGGCATGGTCTTGCTGCTGGGGGGCATGAGCCTGGAGGGGCCGAGCTTCATTTACTTCCAGTTCTGAGTCCTCTGGACCGCCCCGATCTGGTCCTTTTGGCTGGGGCCACTTAGGATGATTGGACACATCTCGCCCCTTCGGAGAACGACCGACTATGAGCCACAACATCTTGATCATGGGAGCCGCCGGCAAGGACTTCCATGTCTTCAATACCTGCTACCGTGACAATGCCGCCGCCACCGTGGTGGCCTTCACGGCAACTCAGATCCCGCACATCGATGACCGTCGCTATCCCTCCTCATTGGCGGGCCCTAACTACCCGGAGGGCATCGGCATCTACCCGGAAGAGGAGCTCGAGGCGCTGATCGCCGAGCACGCGGTAGACGAGGTTGTCTTCGCCTACTCTGATGTCAACGAGGACTACCTCGCGGTCAGGCGCGCCCTGGTAGAAGGGGCCGGCGCGCGTTTCTCGCTGTTTGATGTCGATGCCACCATGATCCGCTCCAGCAAGCCCGTGATCGCCGTGTGCGCCGTGCGCACCGGGTGTGGCAAAAGCCAGACCTCTCGCAAGGTCGTGTCCTTGCTGCGCGAGCGGGGGCTGAACACGATTGCCATTCGTCACCCCATGCCCTACGGGGACTTGGCCAAGCAAGCTGTGCAACGCTTCGCCACGCTGGAAGACATGGTGGCCCACGACTGCACGATCGAAGAGATGGAGGAGTATGAACCGCACATCACAAATGGGGCCGTGGTCTACGCCGGCGTGGATTACGGGGCGATATTGGCCGAAGCAGAGCAGGAGGCGGATGTCATCCTGTGGGATGGCGGCAATAACGACACGCCGTTCTACAAGCCCGACCTTTGGATTACGGTGGCTGATCCGCACCGCCCTGGGCATGAGCTGAACTACTTTCCCGGCACAGAGAACTTCACCCGCGCCGATCTGATCTTGATCAACAAGGTCGACACAGCCGAGGAAGCCGGCACGCTTGAGATTGAGGCCAATGCCAGCCGCCTGAACCCGGAAGCGACCTTGGTGCGCGCTGCGTCGCCCGTGTCAGTGGCGGATCCATCAGCCATCGCCGGCAAGCGCGTGCTGGTGGTGGAAGACGGCCCGACCATGACCCACGGCGAAATGAAATTCGGGGCCGGCACCGTGGCAGCTCGTAAGTGGGGCGCGGCGGAATGCGTGGACCCGCGCCCCTGGGCCGTGGGGGAGATCGCCCAGACCTATGAGAAGTACCCGGACATCGGAGACCTGTTGCCCGCCATGGGCTACGGCGAAGGGCAGATGCGCGATTTGGAACAGACGATTGCCGCCGCTGATTGTGATTTGGTGTTGGTGGGGACGCCCATTGATTTGGCGCGCATCATCGAGATTGACAAACCCCACATGCGCGTCGGCTACGACCTGGATGAGGAGGGCTCGGCGTTGATCGAGGCCGTGGCCGCCGCCATCGACAAGCACGGGGCGCGGGCATGAGCGGCCTTTCGCGCCGCGATTTCCTGACCATGCTCGACTTCGAGCCGGAGGAGATCCGGGCCCTGGTCGAGCGCGCG
>NYXZ01000044.1 GCA_002686595.1 Planctomycetota bacterium | reverse complement strand
GGCCTCTTGGTGGACCGCAACCCCCTGCTGACTTCGATCATCGCCAACAAGGCCCGCGAGGGCGTCATGAAGCGCACCAAGGGCAAGTACCCGGCGCCCCTGGAAGCTCTGGACATTCTGGTGCGCTCCCCGCGCACTGCCACCAAAAAGAGCCTGCGCGCGGAGGTCGAGGCCACCGCACGCCTGGCCACGGGCAGCGTCTGCAAGAGCCTGATCTCCATCTTCAAGGGCACCGAAGCGGCCAAGCGTCTGGGACGCGGGCCGGACGGCGAAGCGGCCCCCCGCATCGACCGCGCGGCGGTCATCGGCGCCGGCGTCATGGGTGGTGCCGTGGCCTCCCTGCTGGCGGAGAAGGGTGTCACCACGCGTCTCAGCGATCTCTCCCCAGATGCCCTGGACACGGCCCTCTTTGAACACCGCAAGGTGATTGGCACCAAACTCAAACGCCGCCGCCTGGCCCGCCACCGGGCTGATGAAGCCCTCGACCACTTGGATGTGACCCGCGACGGCTCCGGTCTGGCACGTTCGCAGATCGTGATCGAAGCCGTGGCTGAACGCCTCGATGTGAAACAGGCCGTCTTCGGCAAACTGGCCGAAGTCTTGGCGGACGATGCCATTTTGGCCACGAACACCTCGAGTCTCTCGGTGGATGCCATCGCCGAGGGCTTGCCCAACCCCGAACGCGTCTGCGGCATGCACTTCTTCAACCCGGTGCGCAAAATGCCCCTGGTGGAGATCATCCGCGGCAGCCGTACGGATGAGAAGGTTGTGCGCGCCGTGGCGGCCCTGGCAGTGCGCATGGGCAAGTATCCGGTAATCGTCGCCGATGTGGCCGGCTTCCTGGTCAACCGCATCCTCGGCCCCTATCTCGATGAGGCCCTGCGGCTCTTCGAGGAAGGCGCCGACCCGGCCCGGGTCGACCGCCTGCTGGAGGACTTCGGCATGCCCATGGGCCCCTTCCTGCTCCTCGATGAAGTGGGCTTCGATATCGCCGCCCACGCCGCGCAGTCCTTGCACGAGGCCTACGGTGCCCGCATGACCCCCACCAAAGCTCTCGACGGCCTGCTCAAACAGGATCGCCTGGGCAAGAAAACTGGCCTCGGCTTCTATGTCCACGGCACAATCCAAAAGGGCAAGCGCAAGGGCAAACCCGCCCGCCCAACCCTGGCCGAGGACCTGCCGGTTTTCAAACGCAGCGGTGAGGCGACCGCGCTCACGGATGATGTGATCGTCGATCGCCTGGTACTCGCCATGGTCGCCGAAGGTGCGCGCTGCCTCGAAGAAAAAGTCGTCGCCGGCCCCGCCGAGTTGGACCTGGCCACGGTCATGGGCACTGGCTTCGCTCCCTTCACCGGCGGACTGATGCGCTACGCCGACAGCCGCACGCCGGCCGCCCTGGCCGAGCGCCTGCGGGAACTGGCCGGCTCCTCAGCCATCGCCTCCCGTCCCGGTGGCCCGGAACGCTTCGCCCCTTGCACCCTGTTACTGGAGCACGCCGAAGCAGGCCGCGGATTCCACGGCTAGGTGAGCAATGCCTGGTCAGGGGCTCCCCGCGCCCCAGACCAGGCAATCGCCTCTTCCAGGCCGCCAGGGGCCGTGGCTGGCAAAATCACACAGCAGATTATTCCAGCCAAGGTGAGTAGGCAGCTCCCAGCAAGTCTGTAGGCTCTCACCATGAAACAGGTTCTTCTCGGTCTGTTCATCGGTCTGATCCTCGGCCTGGGGTTGGGTTCGATGTGGTTCTCGTCATCTCCCCCAGCTGAATCCGGCCTGACCGGCCTCGTTCAAGCGCGCACATTTGAACAGCAGGGGGAACCCGGCGCGGCGGTGAAGGAAACTCTCTCCGCACCGGCGCCAGCTCCAACCCGGGCGATCCAGGTTGGGCACGCCTCCGCCCCGGCGGCCGATATCTCCCTTGAGCAGACCGCCAATGCCCTGGCCCATGCCTCATCGGTGGTCGGCTCCCGGCCCAGTGGCGATGGTGTGATCCGAGGGAGCGTCAAAGATCAGGACGGCCTCGGCGTGAGCGCAGTGCGCGTACGCGCAGTGGCCCATGACAAGGTCTCTTACTTGCGCCAGGCCAGCTCCGTCGCGAAAGCGCCCCAGGAGCATTCGATCGAGGCTAGCCTGCAGTCCGCCGCGGAGAAATACGCCCGGCGGGAGCTGCGTATGTTCGAGGCTCAGACTGACGACAACGGCAGCTTCGTGCTGGAGAACCTCGCTCCCCTAGTGCACGACCTGCAACTCGAGTGCGACGGATACCTGATCTGGCCCGAAGTGCAAGGCTATAGGGGAAGCATCGCGCGCCCCGGAGACACGGTTCAGTATCTCGCCAGACGCGTGATCGATGTTCCCATTAGTGTGCGTCATCAGGACGGAACAACCGCTGTCGGCGCCATCATCCGCTGTTCCAACCTGCCCATTACCGATGATGATGAATGGAGCCAGCACATCTTCGGCCGTGGTGCGAGTGAGTTCGCATGGTCGCCTGGAGAACCCACCCTGCGCCTGCCCGTGGGCACCGTTCACCTGCGAGCCTATGCCGCTCAAGCAACGGATGCTGTACCACAAATGATTGGCTCTGCCGATGAGCGCTCCGAATCGCGGGAACTTGTCGTCACATCCGCCGGCTTCCCTGCTCCTGTAATTCTGGAAGTCATTCCCAGCCCAGGCATCAGAGGCACTCTCACCCTACTGGGCACCTACCGATCAACGACATCGCCTCGCATCTCGATCGCGCACCTCGAGCCCAACGAGGAAGTCGATCTAGATCGCCTGAAGCACTCCGAACTATCGGTCTACATGAACGTCGACCCGGAGTTTTCCTTCATGGACATCCCCACGGGTCGCTATCTCGTGGGAGCATCGCGAGATTGGAGTTCCGTATTCAGTGCCCATAAAGTCGTCGAAGTCTCAAACGGAGTAACGCGTTGTGACCTCGAGCTGCCTCCCATTGAAGAAGAGCGCTTCCTGCGCATCATGATCTTGGATGAGAATGGCAAACCGACCAGTGGCTTACGCTTCAACTTCACTCATCGACAGGGTGGCAGCTCATCAGGCCTCGGATCTGGCGATCCATCCCGCGACGCCGAGGGAGCCTTCCTGTATCAACTCCCAGAGAGCGCACAAGCGGCTTATTACGAGACCCCCACGGCTAGCGACTCTTTCACGCTGCGCCTCAGCAAGAGTGGCTATGGAGAAGTACAGGTGGCCCTGACTCCGGGGCAAGAGGAAATAACTGTGCAACTGGAAGCTGAAGCTCGCCTGCTGGTTAGCTGCCAGGGACTGGCCGGTAGCGGTTTCCAGAACAAACTCAGAGCCACTCTATCCCCCAGCGCAGCACAGGAAGGTTCCGAGCTAGACCTTTCCGCTGAAGTAAGCAAATCGCTGGGCAGCGATGGCGCCGTTCGCTTCGCTGGTCTCGCCCCCGGTACCTATGAGCTGACGCTCAAGACACGCTGGGTTCGGATAGACGAAAACAGTTGGGATGGCAGCCAAGACATCCTCAAGCGAAGCGTTGTCCTGGAATCAGGTGCCAATGAAGTCACCCTGACCTGGCCAGTTCTTTACCCACTGGATGTGACCGTCACGGGGGTAGAAGAGGGGCGACAAGTAAACCTGCTACGTCAAACCGCTAGCGGCGACAACAACTCCCCCCAGGCGTCCCGAACCACCGACGCTTCCGGCCATGTGGAGTTCGCCACCGTCTCGCCCGGTGAATACCTCCTGCATATCGCTGGCGACAAGCGCTACCCGATCAGCGTGCCCTGTGGGGCACTCACGTTTGCCAGCGAGGATTGACCCCTCGTGTAGCTGGCAACCATTGGTGCAATCCACAACGCCGGTCTACCTGTGACCGGCGCTGCACTGTTGTCCAGCGCGTACCGGAATCGCCTTTCAGAAGTTCCCCTGTTGTTCTCAATTGTGTGCCCATGCACTCAAGCGGGACAGGGCCGTGGAAGAGCGTTATCCTGCGGGCATGGATTTCTTCGAAGTTCGGCGAGGCTCCCTGCGCCTGATCCACGGCGAACATCTGACATTCGACCTTGCTGAGTCCTACCTGGCGGAACTCGGTGGCCAGTTGGCGCCCCTCTCTTCCTCTCCGCCCACGCCTCGATGTCTGGATGGGCCCGGTGGTCCCATGCTTGTGAAACAGGGCCGCGGGAGCGCCGGCCGCCGGCTGGCCCGCGGCTTGTCCCGCGCACCTTCCCGTTCCCTGGCCGCCTTCCGCATGGGTTCAATCCTGCAGGCCTCCGGCGTGCCCACACCTCGGCCCCTGGCAGCCATCGAGTTGTGCGGCGGACCTTTTGGCACCGTTGTCAGTGCCGACTTGCTGCTTACGGAGTGGATCGATGGCCCGGACCTTTCCCAGGCCCTGCCCCGGGCCACCGCAGCCGAACACGCCAGATTGTTGTCCACCGCCGCCCGCTCCATCGCGCTCATGCATATTGCGGGCTGTCGTCATCGCGACCTCAAGGCCGCCAACCTGCTGAATCTCCAAGCAGACAGCGCCGTACTGATTGCCGACCTGGACGGCGCTCGTGCCTGCCGCGGAGGCCCATCTCACCGCCAGCGCCTGCGTGATCTGGCCCGCTTCATGACCAGCCTGGAGGTAATGGAAGTGGAACAACGTCTGGACGGCGTAGCCGAGTCAAAGACCAAGGGCCTCGCTGGTGATTGCGGTGGCGGCGAGCAGCACCGCCGAGCATTCCTGCGCCACTACTTTGACCAATGCCCCGATCTCGCCGGGAATGACGGCCTGCGCCAACGCTGGCAAGTACGCGCCACGGCCTGGATGCGCTCCAAGATCTCCAGGAACCAGAGACGCGGACAGCGCCTGTCCTAGCTGGAAAGCGGGCGCGCCACGAAAAGCGATTTGTCGGAGAAAACGCGAGAGATGGGCACACGGCTCAACAGTTCCAGGCCCGCATCCCGCAGCTCCGCTTCCAACTGCGTGTGAGTGGGAGAAGGCTCGCGCAGCTGAGCGGCGCAGCCCAAAGCGCGGCGCAGGCTGCGACCACGGTGTTTCAGGCTGTGGGGGTCGCGGATCTGGCCAATGACCAGGTGGCGGGTGACGCGCGCCATCTCCGCCAGAATCTCGCGGCGGACGGCTGGATCTTGAATGTGGATGAGAAAGCGCAGGGAGATGACCACATCCACCGCGGCGGCGGGCAAGGGCAGGTGTTCGGCCTCGGCACACAGCAGATGCATGGGCGAGGCGGCAGAGGCGGCGGCCTGGCTGAGCATGACCGGCGCCAAGTCAGCACCCACTACGCGGTAGCCCGCAGCCATTAGCTCAGCGCCGAGGCGGCCAGTGCCACAGGGCAGGTCCAGGATCAGGCCACCGGGACCGCGTCCCGGCGATGGTAGGTGGTGGGCTAGGGTGTCCAGCAGGCGAGCGACATCGTTCCTGTGCTTGCGCCGCCCAAGGACTGAGGCAAAGCGGCGTTGGTCGTAGCCCTCCGCCACCGGCGATGCGCTCCAACCCCTGCGCCTATCCCGCCAATCCCGCGCATTCATCTAGGAGTCCGTTGAAAAAGTCCCGTCGCGAGGCGAAGCCAGCGGCGGCGAGGCAAGGAAGGCGCTGGTGAGACGGCGGGAGCGGCCCTGTCGGGCCGCTCCGCACGCCTCGACAAGTCTGACGCCGGATCGGCATCGATGGCATTGCTGTAGTAGGGAGTTTGTCAACGGGCTCCGAGCCCCGCCGAGAGGGAACAGCCGAAGCTGGTGCGCGCTGCACCGGAGCTGACCCAGGCCCCCTTGGCTGTGACTCACATTCCGCCTCTAGGGCGCAGCGCCTCTTCGAGAGCCGTGGCCGCGTCCGTGGATGCGTCGCGGTATTTGACGATCAGGGCGCAGGCCTGGGACAAGCCTTGCTCCCGGGCCCACTGACCCTTGGCCGGGCGAGTACCTGGTATGACCACAGCCCGGGCCGGGATCTGTGGCGCGGAGCTCGCCGGAGCCAGGAGCTCCTCGCGCACCAAGTCAAAGACCAATGTCTTGGCGGTCAGAACCACGCCAGCCGCGATGACCGCCCCGGCCCCCACGCGCACTCCCTCATAGATACCGACTCCGCCCCCGATGAAGGCGCCGTCCTCCACGATGACCGGGCGCGCCGCCGCGGGTTCCAAAACCCCACCCAATTGGGCGGCAGCGGAGAGATGGACTCCTTCCCCAACCTGGGCACAGGAGCCAACCAAGGCGTGGCTATCGATCATCGAGTTCTCCCCCACGAAGGCCCCCACATTCACATAGCAGGGCGGCATGAGGACCGTTCCGCGTCCCACATGAGCGCCGCGCCGCACCGCGGATCCACCGGGCACCAACCGCACGCCGGATTCCGGGCTGAAGCGCCGCACCTTGAAGGGCTCCTTGTCGAGGAAGGCATGGGGAGCGAAGCGAGCATGGGGATCGCGCGGCTCCTCGATGCCGTGGGGCACGATCGCACTCTGGCGAAAGATATCGAGCAGGGCCTCCTTGACCCAGGTGTTTACCACCCAAGAAGCTGTTCCATCAGGCGCAACGGAAGACGGTTCCGCCACACGCACCTCGCCCCGTTCCAGGGCTTCGAGGAGGGCCTCGCCCCCAAGCTCGCGTTTGCTGCTCATGGTGTGCCCGAAGTTGCCAGGAGTTCTGTGACCGTTTTCACATGGTCACTAACCACCCGTTCGAGAGCGGAGAGTGACACGCACTCGTGGTCCGTGTGGGCATCGCGGATTGAACCAGCTCCCATCAGGAGCGGTGTGCCCCAGCGCGGCAGGTGCACAGCATCCGTGCCAAAGGCCACCACCGGCGCTTGTTCGCCCTTCGCCCCCCCCGGCACATGAAACTGCACCGGGCCATAGGCCACTTCGGGACTGACAAGTTCCACCGCTTCGCTTAGATGCCCGCGCAGGCGTGCGGTCACCACCGCGGGATCCTCCACCGTGCGCACCATGAGGTCAGCCTCGGCGCGATCCGCCACCACATTGGCCGCCACGCCGCCGCGAATCTGTCCCAGGTTGATCGTGCCGGGGCCGAAGAGCGGATGACTGCCCCAACTGTCGTTTAGAATGGCATGGGAGCAACACACCAACTCGTGCACGGCGGAAGGTCCGCAATCCTGGGATGAATGGCCAGCCACGCCTCGGGCCCGCAGGGTGGCCTTCAGTACGCCCTTGTGACCAGCCACGAAGCGGCCCTCCGTGGGCTCGCCAATGATAGTAAAGCGCGGCGCCCACTCCTCACCAGCGGGCCCGCGGGGCAGCTCGGAGTTGGCCCGGGTGGCGCCGACACCATCGGTTTCTTCCCCCACGGTGAAGAGAAAACCAATCCGCTCTTCACCGGCGGCCAACAATATTTTGGCCGCCGCCACCATGGCCGCCGCCTGGCCCTTGGCATCACATGACCCGCGTCCGTGGACCACTCCACCCTCGACCCGGGATCCGTAGTAGGGCGGTACGGTGTCCAGATGCGTGCAGAAAACCACCTCTGGCACGGCCGCCCGGGCCAGGATATTCCAGCGCCCCGGTGCTACTTCCTGGCGTTCCACGCCCAGGCCTTCCGCTCCCAGGACTCGGGCCAGGGCCTCGCCGTAGTCGCCCTCGACGCCAGTGGTGGATTCTATCTCGATCCAATCCAGGAGGTTTCGCAGCAGGGCGTCCATACCTCGCGACTAATCAGGTTCCGCCGCCAAGGTGAGTAGCTTCTCCCCCGCCGCCACAGCCTGGCCCTCGACAATATGGACCGCCTTGACGATCCCAGCCTGGGGCGCGTCGATTTCGTTTTGCATCTTCATGGCCTCCAGAATCAATAACGGTTGACCAGCCTCCACCGTCTGTCCCTCCTCCACGCAAAGGCTGACCACAACGCCCGGCATGACGCTCTTGACCGGGCCGCCACCACCGGTAGCAGCTCGTTCGGCGGCGTGGGCCGCCCGCTCCCGCTCATCTTCCAATTGGATGTCGTAGAGATAGCCAGCGAGCTTGACGTCGACTTCCGTGTCACCGCCCTCGATGGAAACGCCGTAACTGCGCCCTTCGGAAAAAAGCACAACCTGGCCCAACTGATCGGCCTCCTCATAACTGAAATCCAGGGGCTGGCCCCCCAGGGTGACGCGCAGGCGCCCGAGACGCTCCACCACTGAAACCTCAAGGGTATTGCCGTTGACGGTGACGAAGTACTTCATGCGTCGGGCATCTCCCGGCGTGCCGTGCGGCGAGCGTGATCACTCCACTCGCGGCGGCTGCGCGCCAACCAGGGATCGCGATTGGCGCTGGTTGTCGCCAATGCCCGGCGGTGGGCTCGCTTGTGGCGGAAAACGGCGGCGGCCGCTGCCGCCAGACCTTCCCATTCCGCCGGAGCATGCAAATCGAGGTTTTCCAGATAGTGGGTGTCGAAGTCCCCGGCGCGGAATCCAGCACTGCGCAACACCGCCAGAGCCGCCGGTGCGCCAGTGCGCACGCCGCCCACATTGAGTTCCTCCAGGGCCCTTTCCATGCGCGCGATGGCCCGTTCCCGATCTGGCCCCCAGACGATGACCTTGGCCAACATTGGGTCATAGGTGGTGCCCACTTCCAGGCCGCGGTACATGGCTGAATCCAAGCGCACCCAGGGTCCACTGGGCAGGCGCAAGTTCGAGAGCCGGCCGGTGCTCGGCAGGAAGCCATGGGCCGGGTCCTCGGCGTTGATGCGCACCTCGATGGCATGGCCATTGAACTTCAGGTCGGCCTGGGTAAAGCCCAAGGGCTCCCCGGCCGCCACGCGCAACTGCTCCCGCACCAGGTCCACGCCGGTCACCATCTCCGTCACCGGATGCTCCACCTGTAGGCGCGTGTTCATTTCGAGGAAGTAAAAGTCGCCATCCTCAAAGAGGAACTCCACGGTGCCAGCGCCGGCGTAGTTCACCGAACTCCCAGCCCGCAGGGCAACTTCCCCCATGCGCGCGCGCAAATCGTCATCAATGACGACCGAGGGGCACTCCTCCACCAGTTTTTGATGGCGCCGCTGGATGGAGCACTCACGCTCCCCCAGGTGAACCCCATTCCCTTGGCTGTCGAAGAGCACCTGGATCTCGATGTGGCGCGCATGGCCCAAGTACTTTTCAACATAGAGACGCCCATCACCGAAGGCCCCGAGGGCTTCGCCGCTGGCGGTGCGGAAGGCGCCATCCAAATCTGCTACTCGCTCTACCACGCGAATACCCTTGCCGCCCCCACCAGCCGAAGCCTTGAGGGCAATGGGATAGCCGATGCGCTCAGCGATAACCGCGGCCTCTTCCGGGCCCTCCAGGGGCTCCTCCGTTCCCGGCACGATGGGCACTCCGGCCCGTTCCATGGCCTGACGGCTGGTGATCTTGTCCCCCATGGCCTCGATGGCCTGCGGCGGCGGACCGATCCAGGCCAAGCCGGCGGCGCTCACACGGCGGGCGAATTCAGCGTTCTCCGCCAGGAAGCCATAGCCCGGATGGATGGCCTGGGCACCGGTTTCTTGGGCGGCGGCGATGACCTTGTCCATATCCAGATAGGTCGTGGCCGGTGGGCCGTCACCCAGCGGCACGGCCACATGGGCCATGCGCGTGTGCAGGGAACTCTGATCTGCGCGCGAATAGATGGAGACACACTCGACGCCCATCTCACGGGCCGTGCGAATAATGCGTAGGGCGATCTCGCCGCGGTTGGCGATCAGGATGCGGGTGAACATCGCGCTAGAGGGTGCGGTTGGCGATCAGGATTTGGGCACACATGGCGCTAGAGGGGGATGTTCCCGTGCTTGCGCACTGGCCGCACTTCGTGCTTGGTCTTGAGAAGTTCCAGGGAGCGGATCAACTGGGGGCGTGTCTCACGAGCCTCGATCACATCGTCCACAAAACCGCGCTCGGCGGCGCGGTAGGGGTGGTTGAAGTTCTCTTCGTAATCGGCGGTGCGCAGGGCCTCTTCGGCGGCGGGATCCTGCGCCGCCGCAATCTCGCGCCGGTGGATGATCTTGGCTGCCCCCGCGGCACCCATGACCGCCACCGTGGAACCGGGCCAGGCCAGGTTCACATCGGCACGCACATGCTTGGAGCCCATCACATCGTAGGCTCCGCCATAGGCCTTGCGCGTGATGACCGTCAGCTTGGGAACCGTGGCCTCGGCATAGGCGTAGAGCAATTTGGCTCCGTGGCGGATGATGCCGGCGTGTTCCTGGGCCGTGCCGGGCAGGAAGCCGGGCACATCCACGAAGGTCACGATGGGAATGTTGAAGGCATCACAGAAACGGATGAACCGGCCGGCCTTGGTGGAGGCATCAATGTCCAGACAACCTGCCAAGACCGCCGGTTGGTTGGCCACTATGCCCACGGCGCGCCCCCCCAGGCGGGCAAAGCCGATCACGATATTGCGTGCGTGGGCCTCCTGAACCTCCATGAAGGAATCAGTATCGACGACGCGCCCGATGGCGAGCTTGATGTCGTAGGGCTTCTGGGGATCAGCGGGCACCAGGCTATCGAGTTCCACGTCGCACCGGTCATGGGGATCGTCCGTGGGCACGAAGGGCGGGTCCTCGGCGTTGTTCAGCGGCAGATAGGACAACAGGCGCCGCATCATGTTCATGGCGCTCTTGCCATCAGAGGCTGCAAAGTGGGCCACGCCGGAGCGCTCGTTGTGCACGGTGGCGCCCCCGAGTTCTTCGCTGGTCACCTCCTCATGAGTCACGGTCTTGACCACGTCCGGACCGGTGATGTGCATAAATGAGTTGCCCTCCACCATCACGATGAAATCCGTAATCGCCGGACTGTAAACAGCGCCACCGGCGGTAGGTCCAGTGATGGCCGAGAGCTGGGGCACAACGCCAGAGGCCTGCACATTGCGCCAGAATATCTCGGCGTAGCCCCCGAGGCTGCGCACGCCCTCCTGAATGCGGGCACCGCCCGAATCGTTCAGCCCGATAACCGGCACGCCCACTTTCAGAGCCATGTCCATCACCTTGCAGATCTTCTCCGCATGGGTCTCCGAGAGGGAGCCGCCAAAAACCGTGAAGTCTTGGCTGAAGAGATAGACCGGGCGACCATCGATGAGCGCATGACCGGTGACCACCCCATCACCGAGGATTTTTTGGCTTTCCATGCCGAAGTCAGTGCAGCGGTGTGTGACGAAGCGGTCGAGTTCCACGAAAGAGCCCTCGTCCACGAGAAAATCAATCCGCTCGCGGGCTGTCAGCTTGCCCTTGGCGTGTTGGGCCTCAATGCGCTTGGGTCCGCCGCCGATGAGCGTGGCCTCGCGCAGGCGATACATTCGTTCCGTGGGTGTTTCTTGGGTCATCTTCAGCTTTCCGGGTCTTCCACGAGCTCCATCAAGACGCCCGCCGTGGCCTTGGGGTGCAGGAAGGCGATGCGTGTGCCATGGGCTCCAGGGCGCGGGTTTTGATCGATTAGGCGCACACCGGCAGCATTGAGTGTAGCGAGGGCGGCCTCAATGTCCGCCACCTTCCAAGCTATGTGGTGCAATCCGGGCCCACGACGGGCGAGGAAGGCGGCCACGGGGGAGTCTTCTGCGGCTGGGGTGACGAGTTCCACACGCTGGTTTCCCGCCATGACCACCAGCACATCCACGCCCTGGTCGGCGACGCGTTCCACCTCGCCGCCCGCAAGGCCCAAGCGGTCCAGATAGAGTTCTCGGCTGGCCCCCAAATCCTCCACGGCAATAGCAATGTGGTGCAGGCCAAGGACCAGGCCCCGCAGTACTTCCGGTTCTTCCATCACAGGATCTCCGGCGGGCGATAACGCCCAAAGACTTCTTCGAGTGTGCCGCAGACCTCGCCCAGGGTGGCGCGTGCCGCGACGGCGGCGATGATGGGCTCCATCAGGTTTCCGCTACCGCGGGCGGTCTCCCCCAGTGCGCGCATGGCGCCCGCCACAGCCGCCCCATCACGGGTTGCTCGCAGAGCTGCCAGGTCGTCGAGCACTCCCCGCCGGTCGCCATCGTCTGGACGGAATACCGTGGGCGCATCCTCTTCCACGGTGAACTTGTTTACGCCGATCACCGGCCGACGCCCGGCCTCCACATCCCGTTGCCAGGCCAGGGCGCTCTGGTGGATTTCGCGCTGCATGAAGCCGGCTTCGATGGCCGCCACGGCACCGCCGTATTCATCGATGCGCCCCATCAGTTCCAGGGAGCGGGCCTCGATTTCATCCGTCAAGTGCTCGATCAAGGGCGCCCCGCCCAGGGGATCGATGACATCGGCCACTCCAGATTCAAAGGCCAGGACCTGTTGCGTGCGCAAGGCCAGACGCGCGCTCTCGGCACTGGGCAGGGAGAGGGCTTCGTCCCGGCTGTTGGTGTGCAGGGACTGGGTGCCTCCCAGAATCGCCGCCAGGGCTTGTACCGTGACACGCACCACATTGTTGTCCACTTGCTGGCTGGTCAACATCGAGCCAGCCGTCTGGGTGTGGAAGCGCAGCATTTGGCTGCGCTGGTCCCGGGCGCCGAATTCCTCGCGCATGATGCGCGCCCACATGCGACGGGCCGCGCGGAACTTGGCGACTTCCTCAAACAGGTCGTTGTGGGCATTGAAGAAAAACGACAGGCGCGGCGCAAAGTCATCCACGGCCAAACCGGCCGCCAGGGCGGCCCCCACATAGGCGCGACCGTTGGCCAAGGTGAAGGAGAGTTCCTGGACCGCGGTACTGCCTGCTTCGCGAATGTGATAGCCGGAAATCGAAACCGTATTCCAGCGCGGGACTGACTCAGCGCAAAAAGCCATCAGGTCCGTGGTCAGGCGCATGGACGGTTCCACCGGGAAGCGGTAGTTGCCGCGGGCCACGTATTCCTTGAGGATGTCGTTCTGAATCGTGCCGGAGAGGCTGGCCGGATCCAGGCCCCGCTCCTGGGCCAGCACTACCACACACGCCAACAGATAGCTGGCCGTGGCATTGATCGTCATGGAGGTGGAGACGCCGTCGAGGGGAATGCCGTCAAAGAGGCGCTCAACATCGGCGATGCTGTTGATCGGCACGCCCACACGCCCCATTTCATGGCGGGCCAGGACATGGTCCGAGTCGTAGCCGATCTGGGTGGGCAGGTCGAAGGCCACGGAGAGGCCGGTCTGACCGCTGTCGAGCAGCAGTTTGAAGCGCTCGTTCGTGGCCCGGGCGCTCGAGAAGCCGGCGTACTGGCGCATGGTCCAATGGCGCCCGCGGTACATGGTGGGCCGCACGCCCCGGGTATAGGGGTACTCGCCGGGCCAGCCGCCGTCCGGGGCATCCCCGTAGATGGGTGCCAGGGGCAGGCCCGAGGGAGTTGCAAAGGCCGCTTGGCGTTCCGGATGGCGAGCCAGGGCTTTTTCCCAGGTGCGCTCCCGCCAAGGGGCCGCCGGGTCCGCAGGCCGGGGGGAATCCTGGCCCCCGCTGCCGAAAAGGGTCTCAGGGTTGTCTTTGGATAGGGTCATCGCCGGAGTGCGCCACGCTGGGGCGCGTGATATTAAAGGAAGGAAGCCCCCAGCGCTCCCCCCGCGGCCCAGTTCGGACCGATTCTGGCCTCCGCGGCGGCCTCTTTCATCACCTACCAAGCCCAAACACGGTCCAGATGTCCGTTCCATGGACAAATGCGGCAGAATGCCCGGACTCACGGCGGCGTATGGCAGCGCACACCACGCTCCAGATCCCCGCCCAGGCCGCCCGGCCACACCCGGCCACACCCGGCCACCAGCCCATACAAACAGCCATGAAACGCCTCCTGCCCATCTTCGCCGGCCTCGCCCTGATCGTCGCCTCCCTGACCTGGTACGCCAACCGTGGGGACCAATCCCCTGGGCCGGACCCGGCCACAGTTGGTGACACCGGCCCGGTGGCCAATCCGGGGGGGAAGGAAAGCGCGGAGTTGGTCGCGGAGCCAACCGTTGAAGACATCACAGGCGGGGCGAGCACGGCAACGGCCGACTCTGACCGGACCGCCCTGGAGGAGCGCGATCTAGCCATCAGCGGCGAGACCTTCACCCTGGCGGGCAGCGTGGACCTCTCCGACGCCTGTGGCGCGGACGAGGGCCTCGAAGTCCTAGCCCTGAAGGAAGTCAGCAGCTATGCGAAGTTCATTCGCCGCTCTTCCTTTGGTTTGTCCGCTTCGCCAGACAGGCAAGTCCTCGCGCGCGCCGCGGTGGAACCGGATGGCAGTTTCTCTCTCGAAATGCCAGTGGATTCAGCTGGGGCACACCTCCTGGTCATCGGCGATCAACTCTACATGGACAGTACCTGGGATGGTGAGTTTGTGGACCAAGAGCTCCCCTCTCCGCCACTGCTCGTGCCGACCGTGGGCGCCTGCATTTACGGGCAGCTAATCCCGCCCACAAACTCTGCTGTGGACCTAGCTGGCATCAAGCTCAGCCTGCGGCCAGATCTCTCCACCTTTAGCACTACTAGCGGGGCGCTGATTCCCATGATCAGCCGCTCGACAGAATCGGACGAGGAAGGTCAGTTCGTCTTTCGTGGTGTACCCACAGGTCTGGAATACACGTTGGGTGCCAGGCCCGATGACCTAGCCGGGAGCCAAACGACATTCGACGACCTCACGCCCTGTGAGGCCCGTCATCTGGAGTTGTCTCTGAGCATCGGAGCATCTTTGAGTGGACGTGTACTCGCAGAGGGTGGCCAGGCGATTGCTGGCGCGAAGGTACAAGCTCGCCTGCCAGGTGAGTGGTTTGGTGTCGGCGGTGAGCGCGTGCGCAAGGCCACAAGCGCAGCGGATGGCAGTTTCAGCCTGCCCGCGGTCATGCCGGGCAAGATCCAAGTGCATGCCGAAGCAGATGGGTACCTCGAGGCCAGTGGAAAGACAATCCTCGTAGCTGATGCTGACACTGTGAACGATCTTGAGCTCATCCTGGAAACGGGTGGCAAGATTGCTGGCCAAGTCCTGTGGGCAGATGGCACGCCGGCCCCCACAGCTGAGGTGGAAGTCAGCTTTGACCCGGCTCACTTGGCCGGCTTGGGTGCGTTCAATGCCCTCAAGGGCGCGTCTGGCGAGGCGCAGTGCCAAGCAGACGGGTCATTCACAGTCTCAGGCCTGGGCAAGGGCCCCTTTGTCGTGGTGGCCACGGCCGAGGAACAGACCTCGGACGAAGTTGAAGATCCCGCGCAGTGGACAGCACGCATGGAGGGCATCAAGCCTAACGGCGAGGACTTGGTATTGAAACTTGAGCGGCCACGCATGTTGGTCGGCCGCGTGGTGGATGGCATCGCCGAACCCGTGTTGGAGTTCTCCTTGAGCGCCTCTCGCCGGGTGGAAGGCCCACTCGGAGTCTCAGGCCAGCCGCCGGTGCAAGGTGAGTTCTCCGCTGATGACGGCAGCTTTGCTCTCTCCGGGTTGACCTCTGGTATTTGGGACTTGACGGCCAACGCCAAGGGCTATGGTGCCAGCAAGGTCTCTGCTCTGAGTTTCCCGCAGGAAGAGGGGGCCGAACCACTCCTGATCGTGCTGCAAGCGGAGGCGGTGGTTGAAGGCACCGTCTTCGGCCCCAACGGCGAACCCGCTGCCGGAGCCATGGTCGCTGTCGACACCGGTGAACCAGCCTGGAAAAGCCGAGCTCAAGGAGGGGCACAGCCTCCGCAGACCACCAGCGCCGAGGATGGTTCCTATCGCCTGGAAGGCTTGGCGCCCGGCTCCTTGACGCTCTACGCCCACGGCAAGGAATACGCCCGCGGCCCGTCGGTCATTATCGACGCCAGCGCCGGGGGTGTTTCACGCAATGTGAACCTCACCGTGCTTGAGGGCGGTACCTTGACCGGCGTGATCTACGGCAATGACGGCAAGCCTGCCCAGGGACGCATGATCACTGTGACCAACATGGGGACCTTCGCCACCAGCGTCACGCAAAGCGACCGGAGCGGCGAATTCCGCATTGAGCACTTGGATCCGGGCAAACTGCAAGTCGTAGCCATTGATCGCGACATGGACATGGCAGAGATGACCGGGGACGGGGACGGGGAAGCGAACATGGGAGGATTGTTGTCTTCCATGAAGATGACCATGGTCGAGATCACCGACGGCGATGAGACACATGTGGTGCTCGGGGCACCACCGGAAGATCCCGTGCGTGTTTCCGGCCGGGTGACCCACGCCGGCGAGCCCTACAGCGGCGCCAATGTCACTTTCTACTCTGGTGGCGGCAAACTCATGGAACGCATGCGCCTGTGCTCCGTGGACAAGGAGGGACACTTCGAAACAGTGCTCGATGGTCCGGGCTTTTACATGGTCGCCATCCAGAAGATCCACGGCGGACCTGGCCAGCAGACTTCCGTGGAGTTCAGGCGCGACATCCCAAAACAGGAGGAGGGGCACCTCGACTTTGCCATCCCCGAGGGGCGCATTTCAGGGCGCATCTTTGGAGCCGACGGCAAGCCAGCCGGCGGAGCCCGGGTCACCCTGACCGTGGACGGCCCCATGAAAAGCGGCCTGATGATGGGCGGTCAATACAGCGAGAACGCGGCGGATAGCGAGGGACGCTATGACATCCCAGGCCTGCGGCCCGGGACCTATGCGCTGTCCGTGGGCGGCATGCCCATGGGCGGCATGTTCGGCGGAGAGGCGCAGTACAGTCGGGTAACGCGGGGCTCCTTGCGCGTGGACGAAAACCAATGGCTGGCCGATGTGGACTTTCGGCTCGAGAACCCGGGTTCCATCGAAGTAACCGTACTCGATGACTCCCGGCGACCGGCTGCCGGCGCGGCACTCTTCGTGCGCAATCAGGACGGCAAACTGCTCGAACGCTTCTCCATGGCCCAAACCGATGGCCAGGGCCGCTTCACCTATGGCGGCATCGCCCCGGGCCAATACACGGTCTCCGCTCGTTCGGTCACCGAAGCCAGCGCCGACAGCCCGACGCTCTCCGTGCGCGCCGGCGAGAGCACCCCCGCGAGCCTCTCGCTTGAGAGTGGCACGATGCTGCTGATATCGCTCCAGGATCGCGACGGCAACCCCGTGGACGCCAGCATCAGCGTCATCGACAGCAACGGTCGTGATGTGAATGGGATGTTGGGCTTGACGCAAATCATGGACATCTACGGCGAAGGAGGCTTGGGCCTCGCCACCCACAAGGTTGGCCCCCTGGCACCTGGCAGCTATCGTGTGTTGGCCGAAGATGACGAGGGCCATAAGGCCAACAAGCCCGTGCGCCTAGCTGGCCAGACTGAGCGCAAGCTCAAGCTCCGGCTGAAGTAGACAACTTGGGCGAAAACGATTCCCACCTCGCCCGTATCAAAACCATGAATACAAGACGCATCCTGATTCTGGCACTCTTCATCCTTGTCGTGGGCGGTCTCTGGGGCCTGGCGGGCCTGCTCGATCCCGCTTCAGAAGAAGGCCCTGGAGCCCTGGAACTGACTACGGCGCAGCAGGGCGAGCATGACGCCGACGCCACCTCTCCCTCGACGCTGCTGCCCGCCGAGCCAGAGGAAGAAGCCAACACTTCAGCCGATCTGGATGTGCGTGCCGCCGTTGACAGCACGCAAGGCGCCGCACAGAACTTCGACCTGGAGGGAGCGCTGTGGATTGAGGGGCGCATAAACGCACCTGGTGGCATACCCGCCGACGAACGCGCAGAGCTTCTGGTGATGTTCCTTGGAGAGGCCGAAATGGCCGAGGACGATACGAATAAGCTGAAGGGGCTGTTGATAGAGGAATACCAAGAAGCCACATCTTGGCTGCAGCACGGAAGGGAACGCGTGCCCACTGCGCATTGGGCTCGGCGGCCGGTGAACGCCGATGGTTCCTTTCGCTTCCCAGTGCCCGCCGATGGCGCTTTGTTGCACGCCGCAATAGATGGCCGTTACCTCTATCAACGTCAGTTCCGCGAGGGAGAGGTAGGGCCCCTGACCGCCCCCGGGGCAGAGCTTGTGCTCGAAGTTGAAACAGGGGCCTGGCTGACTGGTGAGTGCACGCCGCCAGCTGCAGCCGGCCACGGCCTGGGTGAACTACGAGCCAAACTGGGCGGCCAGGACAAGGACGACAGCGCGGGGCTGCGAGGTCTGTTCTCCTTTGGTTCGACGATCAAACGCCTCGATGAGATGGAAGACGAAACGTCATTTGAATTCCGCGGCCTGCCGGCTGATTTGGTCTACTCCCTATCTGTCACTTCCACTGAGATGCTCGACCACAGTGAGGATAGCTTGGAATTCGGTCCCGCCGAACACCGACACCTGGCAGTTGCCTTCAAGCTCGGGGCGCGCGTTTCCGGCCGCGTAGTTGACGAATCCCGAGCTCCGCTTGAAGGAACAAAGATCCAGGTGGGCGGAGCAATGGCGGGCATGGCCAACATGATCACATCATCAATGATGGTGGGGCGCATAGCAGCGGAAACGGATGAAGACGGACGCTTCGAGATCAAGGGAGCGCGTCCCAGGCCTTCCAAGCTCGGGGCTTTCAAACAGGGATTCCTGCCGGGTTCAACCGAGGAGCTGCCGCTGGCGGAGGGCGTGGTTCTAGAGCAGGTGGAAATCGTCCTGGACAAGGGGTACCGGATTGCCGGCAGCGTCAGCTGGCCGGACGGATCCCCGGCCCAGGAGGCAAGCGTGCAGGCCACGGCCAGTAGGGAGTCCGCCGGGTTCGACCTAAGCGCCATGTTCACCTCGCAAAACGGCTCCGGGAAGACCGATGAAAACGGCCTTTTCGAGCTCTCCGGACTCACTGCCGGCAAGTACACCGTGAGCGCATCCGCCAGGATTCCCCTGGCCAATAGCGAAGTTCTGGATGAGGACGCAGCAGATGAAGAGGACGACCTCGGGAAGCTCGAGAAAACCGAAGAGTCTCCCATGGAGCTCGGTATCGACCACAGCGGAGACTATGAGCGGCGTGATTACCTCTGGCGTGCAAGGCAGCTGGAAGTAGCTGCAGACACTCTCGACCTAACCCTTTTCCTAGAGCAACCGACCGGCCTGGCTGGCCGGGTAGTGGACGACCTCGGCCAGCCCCTCGCATCTTGCAGCGTCG
>NYXZ01000111.1 GCA_002686595.1 Planctomycetota bacterium | reverse complement strand
TGGGCGCCACAGCCGAACTTGCCTTTGATGAGGCGCTCAAGGCTGCCGGTTTGACCCGCAATGACATCGCCTACACCGCCGCCTCGACGGCCACGGTGACCGTGGACACCTGCACTGGTTTCGTGGACACCAAGCTAGCCGCCTACGACGGCAGCTGTGGTGGAGCCATCCTGGACTGCAATGACGATACATGTGGTCTCCAGTCCACCATCAGTTTCCCGGCCACCGCCGGCAATGTGTACATGCTGCGCGTCGGCTCCTTCCCCGGTGCCGCCGGCGGAGCAGATGTCTTCAACGTCACTGAAGGTGGCGGCGGAGGCGGCGGTCCGCAAAACGACGACTGCGCCAACGCTGAAGTGATCGCCGGTCAAGGTTCCTTCAACTACGACAACACTTCCGCCACGACGGACGGTTCGGGGGACATCCTCTGCGATGCCTTCGGCACCCAGGACATCGAGAATGATGTGTGGTACGAGTGGACCGCCGACGACAACGGCACGGCCACTGTCGAAACCTGCAACGGCGCCGGCGGCGACACCAAGATTGCCGCCTACGACGCCGGTTGTGGCAGCACCATGTTGGCCTGTAATGACGACACCTGCGGCCTCGCCAGCCAGATCATGTTCCCGGTGACCAACGGCACCGTTTACCTGCTCCGTATCGGCTCCTTCCCCGGCGCGGCCGGCGGCGCGGGCTTCTTTGATATCAGCATCGACGGTGGCGGCGGCGGTTGCGTCGACTCCGTCTACTGCTCCAGCCTGCCCAACAGCACCGGCGCCACGGCGTCGATCAACTGGTCGGGTAGCTGCATCGTGGCGGACAACAACTTCACGCTGGACATGGGTGGCGGCCCCGCCAACCAGCCTGGCCTGTTCATCTATGGTGCCAACCAGGCCTCGATCCCCTTCGGGAACGGCGTCCTGTGTATCTCGGCTCCGATCCTGCGCCTGAACCCGCCGGTCTTCATGGACGGCGCCGGTACAGCCAGCAAGGTTGTGGACCTGGCCAACCCACCGTCACAGACGGGGTTGATTACCGCCGGTTCCCAGTGGAACTTCGCCATGTGGCTGCGGGATCCCGCCGCCGGCGCAGCGGGCTACACCTTCACGGACGGCCTGTCCGTGGACTTCCAGTAGGACTCACCTAGTCCCACAAACTGTCCCCTTCAATGAAACGGGGGGCGGCGGCGCACGAGCGTCGCCGCCCCTCTTTTTCTTGGGAATGGGCATTACAGCCCAGAATCCGCGCCCGGCGGCCCCGCCTGCCCATATTTTGTCCATTCCTGCTAGGATCGAGACCCTCGATGAGCAGCCAGCGGTCCGCTCCCCAGGACTGACCTCGAAGCCGCTGGCTCCGCATTCTTTGTCCATTCCACTCCCAGGTTCTCAGGAGATCCCCCATGCAAATGACAACTCTCTGCCTCATTGCCGCCTCATTCTTGGCGACATCCGAGGCCTATGCCCAGGTTCAGGGCATCGCCGGCAGCAGCCATCAGACGGCGGCCCGCGGCGGCAACGACGACTGTGCAAACTGCACACCCCTCGCCGGACCAGGCACCTATAGCTTCGACAACACCGCCGCCTCCATGGACGGCGTTGCCGATCCCCTGTGTGACTTCTTCGGCACCCAGGAGATCGATTTCGATGTGTGGTTCTGTTACACGGCGGCCTCCACGGCAACGGCTACGGTCAGCGCTTGTAACCAAACCACCGTCGACACCAAGATAGCGGCTTACGACGGCGGCTGTGGCAGTCCGATCCTGGGGTGTAATGACGACGCTTGCGGACTGCAATCCGAGCTCACCTTCCCGGTGACGGCGGGTAACAGCTATTTGCTGCGCGTCGGAACCTTCCCCGGTGCTTCTGGCGGACCTGGATCGATCACCATCACGGAAGGTGGTGGCGGCGGCGGCAGTGGCAATGACGACTGCGCCAACGCCACGCCCCTTTCTGGCGACGGCGTCTTCGCGGTGGACAACACCGGCGGAACGGGCCTAGATGCCGACCCTGGCTGTGGCAGCGCCAGCGCTGATGTTTGGTATGAATGGACAGCGGCCGCCACGGGCACGGTCGTCATGGATCTGTGTGACGGCACCACCCTGCACGACTCAATCATGGCCATTTGGGATGGCTCCGGTTGCCCGACGGTCCTGCTGGACTGCAATGACGATACATGTGGTCTCCAGTCCACCATCAGTACTCCCGTCATTGCCGGGGGTGTTTATATGGTGCAAGTGGCAGGCTATGTCGGTGCCCAAGGTGCTGGCAACCTAACAGTTACCACGCTGCCTCCGGCCCAGAACGACAGCTGCTCCAACCCGGACATTATCTCCGGCGAAGGCACCTTCAACTTCGACACAACGGCAGCCTCCATGGACGGCAGCGCGGATGTGCTCTGTGATGCCTTCGGCACCCAGGACATCGACTTCGATGTCTGGTATGAGTGGACCGCCACCTCCGACGGGACGGCTGTAATCGAGACTTGTAACCTGACAACGGTGGACACGAAGCTGGCCGCCTACGACGGCTCCGGCTGTCCCGTGGCCGGCGCCATCGCCTGTAACGACGACACCTGTGGCCTGCAGAGCCAGATTGCCTTCACGGCGGTCGCTGGCCAGGTTTACACATTGCGTGTGGGCACCTTCCCCGGAGCCTCCGGCGGCTTGGGCCAGTTCACGATTTCCATGTTCACACCCTACGATGGCTACCGCTATGACGATGGCTCATCAGATGACCTGCTCGGTCTCACCAATGGTGGCGAAATGGCGTGGATCCACTCCTTCGAGGCCGAAGGCGGTTCGGATACGATCGCCACGATTCAAGCTGCTTGGGGCTCGGCTCTCTGGCAGGGCTACGGCCCCGGTAATGGTTCTGCGGCCAATGTTTATGTGTGGGATGACCCGACCAATGACGGGGATCCCAGCGACGCCGTGTTGCTGACCAGCTTCCCCACCACCGTGGCCAATGTGGACACCGACATCCTCAACGATATCGATATCCCCGACACGGCGGTGACCGGCACCTTCTTCATCGGCGCCTCCATCGCCCACAGCGCGGGTCAGTATGTGTCCCCCTTGGACACGGGCACGCCCTATGGCGGAGAGGCCTGGATAGCGGGCGAAATCGCTCCGGCTGTCTTTGATCCCAGCAACCTGGGTGGCTCCGGAGTCCTGGACAACATGGCCAACATCATTCCGTCCTACTTCCTGTTGCGAGCGGTGGGCGATGGCGGCGGAGGATGTGTTTCCGCGATCTACTGCACGAGCCTGCCCAACAGCACCGGCGCAACGGCCACTATCAACTGGACCGGCAGCTGCATCGTGGCGGACAACAACTTCACGCTGGACATGTCGAACGGCCCCTCCAACCAGCCGGGTCTCTTCATCTACGGCGCCAACCAGGCCTCGATCCCCTTCGGGAACGGCGTTCTGTGTATCTCGGCCCCGATTATCCGCCTGAACCCGCCGGTCTTCATGGATGGCTCCGGCACCGCCGTCAAGGTAGTCGACCTGGCCAACCCGCCGTCACAGACGGGCTTGATTACGGCCGGCACCCAGTGGAACTTCGCCATGTGGCTGCGGGATCCCGCCGCCGGCGCCGCGGGCTACACCTTCACCGACGGTCTGTCAGTGGACTTCCAGTAGGAATCCACAGGCTCAGGGCCTGACCCTCAAAGTCATATGGGGGCGGCGGCGCGCGAGCGTCGCCGCCCCCTTCTCGTTTCCGGGGAAGCAGGAGGGGATGGCGGCCAGGTGCTCCAGCGGCCATGTCCATTCCCCTGGACATGGTTGCTGGCTGTCCAAGCGAATGAACACGGCCCGACTCGCGGCCCTATCACCTTGGCGGACAGTCACTTGCGAACTGGACCCGCTAGTGACTGGCGCTTCAAGGGAGTCCCTGGGGCCCCTGGGCGCCGGGCCACGGCCCCGGCCATGTCCATCTGAATCGACAGGCACGCACTAGCCGCCGGTGGCAGCGCCGAGGCCCCCCCGTTTGCAACTTCCTTCGTGGGCGGACTTTAGGGGGCGTGGCGCAGCCCCCCCGTGGCACTTGGCAACCGCCTTGCTCTAGGTCCCCCGCAAGAGAGACCAAGAACACCCGAGACACCGCAACATGGAACACAACCAGAACTACTACGACGATCGCAAATACTGCGAAAGCTGCAATGCCTATGTGCACTACCTGATGAGCATCGATCACTCATTCTGCGTCGAATGCGGTAGCACGGTGCGCCTCTTCTCGAAGGACGACTGGCAGGCTTTCAACGAGGAACTCAAGCAGCGGCGGCCCAAGGGTGGCCGCCCGCGCAAGAACGGCCGCGGCAAGGAATCGGCCTAGGCCCGCCTAGCAACGAAAACGGGACGATCCCCCGCAAAGGATCTGTTTGGTGCTCAGAGCCCGGTGCATGGGGATGTACCGGGCTCGCCTTCTTTACATGGCGCCCACCGCTGAACCCGGATAGCCTGGGCCGCCCCGCAAGCTTGTCACAGACACCCCGTCCCCGGCGAAAGGACCGCCATGAGTACCACCCAAGCCCAGTCCCTCGACAACATGCGCCAACGCTACGGCACCGGCGCCCAGACCCAGGTACCCGAGCTCTGCTGCCCGGTGGACTATGACGCCAGCCTGTTGCAGGTGCTCCCCGACGAGATTCTGGAGCGCGACTACGGCTGCGGCGATCCCAGCCGCTTCGTGCGCCCTGGGGATGTGGTGCTCGATCTCGGTTCCGGTGGCGGCAAGATCTGCTACATGGCCAGCCAAATTGTTGGGGCCGAAGGGCGCGTGATCGGCGTGGATGCCACGGCCGAGATGCTGGACCTCTCCCGCCGCTGGCAGGCTGAACTCGGCGAACGCATCGGTTGGCACAACACGGAGTTCCGCCACGGCACAATCCAAGACTTGGCCCTGGACCACGACGATCTGAATGCCTACCTGGCCACCAATCCGGTGACTGACACGGAGAGCCTGGCGGACCTGGAGAGCGAGCAGGCGCGCTTGCGGGCCGAGCAGCCCATGGTGGCGGATGAGTCGGTTGACATCGTGCTCTCCAACTGCGTGCTGAACCTGGTCAGCAATGCCGACAAACGCACCATGTTCCATGAGATCCACCGCGTCTTGAAGCGCGGCGGCCGTTGCGCCATCTCCGATATCGTCTGCGACGAGGATGTGCCCCTCGAACTCCAAAACGATCCCGAGTTGTGGTCCGGTTGCATCTCAGGCGCCATGCGTGAGGACCGCTTTCTGGCCGCCTTTGAGGAGGCCGGCCTCTACGGCATTGAAATCGTCGCCTACCAGAGCGAGCCCTGGGCTGTTGTTCAGGGAATCGAGTTCCGCTCCATGACCGTCGTGGCACACAAGGGCAAGGAAGGGACCTGCTATGACCACGGCGAAGCCGTTATCTACAATGGCCCCTGGCAGGCGGTGGTTGATGACGATGGCCACACCCTCGCGCGCGGTGAACGCACCGCTGTCTGCCGCAAGACTTTCGAGATATACGGCCGTGAGCCCTACGCGAAACACCTGACACCGGTGGCGCCTCTGCTCGAGGCCAACCCTGAACAGGCTCCGCTCTTCGACTGTGGGCGCGACGGCTTGCGCTCCCCGGCTGAGACCAAGCGAGGTGTCAAACGCACGGATATCGCCCCGGGCACCAGCGCATGCTGTGAGCCCGACAGCAGCTGCTGTTAGCCCGATGAACCCCCAGGGACGGCGGCAACTCCTGGCGGAGGCGCGCTTGATGCTCATCTTCACGCCCGCCATGTGCGGGAAACGCGACCCCCTGGAGGTCTTGGACTCCGTGCTGCCCCAGGTGGATGTGATCCAGGTGCGCCCCAAGACACCCCACCAACGCTCTCCCACTTCTGCCCGAGAAGCCCAGCAGTGGTGCCTGGCCGTACTGGAACTCGTGGCGGGGACCGAGCGTGACATTCCAGTACTGGTCAACGACCGCGTGGATGTGGCGGCGGCCCTGGCCGCCGACGGCCTAGCTGGCGTACACCTGGGCCAGTCCGACATGCCTGCGGCCCAGGCCCGTGATTACTTGGGAAACGACGCCCTGCTGGGCCTCTCTACCCACAACCTGAAACAGGTGGTTATCGCTGGCGAGCAACCGGTTGATTACCTGGGCCTGGGCCCGGTGTTTCCGAGCGACACCAAACCCGCCACGGATCGGCGCCAGACTTTTCCGCCGGAAACATGCTGGGTGGCCCAGGAGGGTTGCCCGACTCCACCGATCTTTCCCATTGGCGGCATTACACCGGCCAATGCGGCCGACCTGCACCCCCTTACGCGCTGCGCCGTGGCGAGCTCCATCCTGGGGGCAGAGGACCCGGCGACCGCCGCCCGGGTCTTGCGCGCCGCTTTGGGTTAGCCCGACCTACCCCTCAAGGAACATGGCATCGCCATAGCTGTAGAAGCGGTAGGCGCGTTCCACCGCTTCGCCGTAGAGCCGTAGAGTTCGCTCGCGGCCGATCATGGAAGCCACCAACATCAGCAAGGTGCTGCGCGGCAAATGGAAGTTGGTGAGCAAGGCATCCACCACCCGCGGCCCCCTGCCCGGGTACAGGAATATGTCCGTCTCCCCCCGGCGCGCTTCAACCTCGCGGCCGCGGCCACAGGTCTCCAGGACGCGCACGGTCGTGGTCCCCACAGCCACCACGCGCCCGCCGCGTGCGCGGCAACTGGCCACGGCCGCCGCCGTCTCCGCCGATAGCTCAAACACCTCACGGTGCATCACATGTCGATCGATATCCTCGGCGGTCACGGGCCTGAAAGTGCCCGGTCCCACATGCAGCGTAACAGTGGCCGTTTCCACACCGCCCTGCCCCAAGCGCTCAATGAGTTCCCGGGTCAAGTGCAGACCAGCCGTGGGCGCCGCGACGGCTCCCGGGCGCGTAGCGTAAACAGTCTGATAGCGCTCCCTGTCCAGTTGCGGATCATCTGAGCTCCAGCGCTTAATGTAGGGCGGCAAGGGCATGCGGCCGATGCGTTCCAAGGTCTCAGGGATGGACACGGCCCCGAGCTCGCGGTGTTGGAGCTCGATGGCCCACAGGCCGGGCGCCTCGCTGTCATCTGCTGGGCAGCGCTCCAGCGCCAAGACCGAGTGCTCGCCGTCCTCCAGCTCGATGAGCTCCCCGGGGCGTAGCCGCGCGGCCGGACGTGCCATGGCCAACCAGGCTCTGTCATCCCGCGGGCGCAGGCACAAAAACTCCACCGCGGCGCCGCTACTCCGCCGCCCGCGCAGACGCGCCGGCAGCACGCGGGTGTCGTTCATGACCAAGAGATCCCCGGGCTCCAACAACTCCGGCAAGTGCGCCACGGTCAGGTGCCTGGATTCATCAACCGACGCCCGGTGAAGAAAGAGACGCGCCGCATCCCGTGGTTCCCGGGCCTGGTGGGCAATCAGTTCCGGGGGCAGGTGATAGTCGAAATCCGAGGTCTTCATGACGAGCTCATCACGGCAATAGTGGCGCCAGTAGTTGGCGGCGGCGGCCCGCCCACCACAGGCCGGCGAAGGGCAGGACAATCACCGGCCAGAGCCAACTGGGTTCGAGCCAGCCGCGACCGGCCTGGTACTCGGTCAGGGGCCAATAGAGCAGTGGGGCACAGAAGATCAACCACAGCCAGGGCCGAGCGCGGGCCGCCGGCAGGAAGGCCAGGAAGGGAATGATCCAGGTCAGATACCAGGGATGGAGAGTGGGCGACAGGAGCAGGTAGCCGGCCAGCAGGGCGGCGCCGGTCTCCAGGGGCTCGACTCTGAGGCGCCAGGCTCCCACCGCCAGCGCCAGTAAAATCAAACCCGCCAGGATGCGCCCGAGGGCCTCCGCGGGAGTGCCCGGAGCCAAGCTGTTGAAGGGCGTCAAGGCCCCCTCGACCACGCGGTAGAGGAGGTTGGGTGATTCCCATTTCAGGGCGTACTGCCCCAGGCCCGTGGTCCAACCTTGGAGGCCGCCGGACAGGAGCAAAAAGGGGAGCGCCAGGGCCAAGAGGCCCAGGAGCAGGAGCGCCATGCGCTGGCCGGCGCGGCGGCCACGCAGGAGGGCCGGCAACAGGCACAGGGGCAGGAACTTCACCAGA
The DNA here is from genome assembly GCA_002686595.1 of Planctomycetota bacterium. Classification (GTDB taxonomy): domain Bacteria; phylum Planctomycetota; class UBA1135; order UBA1135. The sequence goes on along the minus strand of NYXZ01000111.1, from coordinate 27,989 downwards.
ATGCCCGCGGCCAGGAGGAGGACACCCACGCTCTCCCCCGGCGGGCCGGATTCATCCTGTGGCTCGCCGGAGGTGCTACGGGCTCCTTCGAAGAGGTCGAGGGCGGCCAGCAAAAGAAAGATGCCCAGGCTGTCCAGGTGCGCAGAGTCAGCGAACTCCAGGGGCACCAGTGGACACCAAGCCCAGACGACCAAGAGGCGTGGAGAGAGACCGCGGCGGCGCAGGAGACGGCTCAATGGCCAGCTGATCGCCAGACTCCAAAGGCCGTAGAAAAGCCCCATGGCCGCCGGGCCACGCCGCTGCTCGTTCCCGCCGAGGACCTCCGTGGTCGCACCCGCCGCGGCCACCACCAACGCATTGGCGGCCTGGGTCAGGTGTGGATAGGCGGCGCTCACGGAAGGATGGTTGACGCGCCTGAACAGCTCGGGACGCGCCTCCCGTTGGGCCGCCCGCTCCGGCGCATCCGGGGCCGCCGCCCAGGGGCTCTCCCCTTCCAGGACCAAGTGCCCTTCCCAGATGTAGCGCTGCACATCGTCCGATAGCTGTGCGTTGCCACCCCAGGCCACCAGGTGCAGGGCCAGGGAACCGAGCAGGATCCAACCTAGGGCCGGATTCGCGGCCTCCTCGCCACCCGTGGACCGGGCCAGGGCCACCGCCAAGAGCCAACCGAGGCCCGCCATGGCCAGACCGCTGAGGTGCCGAGCCGGATGCTCGGCGAAGCTCCCCGACACCGCTACCAGTAACAGCCCCAGCAGGATCGGCAGCAAGAGCCAGCGCAGGAGGCTTTCTGTGAGAGCGCGTACTCTGTCCGGGCGAGCCATGCCGCCATTGTCCGGCACCGCCGCGCGTTTGTCACCACCCCCGGGGCAGCTCCGGTTCGATCGGATCTAACTCCAAATCACCCAAGCGCACGACGAGCGTGTCCGGATCCCAACCGAGGTAGAGGGCGGCTCGGGTCTTATTGACACGCCCGCCGCGGGTGCACGTGTAATCCAGGGCCTGGAGGACATCTTCCCGCTGCGGTTGGCGCGAGGAAAGGCGCGGCCGGATCCCGAGGGCAAAGCGCTGCGACATCTCGAGAATCTCGCGCTTGCCCACGGCGCGGCCGTGGTGGAGCAGGACGAGTTTGTAGACGACGCTCTCCAACTGGCGCAGGTTGCCCGCCCAACTCTGGCGCCAAAAAACGGCCAGAGCCTGATCGCTGAGCTCCACCGGAGCCAGGCCCTCTTCCCGGGCCACGCGCGCGGCAAGAAACTCCACCAAGGCGGGAATCTCACCCCGCCGCCGGCTTAGGGGCGGGACAATGAACTGCAAGCGGCCCAGCCGGTGGGCGAGGTCCGGGCGGATGTGGCCCTCGGCCACGGCCTTGTCCAGGGCTGCCCGCAACAGGAACACAACTCGCTGGTCTGCCTCACCGCCCTGGCGCTCGCCCACCGGCCGGGTTTCCTCCAACCTGGCCAACAGGCGCGCCTGGTCGCTCTTGGCCAGTTCCTCGAGACCCTCGACGACCAGCGTGCCGCCCTCGGACCCGGCGGCGGTCAGGTAATCGGTCGCCTCTACCTTGCGCAGGGGGCCGTCGCGCCCGGGCCCTTCGAAGTGTACCCAGCGGGCCAGGACATCCTTACCGACACCTTGCGGCCCGGAGAGGACCACCGGGGCCCTGGATCGCGCCGCATCGCGCAGATGACGGGCGAAGGCCTCGAAGCCGCGGGCACCTGGAGAGAAGGAAACCTCCAATCCGAAACGCCGCAGGTGCCAACGGCGGAACTGCGCCAGGCGCAGGGCCAGGGCCCGGGCTCCCACGGGGCCCGTCAGGCGCTTCACATCTCCGTCCCCCACATCCCGGGCGCGGGTCGATTCCACGGCCAGGATGCCCACCAAATCGCGCCCCACTACCAGGGGCACGGCCAGGCCGGATTGCGATTTGGGATGCAGTGACAGGCTGGGGTCCTCCTCGTCAAAGAAGACCGGGCCCCCGGACGAGATGACGCGGCGCAGGATGCGGCTAGCCGTGGAGGGCGTGCCGCAACCGATTCCACCGCCGCCCTCGGCCACCGCCTGGAGCTCACCATCCTCCAGGGAAAAACCCCACCAGTGCCGCTGGCGGGTCTTCAGGGCCAAGCCGGGTATCAGGCTGCGAAAGACCTCCTCCCGCGGGTCCGCCGGCGGCTGCCGCCTGGCCTGGGCGGTGCCGAGTTCCTGTCCCGGACAGGGGCTGGCCCCGGCCAGAGCCTCCAGCACGGGGCGGCGCCAGGCCGCGGCCAGGTTTTCGAGGGCGCGCTGGCTCGGCAAGAGGTGGTGTTCCGTTTCCAGGTGCAGCCAGCCAGCGACTTCCCCCTCGCCATCGAGGATCGGCATCAGAGCCAGGCCCTTGGCACTCGTGCGCGCCAGGGCCGCACGGATGCCGCCCTGGCCGCGGCGCAGGCGCAGGGCGCGGCCACTGGTCACGAGCTCGTGCTCCGCCTCACCGGGCACGGCGGAGGTTCCCTCCCGCTCTCGGATGAAGGTATCCAGTTCACCCGCCAAGGCCGGGGCCAGATCGCTGTGGAGGATGTCCCGCGCTCCCTTTCGGAACAACACGACGACAAAGGCCGAGGCGCCGAAGGAGAGGCGCCGTCCGGGAGGCCGCCCGTCCGTAGCCAGGGGCGGCCTCCAACCCGCACTCGGTGGGGCGCGACGGCCAGAGAGGAGCGGCAGCCATTCGGGGCGCTCCGTGCGCAGGTCAGCAAGGGGTCCGGGCAAGCGCCCATCCCAGGCTGGAAGTTGGGCCGAGAGTTCGCGGGCCGACGCCGGATCTCCGGCCAACAACTCGCTCCAGGCCGCCAGCCGGCGCAGGCGCGGAGCACCGTCGGCAGCCCCGTGTTCCTCCAACAACCGCCGCGCCAACGACACGGCCCCGCGATCCAGCAGGCACTCGGCGAGCCCCGCCAGGGCCAACTCCAACTGCTCCCCCTGCTCCACATCGCAGAGCTTGCCAAACGCCTCTTCGGCTTCCGTTCGGCCGGCGGCCCCCCCGACAGGTGCACCCTCGCGCCCTGGCCCAGTCCCCGCCAAGCCAGCGGCGGCGTGCTCCAATCGCGCCCGCCATAGCTCGCACTCCCCCGACGACAGTCCGATGGTCGCCGCCGCCTCCAGCAGCCTCTCGGCCACCGAGAGCACGCCCTCACCGGGCCCGGGCACCTCCACCGGCACCGGCAGATCCTCGTTGTGATCCGCCAGCACACGCCAAGCACTGCCGTACTCCAGGCCTGCTTCGCCGCACCACAGAAACGAGTCCGCGCCCACGGCGGAGTTCACATGGTGGATCAAGAGGTCCGTCAGAGCGGCCAGCACGCGCCGCCGACCTTGGATCTCCAGCTCATGGCGAGCGAGTTCCAAGTTGACCCGAGCCGGCGCCGCCCACCTGGCGTCCCGATCATTGGTGAGCAACCGCAGAAAAGTCGTCACGCGGCGCACTCGGCCACGGGTTTCGGAATCCGCCTCCGGCAGCAGCAAGTCCAGGGGATCATCAGCAGCTTGACGCATGGCTGCCCCCATCTTCTCCCTGTAGCAGGTACTCCAAACCCCGCCTCAACTCCTCCAAACGCGCCAGGACGCGGGGCTCGGCACCTGCGTATTCCCCGCGCTCCGCATTCCAAGCCACTAGCCATACGCGCGCCCGTAAATCCAACTCGGCGCGGGCACTCGGGCCGAGCTCCGCCGCCGCCGAGAGCACCCTCTCCGCCTCCGCCGCCAACAAACCCAGCTCCTTGCCATGGAGATAACTCAACTCGCCCTGGGCCGTCCCAGCCCCGGGCATGGCGGGAGGTCGCTCACCGCGGGGCACGAGTTCTGACAGTTTGGCCTCGATCAGGCGTCGCTCCAGGTCCAAGCGGTCATTCATGGCGCGGTTCCCAGGGAGCTCTCAAGTTGCGAGAAACCGGCGCCGCTCTCGCCCTCGGCAAGGAGATTCAACTGGCCGGGTAGCCCGCCGCAATCGTCCACGGCCCCACCCATAATCGCATCCAAGGCCCGTCGCGCCCGGCGGGCGAGGGCCGTGGGAGCCTCCGAATCCCGGGCCGCGGCCTCGTCCAGGGACAGACCGGCGAGGACCAAGCTGAAGAAGGCCCGGCGTTCCTCCCGGGGGCGCCCATTGAATGCACTGCAAGCCGCCCCCATGGCCGTCGGCTCCAGGCCCAGGGGCAGGGCCAGGTCACGATAGACCGCTGGCTCCCGAGCCGCCCCGGTCAGCTCCGCTTGACCGTCTTCGTCGATAATCTGCCCCACGGCCTCGTCCACCAGGTTGGCCAACCAGTTCGACAGCTCCGGGCGACCGTGATAGCGACTGGCGCGGCGGGCGCACAGGGCCACTGAACGCAACAGGACACGCTCTCCATCCAAGAGCCAGGCGCCGGCCTCCAAGCGCTCAGCCACCACCTCCGCCAGGCCCAGGGGATCGTGGTTCACAAGGCGACTCAAGACGACCCGCGAACTCGCCCCGGACAGTATGGCGCGCCAACGAACTCCCCGTTCGTCCGAGCGCACCCGCATCGTTTTGTTCATGGAAGGCTCCTTCTCTGGACCTCGACCGGGAACCTCACTGCTCCGGGCTTGGCTCCAAGATCAAGCAGGATAGGGAATTCACCTTTCCCGGCTCTTAGGGCGAATACCCCTGGTCCCTCGCGGCGCCTTCGCTCGCGGGGGTAAGTACCCTAACGCTCTAGGGCAACCAAACTTAGGCTTGCTATTACGATTCAGCGAAGGAGCGCTGACTCCGCCGCATTTCACCTCGGGCCCCAGGGCGTCGCCTGGATTCCCCACTTCTGAAGTCGGAGGAAGGCGCAGGGCGGCGTGGATCGCCACCTGCCGCCTGCTTATGCTCCGCCCTGGTCGGCGCCCACCGTACCGACCAGCGCTCGCCTCCAGACCTCTCCCCGCGCCCACTCCGCTCACCCCATTGTTTCGAGCCCAAGAGCGGCTCCCGTCCCCATGGAAAAACTCCTCGCTGGCAAAACCGGCGTCATCTTCGGCGTCGCCAACAAGCGTTCCCTGGCCTGGGCCTGCGCCCGCTCCCTGGCGGACGCTGGGATGCGCCTGTGCTTCACCTATGTGGGCGAACGCCTGGAGCAGAATGTGCGCGCCCTGGCGGCGGAGGTCGAAGGTTCCATCGTTGTGCCCTGCGATGTGACCAAGCCCGAGGATGTGGATGCGGCCTTCAAGGTCATCGCCGACGAGTTCGGCTACCTGGACACCGTCGTCCACGCCGTGGCCTTTGCCAAACGCGACGAACTCCAGGGCGACTTCTACCACACCAGCAAGGACGGCTACATGTTGGCCCACGAGGTGTCCGCCTACTCCCTGACGGCCATCACGCGCCGCGCCCTGCCGCTCATGGAAGGCCGCGAGGGTTCCATTTGCACCTTGACCTACATCGGCTCCGAACGGGTCGTGCGCAACTACAACGTGATGGGCATCGCCAAGGCAGCCCTGGAGGCCAGCGTGCGCTATCTGGCCGCTGACCTGGGGCCGCGGGGTATTCGCGTCAACGCCATTAGCGCCGGACCGATCCGCACGCTCTCCGCCTCTGGCGTCAAGGACTTCTCCTCCATGGTGGAACGCATTGCGGAGATCGCGCCCCTGCGGCGCAATGTGACCGCCGAGGAAGTGGGCGACACCTGCCTCTTCCTGTGCGGTCCCCACGGCAGCGGCATCACCGGTTCCACGATCTTCGTGGACGCCGGTTTCCACATCATGGGCTCGTCCGGGACCTGAGCAGGGAGAGCGCCATCAGGACTGCCAGCAGCACGGCGCTGGCATTGGTCAGCCAGGCCGGCAGCATTTCGTGTTCGCCCCCCAAACGCGCGAAGGCGGTCCAGCCACAGGCGGTGTACAGCCAGTCCACTGCCAAGCCCAGAGCCAAGGTGACGGCGGCCAGGGCCGCGAGGTGCACGATGGCCGCTCCCCGTCCCAGGATGCGCGTCAGGACCGCCAGGGAACCGAGATTGGTGGCGGGGCTGGCCAACAGGAAGACCAGGGCCGCGCCGGGGCTGAGTCCCTTCAGTACCAGGGAGGCGGCGATGGGCGTGGAGGCAGCGGCGCAGACGTAAATCGGAATGCCCACGGCCAGCATGATCAGATGACCCGACAAGCCCTGGGCTGTCGGGGAAGCCAAGAGGCTGGCGGGGAGCAGGGCCGAGAGAATGGCGGAGGCCGCCAGACCCGCCAAGAGGAGCGGCGTCAGGTCGTCGAGGACCTCCACGAAACCGTGGTGCAGGGCGCCGCGCAGGAAGCCCGTGGGCTGGGGATGGTCGTGGGCTTCTTCGGCGGCGCAACAGTCGCCTCCGAGCTGGACATCCTCGTCAGCTGCTTCACGGGCCGGGTGCTTCTTCAGGAACAGGTTGACCAGGGTGCCGGTCACGAAGGCGGAGAGGATGGCGGCCAGGGGGCGCACGACGGTCAGGATCGGATCGAGCAGGGCGGCGGTGACCGTCACCGAATCGACTCCGGTTTCCGGCGTGGCAATCAGGAAGGCGGAGGTGGCGCCGCGGCTGGCTCCGCTCTGGCGCAGGGTGGCGGCCACGGGCAAGACCGAACAGGAACACAGGGGCAGGGGCGCGCCGATGATAGAGGCGCGGGCCACCGAAGCCGCGTCGTCACCGGCCAGGAGCCGGGAGATGCTGCCGGGTTTCAGGAAGCGCGAGACGATGCCAGCCGCCAGGAATCCGAGCAGGAGAAAGGGGGCCATGCTGGTGAAGACACCCAGGCCCTCGTCCAGGACAGCGCGGGCGAAGGTGCCCTGTGATTCGAGTTGCGGCAGGGGGATGGCGGTCAGGGCCAGGCCCAGGCCGACCAAGGAGATATTGCGCCGGCGTTCGCCCTCGCCGTGGAAGACTTCCGGCAGAAGGTCGAGGAAGGAGACATAGAGGAAGGTGCCGGCGGCGAAACCCAGGGCCAGGGGGAAGAGGTCCGGGTGGGCGGCGAGTAGGCCTCCGCCGGCCAAGAGACCGACGGGCGTCACTAGGGCGAAGAGCGTCACGCCCAGACAGGTCTGCTTCACGCCCAGGCCACCGAGGCGCATGACCGTTGCCAGGGAAAACGTCTCCACGGCCTTGTGCAGGAGCACGGCCAGGAACAGGGGTCCCAGGGTGGGACTGCTGGACGGGGCGCCGGTGGCCAGGGCCGAAAGGCCCACGCCGGTGGTCAGGGCATGCAGGCTGAGGCCGAGGGTCGTGGCGGACCACAGGACCTGGTGCTGATCGGCGTCGGCGCTGCGCGCCAGGCCGCTCTTCTCGATGACCAACAGGAGCAGGAAGCCGCCCAGAAGGGCTCCCCAGGGCGCCAGGCCTCCTAATAAGGAAGAGGCTGGGCTGACTGGGTGCCCGTGCCCCAGGTGCTCTTCACCGGCGCCGACCCCCACGAGTTCCGGCAAGAGGTGCAGGAAGATACTGCCCAGGAAGACCCCGGCGGCCAGGGCTACGAAACCGTGCAGGCCGCGCTCGGTCCAGCGCCGGAAGAAGAGGGGCAGGCCGCCCACCAGGGCAGCCAGAAAGAGGGCGCCGGCCAACTGCTGGGGATCTGACATGGCTCGTCGACGTGTCGGTTACAGGCTCCATCCCACGGTGAACAGCCAGGTCTGATCCAGGCGCTCTTGGGCGTCGGCGGGAGTGTTGTCCCAGTCCACCACCCATTGCAGTTGACCGTAGAGCTTTTCGCTCAGGTCGTAGCGCAACCGGGAATCGAGCTTGCTGTAAATGTCATCGGAATCCTCGACACTGGGGAAAAGCTCGGCGCTCTGGGAGAGGGTCCAGTCCCCGGCGTTTTTTCGCTCCCACTTGCCAGCTAGACGCAGGGTCATGTACTCCTGGTCTTCCGCCGCTGCGAAAATCTCCTGAAACCAGTTGAGGCCCAGCTCCGCGGAGGCCGTCCACTTGTCGCTCTCCTCGAACTGATAGCCGAGGCCCAGGCCGGCGGTCGTGCGGCGGTCAAGACCCGCCAGCTTGTCCCCATCCAGGCCCGCGTTCAGCAACCAGTAGGTACGCTCGCTGACGAAGCGGTCGTACTTGCCCTTGATGCCGCTCTTGCGTTCGGTGAGATCCGTCTCCCCGGTGCTGGCGTTTTCCTGGTCGGCATAGCGCCACCAGCAGCCGGTGCTGACGCGATCGCGCTCGCGGCGCAGCTCAGCGTCGAAGACCGCATTCATGGAACGTTTCTCCGTGTTTCCCGTGGCCGTGGAAAGTCCCAGGCTGCCGCTGGCCTTCCAGCCCAGCTCGGCGGAGTCAGGCGGCAGCGGGCCGCCGCCCGCAACTTCGCTGGCCAAGGCGGACCCCGCGCCCAGTACAGAAGAGAGGGCCATGACCCCGATTGCTGCAAACGCCTTCATGGACGCCGAACCTAGCGCTTGGAGAGAGCGCGGGGAATCGGTCAGCGGGAAATGCAGGGGTTGCCCTTGATGAAAAAGCGCAGGGGTAGTTCCAGGCCGCGGCTGATCCCAATGCGCGGCCCGCGGCCCACGGCCCCATTTGGCACGGGCGATCCAGCCAGCAACTGCAACGGGCCCGCTTGCAGCTCGCAACCGTCATGTTCACGCTGAATCCCAAGGGCCTGGACCAAGCGGGCGGGCCCAGTGCAGAGCATTGGCTGGCCCCGACGGGCTTCCATCAAGGGCCGACCCTCCAGAGGTTCGAGGGCGCGGATAAGCACCGCCTCGCCCGAGCCAGCTCGACCGCTGACCACATTGAAACACAGGTGCAGGCCATAGATCAGGTAGACATAGGCGTGCCCGCCCTCAAGAAACATGGAGGCATTGCGCGCCGTCGGCCCGCGCTGGGCATGGCTGGCGGGATCCCCCGCTGGCAAGTAGGCCTCGGCTTCCACGATCACTCCCGAAGCGCGCCCGTCCCCGCTCTCGTGGACCAGGACACGCCCCAAGAGGTCCCGCGCCACGACCTCCGCCGGACGCGTGAAAAAAGTGCCGGGCAGTTTGCGGGCCTGTCCAGCTGGCATGCTCACTATTCCGCTGTGTCCTGCTTTTTGAAAATCAGAAGGTGCGTGAAGCCGCGCAGGAAGAAGTTTCCCTTGGCCGCCTCGCTGTGGAAGCGCGGCGTTTCCAGCTTGCGATTCCCGCGCACTACAGCCACCTGGTCCACCGCCGTAAAACGCTCGGACAGGTGAAAGAAAAGGCGCGCACCAACACCCACGAAGCCGCGCTTTTTCTTGAAGGTGTCGCCCACAAACACTGCCAGGTAACGCCGCTGGCGCAGGATGCGCTGGGCCTCGGCAAAAACACGGTCGAGGGCCTCGAAGTACTCCTCATCGAAGGCAGACAGACGCCCGATGCAGTTCGGATCGTCCGAGTACTTGATGTGAGTCGAATAGGGCGGATCCATGAACACGAAGTCGGCGCTTTCGTCTTCCAGCGGCAGGTTGCGAGCATCGGCCCGGGCGATGTCCTCGCGTACTGGGGAGATGTCAAAGCCCTGGGAGCGCCGGTCGAGGCTACTGGCCACATCGAGGGTCGTCCCCCCGCCGCAGAATGGATCGATCACCAGGTCATCTGGCCGCGTGTAGCGCTCGAGCAAATTCCATATCACCCAGGGTGGCGTGGCTCCCTCGTAGCCGCGCAATCCGAGCACCTCGTCTCCATACTGGGCCGAGGGGTGATACCAAAGGGTGCTCGTCTGCAGCTTGGGTGCCTGGTGTCGTTGGGGTTTCACCGCCACAGTGTACGGCACGGGCCGCTGGTCAGTACCCTGCCCTGATGCCGCGCGAGCAGCTCACCTTCAAACTCGACCACCCGCGGGTGTCGCAGGCCCGGGCAATCCTCGATCGCCCGGGCCCTAACACGGAAGAGCGCAACCGGGCCATCCTGCTGGCCCACGGCGCCGGTGCCCCCATGGAACACCCGTTCATGGAGAGCATCGCCACCGGCCTGGCCGCCGTTGGCTTCCCGGTCATGCGCTTCGAGTACCCCTACATGGCCCGGGCCCGAGCAGAAGAACGCCGCTTGCCTCCGGACCGCCTACCGGCCCTGGCCGCTGCCCACCGGAGCGCTCTCAAGCTCCTGCGGGAGCACACCGCCGGGCGCCCTGTCTTGCTCTCGGGTAAATCCATGGGCGGGCGTGTCTCAACCCTGCTAGCGGCCGGCGCACGCGAGCTTGCAACACCACCTGGGAGCCACCCCTTCGCCTCCAGCACCTGCGCTGGACTCATCCTCTTTGGGTATCCGCTCCACCCCGCTGGCAAGCCACAGCGGCTGCGAGATGCGCACTTCCCGAAGCTGTCCATGCCTAGCCTCTTCCTGCAGGGAACCCGCGACAGTCTCTGCCAACTGGATTTACTCGGCAAATCCCTGGAGAGCTACGCTGGCTCCGCCACCCTGGCAATCTTCGACGGCGCCGACCACAGCTTCCTAGTCCGCAAGCGAGACGACCTGAGCGAGGCCGAAGTGCAGGCAAACCTAGTGGAAACCGTTGCCACCTGGGAGGCCCATTTGCCTCCACAATCGGATGACTGAACCCCACAGCGGCGAGCGCACTGCGCTGCAGGCCAACTGGGCCGCCGATTGATGGAGCAAGGGCGCGACTTCAAGCAACTTGGCGGCTAGTCTGGAGCCGTGCTCAAGGAACTGCGCAAATGGACTTTCACCCTGGTCTTCGCGGGCTTGGTGGTGATTCTCGGCGGCTGGAGTTGGCACCTGCGGGCAGGGCTACTGGGGAGCGAGCTGGAGGCGGCGCGCCTGCGTGAGCAAACGCAGCAGCTACAGGTCGAAGTGAATGAACTTCAAGAGGAGTCGGAACGCCTGGCTCACGAGGCAGCCGAGGCGCTGCGGCGCGTGGATGAACTGGAAGTGGCGCGGGCCCTGCTCAAGACCAATCACCGCCTGGCGCGCATCGACGTGCTCGGCACATCACGGCTGGATCCCACTGAAACTCACCTGCGGTTTGTGGAGCTGGATGAGGACGGAGAGCAACTCGGGGACGGCCAGACCTTCTCGGTCCACGGACGCCTTGTCTACCTGGAAGCCCTGGTTATCAAATTCGCCGATGACTTCATCGAAGGCGGGGATGCCCTGCGGGGAACATCCGTGTGCCTTTTCAAGCGCGTCTTTGGCGAGGACACAGCTCCGAGTGCCGGCTTCGCCTTGGATTCCCCTAACGCCCGCCCAGCGGCCTTTGCCGATGATTCCCTGCCGGAGCCGCTTTTCACAGAGCTCTGGGCTCGTTTCTGGGATTACGCCAACGACTCTGACCTGGCGGCTCTACACGGCGTGCGCGCCATCCACGGCGAGGCACCGTTTATGGAAATGCGGCCGGGCCAGAGCTACGCCATTGAGCTGCGCGCTTCCGGCGGGTTATCGATCAGGCCCCTCAAGTAGACCCAAGGTCGACTCCCATCAGCGCCGCGCCGCCGCTATAGTAGCCCACGCAGGAGCAACCATGGATATCACCAATCAAACCAAGCGTCCCCTCGCCATCCCCCTGCCCGGGGGAAAGAAGCTGCGCCTCGGCCCGGGCAAAATGGGACAAATCTCTCCCAAGGCAGCGGAGTTCCCGGCGGTCAAGAAACTCGTCGAGGCCGGCGACATTTCGATCGTTGCCGACGGCCGCTCGGACTCCAGCTCCTCTAGCGGCGGAAGCGGCGGAAGCGGCAGCAGCGGCTCCTCCCAGCGGCAGGGCGGCGGACACGGCATGCGCCAAACCGGCGACCGCTGAGTCGACGGCCCAGGGCCTTGGCCCATCAGGTCAGGCTTGGCCCATCAGGTCAGGCTTGGCAGAGAGACGCCGGACTCCATGGGCCAAGGCCCTGGCGTTGCTGTGCGCCTCAGCCGTACCGAGCCGCATAGCGCAGCAGCGCATCCATCTGGCGATGGAAGTCGTGCTCGGCGGTGCCGGTCTCCGGAGCCGCCGCCAGAGGCGCCTTGAAGAAGCTCGCCGTGTGTTCCATCACACCGGTTTCACCTTGACGCGCGGCGAACTCCGCCAGACGCGCCAGATCGATGACCAGGGGCGCCGCCAGAGCAGAGTCGCTGCCAGCCCAGGTGAACTGCAGTGACATGCGGGCGCCGAGAAAACCCTCGAAGTGGATGAAGTCCCAGGCGGTTTTCCAATCCGTGAGGGACGGCACGAAATCGATGCCCACATGGGAGTGCATGTCAGACTCTCCCAGGATCGAGCGCAGGGCCTCGTCCTTGTTATCTAGCTTGGCCTGCTTGTGGGTCTCCGAGCGCAGCACCTCGCCGTCGCGGTTGCCGAGCATGTTGTAGCCCTGCCAGGAGAGCACCTTGAGGGCGCGGTCGCGGAAGAGGGGCGCCAAGACCGTCTTGACCAGTGTCTCGCCGGTCTTGCCGTCGCTGCCGCAATGGGGCAGACCCTCTTGTTTCGCATAGGCGCGCAGGGCGGGCGAAGAGGCCCCGTGGCTGGGGGTGAAGTTGACGAAGGAACAGCCGGCCTGGAAAGCTGCATAGGCGTAGAGGACGGAGGCCGGTTGGGCCTGGCCGCGGTCCAGGGCCTCTTCGAACATGGCCAGCTCCTGCCACTCGGCCTGGGGCGCGTGGCCCGCTTCCGTGCTGGCCAAGTTGACAACCACCGTGTGGTCGAGCTGCTCGCTGGCAGCGAAGTTCTTCAGGTCCCTGACGAGGGCCGCGATCTGCTCCCGCGGCGGCGCGGCGCCGAGTTCCGCTGAACGGGGATCGAGGTCCGCCATGCCCACATCCGGCCCGTCGAGCAGGCCCGGGCGCAGACGCGCCTCATAGGCCGCCGCGTCATCCGCCCCGCTTTCCACCAGTTCCGCCCCCAGGACACCGTTCTTGACGAGCTCCGCCGCCCCCCGGGAGAGCCCGCGCACGCAAACATCATGGCCGCCGAGGACGAAGGCCTCGGGGGACAGCAGGTCCAGGGCCGCCAACGGTCCGCGAGCCGTCACCAGCCCCACCGGTTCCAACAGCCCGCGGGTCAGGCCCGAAAGCCCATAGGCCACACAGGTCGAGATGGCCCCGCGCCCCCCCACGAGCCACAGGCCCACGCGGCGCGGGACGCGCTCCGGGGATCTCTGAGAGGAGTTCGGTTTCATGGGAGGATCTGGTGTCGGGTGGCCGTGATTACTTGTCAGCGGGGCTCAACTGGCCCACGCTCGGAGGTGCCCCAGCGGCGCACGATGCCGTCAAGGTGCCCGGGCCACCAACGGCCGCTGACAGCCCCTTCCTGGGCCGCTGGAGCCTGGGCCTCGGGGTTGCCGGCAGAGGATAGCGTTGTCCCAGCCCCCTCTCCATGCCCCGGTCCGTCCTCTCTCTGGCCGGCCTCGCCGCTAGCCAACTGTGCACCCGTGGCAACTTCTCCCGAACCACCAAGCGCCGGGGGTTGCCCGTCATCCTCACCGCTTTCACCACCTGGCCCGCCTCCATCAGCACGCAGCTCCCCGGCGGGCGCGGCAACGGCCTCCAGGCCCAGGGCCATGGCCATGGCATCCGTCAAGGACAGAGCCCGCTCTGTCGCCGCCCCGGCCGCGCTCTCAGGCGGCAGCAGGCGGGCCAACTCCCCCAGCTGCTCCTGCAAAGCGCGCGTCGGTGGCGCCAGCGTTGCCACATCGTCAGCATCCCTGGCCAGGGCTCGTTCAAGGGCCGCGCCTGAAGCCAAGGCCGCCCGGGCCAGGCGCTCAGCCTCCCCGGCCACATGCGGCGGCAACTCCCCGGCCAGTTCCCCTCCCCCACCCAAAAGGCCCCGGGCCAGCTCCAGTTCCATGACCAGGGGTCCGGACAGTTCCCCCATCCAGGGCACGGCCCGCTGCGGCCTGCTGCCTTCGATGGCCAGCGCCAGGAGGCCGGCGCCGAGGAATGGCAGGGCGGCAAAGGGCAGCGAGCGCGGCAGGGCAGCGGCCAGCACCTGGCGCTGGGAAACACGCCCCCGCAGGCGGGCGGACAGCAAACGGGCCAGGGGACCACCGCCTCCGGCGCAGCCGGATTCCGCCTCCCAGGCCGTCACGAAGCTGCCCCCCAGGCCGAGTTTCCCATCTACGCTGGAAGCTAACCGGGTCGGCCGGGGGCGCTTTTCCAGCCACCAACTGCCCGCCGCCAAGAGAGCACACAAGAGGGCCACGGCCCAGGACGAGGGCTGGGCCAGTTCGCCGCCCGATCCCACCACCGCCGCCAGGACGCAAAGCAGGGCCGTGGCGGAGAGCAGCACCGACTCCGCCACGCGAGCCAGACTCACCGCCCGGTGGGCACGCTGCAGGAGCGGGGCGATGCCGTGGGCGGCAGAGGAATCCGGATCGCCGGCCGCGTCGGCTTCCTCGCCGGTGCCCACCTCACCGGTACGCGCCACGCCATAAAGCCCTGAGCCCGGATCAGTGCCAGCAGTCCGCTCCGGTTCAGCCATCAGTTTCCCGCTTCGGAATCAGCGCCCTCCGCCAATTCCCCCGGCGCCGTGAGGGGAGGATGCTGGCAAGGCCACCGCCAGGGGCAGGCGTTCCCGCACACCGCTGGGCACGGTCTCCAGGGGCGCGCGCGAGAGGATGAACTCCACCGGACTTTCCCGGGGCGGCAGCAACCAGGCATTGCCCATCCAAATGGTCTGCTCCATGCACGCGTCCAGAGCCGGCGTCAGCAGCGTGTTGCCCTGGGCGAAGAAGGCCACATTGATCAGGTTGCCCTCCATGTCGGCGGCAAAGACTTCCTGGTCAGCATCGCTCCCGCGCCCGGGCAACATGCGCGAGCCGAGAAACACCCAGCGATGACGGCGCATGGCGCGCCCGCTGGCCAGATTGCGCAGCAGGTCCTCCAAGCGATAGAAATAGGTCTCTTCGCCCTCGCGCCAAGCCACATAGGGATAGAAGCCATCGCCCTGGGGCAGGGTCAGGGCATAGGGGCTGGCGCCGGCCATGAGCTCCTCCTCCGAGGGCATGGGATCGGCTGGAATCCAACTGGCGTTGGAGCCCGGCTCGACTCCCAAGGCCAGGAGTGCCGTGTTGAGCAGGGACGGTTGGATATCGGTCAAAAGCAGACTCTCGTGGGCTGCCCCATGGGGCGCCACGAGCAGGTATTCGAGCAACTCGCTGGTGACCCCGACCTTGGCCGGAATGGAACACAGTTGGCGCGAGTAGTCCCAATGAATACCGGACTTGCCGAAGAGCCCCGCCAGGGCGGCCTGATCCGCTGATGGCGGCCCTGACAGTCCACCTTCATCCTGTATTCGATGGGCGGAATGCGCCACCAGAGGCAGAGCGAGGAGAACAGGGGCTAGTTGGAGGAGCGCTGACATAGTGGTGCAGCCCTAACGCTCGGGGGTTCCCATGGTTCAGTCGCTCGCTTCCAGTTCAATACCGAGGCGCTCGAGGTCGGGAGAGATCAAGTCCCGCACGGCTTGGGCATAGCGTCTGATCTCATATTGGGCGTCGGGCTTCAGGCGTTGGTGCAGGAAGTGCAGTACGCCCTGTAGGGAAACGGTCCAATAGGCTTGGCTGTAGAGGTTTTGGGGCAAGGCCATGCGCGCGATCTCCTTGGCCACGCCGCGCTCGATGCGGTCCTGGTAACGGGCAAAGGTGGCTTCGCACTCGCCGATCATGGCCGAGCGTTCAGCGGCGTGATCCCAATCCTCTCCGAGATCCAGAGAGGCTTGTTTGTTGCCGTGGGGCGGGGTGGCGCGCATGACCCGCGGCACATAGAACTCCGGAGTCCACTGCACATAACGCCCGCTGACCTCGTTCCAACTGCAACCGCGATCGGTGTCGAACATGACATCGAAGACCTCCAGGGAAACCGTCTCGCCGTCGACCTCGTATTGGCGCCAACCGCTGCCGACCTGATACTTGAAGGCCTGGCGAAAAACGAACAGGGGCGCTTTCCAATGGAAGGTGTAGTAGGAGTGGCGGAAGGGCGAGGTGTGTTCGTGTTCCCAGAGGAACTTGGTCAACACGCGGTCCTTGTCGCCAAAGGCCTCCTGCTGCTTGTCGTAGGAAATGCGCGCACTGTTGACGACCTTGACGGCGTGGTCCTGGCGCATGCCGTCCACCAGGGCCACGAAGCCAATGTCGTCGTCGAGGGTGGCAACGGATCCGGGCGGCGTACTGATGTCGGTGGTGGTCACGGTGTGGTTCTTGATTACGGTGTGGATCTGAAATGCGGTGTGGTTCTGGCTTGCGGTGCGCGGAATATGGCGGGGGCTCGAAGCAGAGCACCCAGTCTAACCATCGCGCCGCGGCGGGGAAGACGCGGGCGGGATCATCCCGGCCTTGGCGGCCCGAGCCTCCTCGATTATGCGCTCAAGGCGGCCCGCGGGATCCACGCCCCGCACGGGATCAAAGGCGCCTTCGAAGTCATCGAAGACCTGGCGATGCAGGTCTCCTCGGCGCCAGGCGTGCAGAATCTCCAAGGCCAGGGCCTCGGCCTCCGGCCACCAGAGCTTCTCATGGGCCAGGGCCAGGGAGTGGATCCGCGCCAGGGTCACACAGGCCTGGATTTCCCCGGCGCGGCGCCCGTCCCAGGCGCCGGCTCCTTCGCCCCACAGGGCACCGGGCACGGCGGCCAAGATGCGGAACGCGGTGCGGGGTTCCGCTCCCATGGCATTGGATCCTAGGGCGAGGAGCAGGCGCCCCTCGAGCCGAGACAGCAGTCCATCGTCCGCGGCGAGCACCTCTCCCAAACGCCCTCGCTCTTGGAGTATCTCCGCCGCCGCCAGCTCCGCCCTCCAGGCGAAGGTCACCGCCGCCAGCGGCTCGCCAGCAAAACGGGCCGCCAGGTTTTCCGCCGCCAATGACAGGGGGCGTGAAAGGCAGAGCTGCTCTCGTCCCGCCAACCCGTCAAATCTGGCTCCGGCAACCAACAAGTCTCCCCAGAGCAACTCGGCCTCTTCCCGGCGTGGCCCGGGGGCAAGGCGCGCCAGAGAGACATCGAGATGCGCACCAAAGGCCGCGAGCAACTGCTCGCCTCCGATGATGTGTTCCAGCTGTGCGAGAATCACGCGACGCAAGTCGAGGCCCATGGAACTGCGCAGGTGTCCCGCCAACTCCAGACCCAGTTGCTCCGCCTGCGCCTGTGAGATTTGCCTCGCCTCCAGGGCACCCATGGTCCAACGGCGCAGACTCTCACAGGCCACGGCCCGCTCCTCCAGGGGCATCCGCCCGTCGCTGAGAATCGCCGTCAGGAAACCTGGCGCCTGCGCCCCACCTGTTGACTCACGCGGAGCGCAATGGGCCAGGGCGCGCAAGATGCGCAGGCGCAGGTCGCCATCGCAATGGGCGTAATCCGCCGCCAGCGTGCCCGCCCCGGCCAAGCGGCCGGCGTTGGCCAAGGCGATGAAGACCTCCACGCGCACGCGACGGGTCAGGCCCGCTCCCTCGTCCGCCGCCACCAACTCCTCCAGCGCCTTCAGGCCAACACCCGTGGTGAGGTCCAGTTGCCCGAGCCCAGCCACGCAGGCCTTGGGCAGTTCCAGCTGCGGCACTCCGCCATCGCTCACGCCACCCGTCGAGCTGCCCGGGGACGGCAGCGGCGGCAGGAGGTATTGAGTGCGCTCAAGGGTGGTGGACAGGCGCTCAACGATCTCCAACTTTCCCGTCCCGCCATCGGGTAACCCAGCGGCCACCGCCAACAGAGCGCGCAGGGCTCCCCGAGCCCGTCCCTCCGCCCGGCGAAAGGCCAGCTCCGTGCCGGCCTCTTCCAGGCGCTCCAAGGATTGACCGAGCCAGCGGTCGAGGGCGGCGGCCACCTGCGCATCGCCTCGAAATGCGCCCAGGAGTTCAACCACCGAAATGGTGCGCGTGGCGGGCTCCGCTCCCAGGGCGAGCAGGTCGTCCCGGAACGAGATGGCCGCCGGCGAACGCGGCAGGAGCTCCAACATGGTGAGCTGCAGCAGGCGCGGGCGCGCGCTCCAATGCGCGTGCAGTTGTGCAAACCACACTTCCGCCCGAGGCGCGTCGCACAGGGCCTGGAAGGCGGCTTCCCCCATCTGCTCCGAGGAATCATCCAGGAAACGGGCCAGGAGATCGCCCGAACCGTGGTGATCCTCGCGCACCAGGGGGCCCGCCAGGGCGTTTAGAATTGCGAGCCGCGTATCCAGCCAAGGATCATCTTCCGCGTCCGAAAGCGGCGGAGCGCTGCGTGCAAACCAGGGCTCCAACTCCGTCGGCGACCAAGCATGGGCCTCAAGTGCGGCTAGATCCCAGAGCAACGAACTGGCCGCCGGCGTCAGCCGAGCAGTGCCCGGAAGTGCAACCGCCCGCTGGGGCAGACTGGCTTCGAGGATGCCATCCACCAGCAGCACACGGGCCAGATCCCCCGCAAGCGCCGGGAGATCCGGGAAGGGCGCGCTCCATTCCTCGCTGTCCCCCAAATCCACAACCATGTCCAAGAGCGCCCGAGCCACCGGCTCGCCACCGGCCCGCGCCCCGAGCACCAAGAGAGAGCGCACCAACGCCCCATGGGGTGCTCGCTCCGCTGCCAACCAACCCTCCGCCAGACGACGGACCGGATGGCCCTCCCCATCGCGATGTACGGCACGGCGCTCCGTATTGACGAGGTGGATGAGTTCGACGGCGGCGAACTGGGCCTCTTGGGACAGGCGCTGGCCTGCGGGCATCGAATCCGAAACGAGCCCGCGCAGGCGCAGGAGTAGGTCCGGCGAAAGACGGGGCGCGCGGGCCATGGAAAGGAGCGCGCGGGTCACTCGCTCCCGACCCGCGGCCGTGTTGTCTGCCAAGAGGGTCGCCAGCAGCGCGGCCTGTTGGTCTTCGGCCCCGGGCCCGAGGGCCACCAGCTCGCGCCGAGCCCGGGCGCGCACACTGACATCCGAGTCACGAGTCAGCACGAGCAAGATCGCCGGAGCTGGCCCGTCCTCTTCCGCCAACGCCCGATAGCCCAAGTGGTGCGCCAGGGCCAGACGAGTGTCAGGCAGGGGATCGCCGGCCAGCTCCGTCAGGAGCTCGGTGGCGAGCAGGGCCTCCGGCGCGGATTGGTTGCAACTCGCCAGGCCCGCCAGCAGGTTGCGTGAAAGCGCCGCCAAAGCCCGAGCGCGGACATTCGGATGTTCGTCAGTCACCAGAGCGGCGGCCCGGGCCACAAGCTCCGCTGCTCCTCCGGCCACGCCCGTTTGTGCCACAGCACGCAGCTTCGCGCTCCCCGGTTCAGCGCCGTCCGGTCTTGCGCCGTCCGGTCTTGCGCCGTCCGGTGTTGCGCCGTCCGGTGTTGCGCCGTCCGGTGTTGCGCCGTCCGGTGTTGCGCGGCCCGGTTCAGCGCCGTCCGGTCTTGCGCCGTTCGGTGCCGCGCCGGAGCGACTAACTGCTCCGGTGGCGTGCAGCGGCGCCCGCGCCAGAGCATCGAGGGCCAGGTACCTCTCCTGCCAGGCAGGACTCGCGAGGGCGGCGGCGAGCTCTTTTGAATACTGCTCCAGGTCCAACGCCCAACGACGCGTGCGCCATTCGCGGCGCACGCCGTTTTCGCTCTCCGCTACCTCATGTTGGTCGTCCCCGGTAAGTTGCGGTGCGCCCACAGCTCTAGCCGCATGCCCCGCAAGCGACAGAACAACGACGAGAGGCGGGCACGCCTTGCGCAGAAACAAAAGGCGGCCGCCGACATGGCCACCGAGCGGCTCAGGCTTGGGCACTGCCCCCATCGTCCTGGTCATCCTGCTCGTAACGCCCCTCCACAAGGCTGGTGGCGATGGGCAGGGCATCTAACAGATCGGAGGCGATCACGCCCAACTCGCCCAGTTCATGGGAGGCCATATCACCGGCAATCCCATGGATGAAGACACCGCAGCGCGCCGCTTCAAAGGGCGGAAAGAAAGCGCCGCCGCGCACGACCGACGCCGCCAAGAGTGCTCCGATCACGCCCGACAGCACATCGCCACTGCCCGCCGTCGCCAGGCCCGGATTGCCCGTCAGGTTCACATTGGTATTCGCGCTGTCGCTGATCACCGTCCACGCTCCCTTGAGACAGCAGATGGCGCCGACGCTCGCCGCCAACTCGCGGGCGCTGGCGCTGCGCTCGGTGGGGTCGTTGGCAACGGGCCTACCGAGCAGGCGCCGGGCCTCTCCCGCATGGGGAGTGATAATCAGCGGCGCACCGTAGTCAGCCAGCCAGTCAAGGTGCTCGCTGATGATGTTCAGTCCGTCGGCGTCGAGCACCGTGGGACGCGCCTCGCAGGCGAAGTAGTCGCGCACCAGGGAAACCGCGGCCGGGGACTGGCCCAAGCCGGGCCCGAGAACAACCGCGTGATCCGCGCGCCCGGACAGGATCTGCGCCAAGTCTCCGGGTGCCTCCAGGTCCGTTAGATCGAGGAAGGTCGCCTCGACGCATTGGGCCGCCACCGCATCCCGGAGCGCCACATCGAGGTACCCCACCGTGACGAGTCCGGCCCCCATGCGCAAAGCACTCTTGGCCACCAAACTCGCCGCCCCCGGCATGTCCGCGCTGCCGCACAAACACAACAAGCGTCCAGCCTCTCCCTTGTGAGCATCGGCGTCCAGGGACGGCGGCGGCGGCGGCTCGAAGTCGCCTCTCGTCAGCGGCCTGGCGCGGGGCGCAAGTCCAAAATCCAGTGGATCAAGTTGGCTGTAATCAAAGTCGCCCTCTTCATCCTCACCGACTTCGCCCTCCTCCGGCGCATTCTCATCCGGATCGAGAGGGTGCGGTCCAGGGCCGGGGCTCATTCCACGATCTCCGTACGCCCCACATCCACGCCGGCCCAGTTTTGCAGGGGGCTGCCCGACCATGAATCCAGGGGCGCGAGTTCCTCCTCCGTGGCGAAGTCAAAGCGTCTGAGAAGATCCCTGATCAAGGCATTTACGCCGCGCGTCGAACCATCATCGATCTTGAGGGCCAGGCCCAGGTCTCCTCCGCGCAGGCCCACGGCGTAAACACCTTCGGCGCCGCCCTTGGGAAACAGGCGCCCGCCGGCCAGGCGCGCGATGTCCGTGCAGATACGGCGGCGCGTACCGGCGATCAGCACCGGGTTGGCGGCCACCGAGTTCGTGATGCGCTCACAGGCGTCCCGGCGCTCGGCGGAGAGCCCCTCCGGATTGGCCACACGGGCAAAGGCCGTGGCCAAACCGTGGAGCGGCAAACGCCAGGTGGGAGCATTGCAGCCGTCCAGCGCCATGCCCAGGTCGTCCTCCCCCACGCCGCTCATCTCGAGGACGGCGGCGCGCACCCGGCGCTGGCTCTCGCTCATGGGATCGAGGTAGTCAGCCGGTGCCACGCCCAGGTGCAGAGCCAGGGCCAGGAAACCGGTGTGCTTGCCTGAGCAGTTGTTGTGCAGCGCCGTCGGCTCCAGCGCTCGACTAGCCAAAAGGGCCCGGGCCTGGGGATCAGTCGGGGGATGGGCGCCGCACAGAAGATCATCGACGGACAACTCCAAACGCCCCAAGAGGGCCTCCACGGCATCGGTGTGGCAGGCCTCGGCGCTGTGGGAGGCCACCGCCAGGGCCAACTCCGGGTCCGAAAACCCAAAGCGGGACGCCGCGCCGGTCTCGATCAGGGGCAGGGCCTGCAGGCTCTTGACGGAACTGCGCGCGTAGATCGGGTGAGCGTGATCCCCGGCACTGGCCACGATGTTGCCGGCGCTGTCCGCCAGCACCCAGGCCCCGCGGTGGACGCATTCCACGCGATCGCCGCGCCACAGGCGCACCAGGGGCGGGTTGTCCGCATAGGCACCATTCCCCGAGGTCGCCGCAGCTTCGGCCAAGGGGCCAGCGGGGGCGGCGGGGGACGATTCGTTGACCTGTTCCATGTCGGTGAGTGGCGCCTTGCCCGGCGCAGACGGCCCGGACAGTCGTCCAACCGTCGTCCGATTGTACCCCAGGCCGCCACCAGAGGTCCCCGGGCTTTCCCCGGCCGAGCGCGTGCCGGAAGGGGATTTTGGATTCCGTTCACCGAGGCCAATGGGCACCGCCTCCCGTCCAAAGCGCCCATGACCGCCACTTCCCGATCCTCGTCCCCCAGGGTTCGGCGCCGGCCGGTTCGCCGATACCCCGCCTGCCGCCTAGGCGCTAGGCTGCCCTGGTCATGACCCCTTCCGGTTCAACCGCCCCCCAACCTCCCCAGCCCGCAAAGAGCCCGCGCCGCCGTCCGCCCCGGGGCCTCGGACGGCTGGCAGCCTACCTGGTGGGGCCGGCCTACTTGGCCGCCGCCGCCCTGGGCCTGTCCCTGGTCTTCGGCGGCGACAGCCGGCTCTTCGGCTGGGCCCTGGGCGCCCTCTTCGGCGTGCTCCTCGTGTGGCTGACGATCTCCATCTTCTCCCCCACCGCGGGACAACCCCCCTGCCCCGCCTGCTCTGAAGACCGCACAGAACCGCTGGATCCGCAAACCACCCGCGGCATCAAGTGCGGCGCCTGCGGATTCGTGGACGAAGAGGCCAGCTCCTTCTACCATGCGGAGGAATCCGGCTCACTCATCACCATCGTGCGCCGCGAGGCGGGCCTGCCGGACGCCCCTCCCAACACCGGCGCCACAGACACACCATCGCCCCCAGTCCAGGAACAACCGTGACCGCCGACCAGACACCCGCCACTCCCGAGGAACAGGGCGACGAGCAAATGGTCGAGATCTCCCTGGCGCGCATTGTCCTGCGCGACGGCAGCGAACAACAACACATCTTCCTCCAGGAACAGGACGGCCAGCGCGGCTTCCCCATCGTGATCGGCATCCCGGAAGCCCTGGAGATCCAGCGCATCATTTCCGGCGTCAGCCCCCAGCGCCCCCTGACCCACCAACTGGCCTATTCCCTGGTGGAAGCCCTCGGCGCCGAGATCCGCCGCGTGGACATCGTCGACCTGCGCGAGAACCCCTTTTACGCCCAGGTGGTTTTGACCGAGGCCGGAGGTGAAAAGACCGCCGTAGTCGACGCGCGCCCCTCCGATGCCCTGGCCCTGGCATTACGCGCCAAATGCCCCCTGCGCATCGCCGAGTCCATTCTGGAAGAGGCCCGCACGGACAAGGGCGGCCCGGACCCGTTACCGGACTAGACTGCTCGAAGAGCGCGGCTCAATCGTCGCCGGCATAGCCCAGGGCGCGCAGGCGTTCCATTACTTCGCGCGTCTGGGAGACATCCATTTCCGAGGCCAACGGCCTGGCCGCGCCGACCCAACGATCCAACTCCACGCGCAGGCGTCGGGCCAGGGCGCGGTGTTCCGGCTTTGGGTTGGGTCCCGCGATCAGGTTGGTGCGTTCACCGGGATCGTCTTGGAGATCAAAGAGTTGTTCGAGTTCGAGGTAGGGAGCGTGCACGAACTTGTACCGACCGGCACGCACGCAACGCGGCTTGTGCAGGTTCTCCCAGCCCTGCTCGGGCTCGAAGCGCGCCCCTGGTTGGGTGGCTTGGGAGTAGAGCCGGCGCTCTGCGAGGGAGCTGCCCTCCATCAGTCCCATCAGACTCACGCCCTCCACACCAGCGGGCATGGGCAGATCGAGCAGCTCGCAGAGCGTGGGCACCAAATCAACCGTGGAAACAGGTGTGTCCAGCGACTGTCCGCGGGAGAGCAGCTCGCCGCCGGGTCCCCGGGCAGCTTGGGGAAAGCGCATGACAAGGGGAATGGCCACGGTCGTCTGGTAAACCCACAGGCCGTGGTTCCAGGCATCGCCGTGTTCCCAAAACGTCTCCCCATGGTCGCCGGTGACAATCACCAAAGCCTCGTCGAGGATGCCGCGTTCCGCCAACCCCGCCAGCAGGCGCCCGATTTGTGAATCGACCTCCGCCACCTCCGCCGCGTAAAGCTCCGCCAGTCGTTGATCGTCGCCCAAGGGTTCGCCACCGGCCCGCCGCACCAGGCGCGGATGCAAACCGCCTGTGATGACACCCATGAGGCCCGGCGGCGTTTCCAAAAAAGGTGCTTGGTGAACGCGCACCGCCTGTTCCAAATCCAACAAGGTCCCGGGCCGCTCTTCACCCGGCGGCGCGTAGGGCGCGTGGGCATCGAAGTAGTGGGCAAAGAGAAAGAGGCGCTCGTCAACTGCGCCGCGCCCGTCCCCGGCGCCGCGCCCGTCCCCGGCGCCGCGCCCGTCAAGGTGCTCCAGGACGGCATCGGTGACATCCGCGGCCCGACGCTGGTTTTGATCGCCGTCCTGGGGCGAGACCAGAATGTCAAAACGCTCGTCGAAGTGGGCGAAGCCCTGGTCAAACCCGAAACGACTCTCCAGCGCAAAGGAACCGAGGAAGGCGGCCGTGTGGAAACCGCGTTCCGACAGGACCTCGGCCAACATGCGATTGGCGGGGTGAACCGGAAAACCATTGCGGGCCACGCCATGGGTCTGGGGCCAGGACCCGGTCATCATGGACGTGTGGGAGGCCAGCGTGGTGGGCGCCGGGGCGGTGACATCGCTGAAGCGCACTCCTTCCCTGGCCAGGGAGTCGATGGCCGGCGTGGGGGCTCCGCCGTAGCAGCCCAAGTGATCGGCGCGGGTGGTGTCCAGGCTGATGAGCACGATGTGCCGCGGGCCCGGGTCTCCGCCACAAGCGGCGGCCAGAAAAAGCGGCAGGGCGAGCAATGCTCGGCCCAATAATAAGTGCGGACGGTGCGGAATGTACGGGAGGTGCGGGCGCGGGCTCATGGAGTCACCTTGCCGCGCGCCCAGGATCCGATCAACTCAGTCCACCGGTTCCAAGCGGTAAAGGGATCCGGCTGGACCGACGGCAAACCCCCTGCGCCCGGACGGAGCCCAGGCGACGGAGTTCAACGCTTGATGCCTGAGGCTGCGCCAAACCCGGCCACCATCGTCGGAGATGTCGACACCGGATGGGCCGACGGCAATCCAAGTCCGATGATTCGTCCGGGGCAGGACGGCCACGCAGGAACGGTAGCCCGCGGGCCCCGTCGGCCCCTCGGGCCCCTCGGCCCCCCCGGAGCCTCCCGGCCCGCTCCAGCTGCGGCCACCGTCTTCCGTGCGCGCCCAGTGGCGGGCGGCCAGCTCGGGCTCCCTGTAGTTCCCCCCCACGACGACCCCATGTACGCCATCGCCTGTAGCTATGGAAAAGGCACCGGCACCTTCACTGCCATCCCCCAGGGGCAGGGGCACGGCCACCCAGCTCGTCCCTCCATCGGTGCTGCGCAACATTCGAGCAACTGAGCCGCCGGTGACGATCCAGGCGGTGGATGGTGCCACCAGGGCCAGGGAAGTGCCGGAGGCGGCAAAGGCGTACTCGCCGGGCAAGCTCGGAGGTTGGGCGGCGGAGGGCAGGGGCTCCCAATGGGCGCCGCCGTCCTCCGTGCGCAGGATGGTCAGGTGCCCCGCCACGGGATCGCCGACCACCAGTCCCCGTTGACCAGCGCTCCCGGGCCAGAAGGCGATGGCATCGAAGAAGCCCTCTGGCTCGCGGTTTGTGTGCTGCAGGGTCCAGTTCTGGCCGCCATCGCTGGTGTGGTAGATGCGCGAGGCGGATCCGGGCCCGGCGCTGGCCGTCCAGGCGCTTTGGGCATCCAGAGCCCACAGGGAGCGGAAATCCAGGTCTTCGGCCCCGGGAATGGGCCGCGGGAGCCAGTGTCGGCCGCCATCGGTGGTGCGCAACAGCGTGCCGTCGCTGCCACCACACCAGGCCACGAGCTCGTCCACCACGGCCAGGCCGCGCAGGGAGGCCTCCGCGGTTGAATCCAGCTCATTCAGCGTCCAGGCCGGTGTTGATTGGGGGGAGCCGGGGGGGCCATCGCCGACCAAGGCCTCCTCAAAGGCACAGGCGGTCACGGCCAGGGCCAGGAGAGGTGTGTATTTGCGTCGGGCATCCACGCCTCCATGCTACTGCCCCGAGCGCTTCGGCCCGCCTGCCCCCACGGGAATCCGGGTTTACGGACTCCTCAACAGACCCTCAAGGGGATTGGCATTCCATCCGATGGGCCCGGAGCCCGGCATTCTCCCGATCCACCTCGATTACTACCATGCCTGCTCGGCCGAGCCACCATTCGGTGGTTCGCCCGCTAACCAGCCCCCTCCTTTAATAAGAGCGCCTGAGCGTCCGCCCCATGACCACCCACGAGAACCTGAACCCCGCCTCCACAAACGGCAAGCAAACCCCGCCCTTCCCGGGCATCAGGCTCACGACCAACGGCAACCAGCTAGTCTCCTATTACACGGAGGCCCGCATCACAGACGGCGGTGTGTTCTACCCCATCACGCCGTCCACGGAGATGGGCGAGAACTACCAGTTGTCCTTTGCCGAGGGCAATCTGAATGTCTTTGGCGAGAGCAAGATCGCCATCGAGACCGAGGGGGAACACGCGGCCCAGGGCGGCGCCATCGCCCTCTCCGTAACCGGCAAGCGCGTGGTGAACTTCACCTCCGGCCAGGGCCTGGTCTACGGCGTGGAACAGGACTACCACGCCCCGGGCAAGCTCTCCACCATGGTGCTCCAGGTCTCTGCCCGCGCCCTCACCAAGCACGCCCTCAATGTGCACTGCGGCCACGACGACATTTACACGGCCCTCGACACGGGCTGGACCATGCTCTTCGCCAAGGACGCACAACAGGCGGCGGACCAATCACTGATCCTGCGCAAGGCCAACGAACTGGCTCTCAATCCGGGAATCAACATTCAGGACGGCTTCCTGACTTCGCACCTCGAACGCAGCTTCTACCGCCACGAGGCCGAGCTCATGCGGCGCTTCCTCGGCCGCGCGGACGATCAAATCGAATGCCCGACGCTGGCCCAGCGCACGCTCTTCGGCCCCACGCGCCGCCGCGTGCCGAGCATGATCGACCTGGAGAACCCCATGCTGCTCGGCTCCGTGCAAAACCAGGAGCACTACATGAACGGCGTCATCGCGCGCCGCAACAACTTCAGCGAATCGATCCTCGACTTCCTTGCCGCTGCCTATGAGGAGTTCGGGCAACTCACCGGGCGCCACTACGGACTGATCAGCGAATACCGCACGGCGGATGCCGAGACGGTTTTCGTTTCCCTGGGCTCCTCGGCGGAAAACATCGAAGCCGCCGTGGACTTCCTGCGCACGGAGGAGGACGCCAAGGTCGGCTCGATCCATGTCAATGTGCTGCGCCCCTTCCCGGAGGCCGCCCTGATCGAGGCCCTGGCTGGCAAGCAACAAGTGATCGTCCTGGAGCGCACGGACGAGCCCCTGGCCGGTGCCAACCCCCTGGCCCGTGATCTGCGCACGGCCCTGGGCAAGGCGCTGGAGAACTCCAGCGCCGCTTGCCATGCGGGCTTGCCGGCCTTGGAGTGCGACCGCCAGCCCCGCATCTTCAGCGGATCCTACGGTCTCGGCAGCCGTGACTTCCGTCCGGAAGGTGTGCTGGGCGCCTATGAGTTCGTCACCGGACGCACGGCCCGTAGCGATGGGAAAACATCCGCCGATGGAGCCAGCTACTTCTGCCTGGGCATCGACCATCCCTACGCGGTCGAGAGCGAGCGCACGCCTTCCCTGCTCCCGGACCAGGCCATTGCCGTGCGCCTGCACTCCATCGGCGGCTGGGGCATGATCACCACTGGCAAGAACCTGAGTGAGATCATCGGCGCTTTTGATGCTGACCTCTCCGCCCAACGCCAGGAGCTAGACGAAGTGGGGCATCAAAAAGAGGTGCTGCATGTCAGCGCCAACCCCAAGTACGGATCAGAGAAAAAGGGAGCGCCCACTGCCTACTTCCTGGTCGTGGCGCCGGAGCGCATCCGTGTCAACTGCGATCTGCGTCATGTGAATGTGGTGCTGTGCTGCGACCCCAAGGCCTTTACACACTCCAATCCCCTGGCGGGCATGGCCCCGGGTGGTACGTTTGTTTGGGAGTCTGAAGAAGATCCCGCCACTGCCTGGGAACGGATTCCCCCCGGTCTGCGCCAAGAGGTCATCGACAAGCAGATCCGTATCTTCGTCCTGCCGGGCTTCGACATCGCGCGCCGGGCGACATCTCGCGAAGACCTGCAAATGCGTATGCAGGGCAACGCATTCCTGGGCGCCTTCTTCCGCGTGTCGAGCCTGCTGAAGGACAACGGCGTCACGGAGGAGCGTTTCCATGAGGTGGTGCGCGCCCAATATGTGAAGAAGTTCGGGCGCTTTGGCGACGCCGTGGTCGATTCGAATATGACCGT
>NYXZ01000043.1 GCA_002686595.1 Planctomycetota bacterium | reverse complement strand
GGCCTCGTCGAGACGGCTCTCCCAGATGCGCAGCGTGTTGTCATAAGAGCCCGAGACGATGCGCGTGCCGGCGGGGTTCCAGGCGACGGAGTACACCCTGTCCTCATGCCCCGTGAGCGTCTGGAGGCTCTCCCCCGTGGACGCATCCCAGATGCGCAGCGTGTCGTCATCAGAGCCCGACACGATACGCGTTCCGGCGTGGTTCCAGGCGGCGCAGAACACAGTGCTCTCATGCCCCGTGAGCGTCTGGAGGCTCTCCCCCGTGGCCGCATCCCAGATGCGAAGCGTGTCGTCATTAGAGCCCGATACGATGCGCGTGCCGGCGGGGTGCCAGGCGACGGAGAACACCACGTTCTCATGCCCCCAGAGCGTCTGGAGGCTCCCCCCCGTGGCCGCATCCCAGATGCGAAGCGTGCGGTCCCAAGAGCCCGAGACGATGCGCGTGCCGGCGGGGTTCCAGGCGACGGAGGACACAGCGGACTCATGCCCCTTGAGCGTCTGGAGGCTCTTCCCCGTGGCCGCATCCCAGATGCGCAGCGTGTTGTCATCAGAGCCCGATACGATGCGTGTGCCGGCGGGGTTCCAGGCGACGGAGACAACCACGTTCTCATGCCCTTCGAGCGTCCGCAGACTCTCCCCCGCCGTCGCATCCCAGATGCGCAGCGTGTTGTCATCAGAGCCCGAGCTGATGCGCGTGTCGACGGGGTTCCAGGCGACGGAGTTGACATCATCCTCATGTCCCACGAGCGTCTGGAGGCTCTCCCCCGTGGCCGCATCCAAGATGCGCAGCGTGTTGTCATCAGATCCCGATACGATGCGCGTGCCGGCGGGGTTCCAGGCGACGGAGAACACCCCGGACTCATGCCCCGCGAGTGCCTGCAGGCTCTCCCCCGTGGCCGCATCCCAGATGCGCAGCGTGTTGTCGAGAGAGCCCGAGACGATGCGCGTGCCGGCGGGGTTCCAGGCGACGGAGGTCACCAAGTACTCATGCCCCGCGAGCGTCTGCAGGCTCTCCCCCGTGGCCGCATCCCAGATGCGAAGCGTGTTGTCTGCAGAGCCCGAGACGATGCGCGTGCCGGCGGGGTTCCAGGCGACGGAGGGCACCCTGTCCTCATGCCCCGTGAGCGTCTGGAGGCTCTCCCCCGTGGCCGCATCCCAGATGCGCAGCGTGTCGTCATTAGAGCCCGAGACGATGCGTGTGCCGGCGGGGTTCCAGGCGACGCGGTACACATTGCTCTCATGCCCCTTGAGCGTCTGGAGACTCTCCCCCGTGGCTGCATCCCAGATGCGCAGCGTGTCGTCATCAGAGCCCGAGACGATGCGTGTGCCGGCGGGGTTCCAGGCGACGGAGAGCACCCCGGACTCATGCCCCTCGAGCGTCTGGAGGCTCTCCCCCGTGGCCGCATCCCAGATGCGCAGCGTGAGGTCATTAGAGCCCGATACGATGCGCGTGCCGGCGGGGTTCCAGGCGACGGAGTACACCCCGTACTCATGCTCCTCGAGCGTCTGGAGGCTCTCCCCCGTCGCCGCATCCCAGATGCGCAGCGTGTTGTCCCAAGAGCCCGATACGATGCGCGTGCCGGCGGGGTTCCAGGCGACGGAGGACACCCCGGACTCATGCCCCGCGAGCGTCTGGAGGCTCTCCCCCGTGGCCGCATCCCAGATGCGCAGCGTCTTGTCAACAGAGCCCGATACGATGAGTGTGCCGGCGGGGTTCCAGGCGACGGAGGACACGAAATCTCCATGCCCCGCGAGTGCCTGGAGGCTCTGGTCGCATGTCAAGTCGAGATGACCCCACTCCCAGCCGCGAAGCTCCTCGGGGCAGGAGTTCAATCGACTGCGGGATCGCGCAAAGCTCTTGATTCGGAATGCCGCATCGGCCGCCTGAAACGACAGAATGTAGGCCAGTTGTTTGACTTCTTCGGCCTTGACTTGTATGTCATCCAGCGCCTGCTGGGTTGATGCCTCAGCTGCAACCGCCACAACGCGCTGCTCCTCGGCCTGCTCAGCATTCAGGTCCGCCCGGTCGCGCTCCTGTTCCGCTTCAGCCTTGGCGGCCTCCGCTTCCCGGCGTCTTTCCTCCAGCGCCGCGGCCCGCTCGGTGGCCAGATCGGCGTTGCGCTCGGCCTCCGCGGTCTTGCTCTCCAGCTCCGCGTTGGAGTCGGCGAGCTTGTCCCGCTCGGTCTCCAGCAGGCCTTTCTGCAAGGCGAGTTGCGACGCCTGGGCCGAGATTGCCACTAGCGCCACTACCGCCACACCCGCGGCCGCGCTCTTGGTCGGGTTACGCCGCGCCCACTTCGCCAAGCGCACCAGCGGGCCCGAGGGCTTGGCCAGGATCGGCTTGTCTGCCAAGTGCCGCCGCAGATCCGCCGCAAACTCCGCCATGGATCCGTAGCGCGCCTCGCGATTCTTCTCCATGGCCTTGGCGCAGATCACGGCCAGGTCCCGCGGGACCTTCGAGCGCACCTCGTTCGCGGATGGCGGGTCGACCACCATCACCTTGTGCGCCACCTGCTCGCTGGTGTCGCCCTCGAAGGGGTTGGTCAGCGTCAGCATCTCGTACATGACCACGCCCAAACTGAAGATGTCCGTGCGGTGATCGAGGCCCATGCGCTTGGCCGCCACCTGCTCGGGGCTCATGTAGTAATAGGTCCCCGCCAAATCGCCGGCCGTCGAGAGCGATAGCTCGCCCACCAGTTTGGCCAGGCCGAAGTCCGTCAACTTCGGCCGGTCGTCGGGCGTAACGAGGATGTTTCCCGGCTTCAAGTCGCGGTGGATCACGCCTCCCGCGTGAACCGCATCCAGAGCGTCCGCCAACTCCGCCATAAACTCGGCGGTCTGGGAGTAGTGCGCCGCATCCAACTCATCCGCCTCGCGCAGGCCATCGATGGAGTGGCGCAGATCACAGGCCTCCTCCACCAACTCCATGGCGATCCAGTGCAGGCCTTCGCTCTCGCCCGTGCCGTAGACCGCCACGACGCCCGGATGAGCCAGCTTGCCGCCAGCGCGGGCCTCGCGCGCGAAGAAGTCCAGACCGCGCTCGTCCACGCGCTCGGGCAGCAAGAGCTTCAGCGCCACACGCCGCGCGAGGGAGAGCTGCTCCGCCTCCCAGACCTCGCCCATGCCCCCGCGCCCGATGCGCTCCACCAACCGGAAGTCACCCAGGACGCGACCGGCGGCCACATTCCACGGACCGGGGGCCACGCTGCGGTCCTGGGCGCGGCGGCCGCGGAAGAGCGGCGTGGCGGTGCCTTGGCCCGGGGCTTGGGACGCGGCGGATTCGCTCCAGCGAAATGAAAGCCAGGCCGAGTGCAGCCGCCGCAACTCAGCGGCTTGCCCGGGGTGGGCTGCGCAGAGGGCTTCGAAGGCGGCGGTGGCCTCTTCACTGTTTTGGGACCCGGCCGTGGCTTGCCCGAGCCAGGCGTCGAAGAGTTGATCGGCGCCGACATGATCGCCGTGGTTGGTGGGAGGAGCAGGGGGCATGTGAGGGTGATCCCGCGGGCAGACCGGCAGGTCGCTTGGAAGGGGGGGATGGGAGGCCCGTGAGGAACTACTCTAAGGAAGTCGCCCGGAGAGGGAAATGCCCGGGCCTAGCCTCCCATGAGTAAGCGCAATGAGGGCCCTATGCGGTCGGTCGGAGCCAGAGTTACGGGGATCCCCACCGGTCTGGTCCTTGCTGCGGCCAGGGCATGGGGCCGGGCAAGGGCCTAGTATTCGATGGCGTCGTCACCGCTTCCGAGCAGGCCCTGCTCCAGTATGCACGGGCGTGCTCTGTCGCGTCCGGCGGCACGGGGGCTGGCCGCAGAGGGGCACGGCTGTCTGTGGAAGAATGCGGACCCAGTGGCCCACCCCGCTTGATCGCCAACTCACCGAGATTCAGTAGTTATGCTACATTCGGCTTGGCCCTCGCATCCGCCGTCCGAGGTCGTTTTTGGGCAGATTGCTAGCTGTGGCGTATTATTCAGTGGGAGCGCTGGTGAACCATGCCATCGGTGCGGAAAAACTAGAACCGTCAGGCATGTTCGAGACACGCACAGAGCTAGGTGATTGGCCTGATCCTAGCGAGGATCGTAACTCTATAATCAATGAAGTGAATATGAAGCAGTTCAAGTCTTGTGTGTCGGTGTCGGTCTTTGCTGTGTGTGTCGTGGCCGGGGGGGTGGCCTCGGGTCAGAATGAGGTGCATGTGATTCCGGGCTTTGGGCCTGGGGATCGGTTGGGCTTTGAGGTTTGTGGCCTGGGCGATGTGGACGGGGATGGAGTCAATGACTTCGCGGCCACGGGGATGGCGGGAGCCAGCGGCGGCGGGCATGTGACGCTTTACTCCGGTGGCAGCGGGGCTGCGGTGCTGCAGATTGCGGCGCCGGCGGGCAGCGTTTCCTTTGGCTTTGCCCTTTCGGATGCAGGGGATTTGAACGGCGATGGAATCGGTGATGTTTTGATTTCCGATCCCGGGGCCGGGCCCCTGGGCGTGGGGGTGGTGAATGTGCATTCCGGTGCCGACGGCGCAGTGCTGTTGAATTGCGTCAGCCCTTACCCCGGACGCGTTGGCGCACCGGCCAAGTGGGGTTTTGCCCTGGACAACTTGGGGGATATTACAGCTGACGGCGTGCCGGATTACTTGATCGGGGCTCCGGGCACTGACCCGGTGGGCAATGGGCAGGCGAACACCGGGCATGCGGCGGTGGTGAGTGGCGCCACTGGAGTCGCCCTCTCCAACGGCGTCTTCGTCGGTGTTGCCGCGCACACGCGCCTCGGGCAGAGCGTGGCCAACGCCGGCGACATTAACGCCGATGGGATTTGTGATTTTGTTATCGCATCTCCGGGATTCGGTGGATCGGCGGAGATGGGCATGGTGGCGGTGTACAGTGGCGCCACGCGCCAGTTGATCGCTGGCATTGTGGGCGTGGGCGGAGCGCGTTACGGCGCGGCCGTGGCCGGACTGGACGATATCAATGGAGACGGTTATGGGGACCTGGCGGTGACCGGCGCGGGCATGGGCGATCACGGTGCCGTGGAGATCGCCTCTGGCCAGAGCATGACGCTCTTGAACGGCGGCCTGTTCATCTATCGCGTTTGGCCCCAAGCCGGGACCCTGGAGTTTGGCTTCCGCCTGCGCGGCGTGGGTGATGTGAACCTGGATGGCGTGCCGGAGATCGCCATTTCCGACATGGCCCGGGGCGTGGGAATCCACAGCGGCGTGGACGGCAAGCGTCTCTATGAAATGGGCCACCCCGGCGGTTCGGTGACGCGGGCTATTCCCGTGGACGCCCTGGGGGATGTGACCGGTGACGGTTGCGCGGACTTCATCATGGGCCTCGAAGGAATGGCGAGCGAGAGCGGCGCTCTGTGGGTGCTGAATGGCAGCGGTGTCGTGCGCAACTTTGGCGTCGGGGCTCCCAACCAATCATTTGCCAGTGGAGCGAGCATCGGCTATGCGGGCTCTGTGTCCGTGGCGGACGACAACTTGACGCTGACGGTGGAGAGCGCCACGGCCAATGACTTCGGTCTTTTCTTCTACGGCGACACGCGTGTGGATATCCCGCTCTTCAACGGCAACCTCTACATCGGTGACACCCAGCGACGCCTCTATCCGCCGCTCACCACCGACAATCTCGGGCGCTCTTCCCTGGCCCTATCCTTCGCCAGTCTGCCTCCCGGTGGCGCTATTGCTCCAGGCGATCGCTGGTACTTCCAATGCTGGTACCGCGACGCGGGCTCGTCGAACTTCAGCGATGGCCTGAGCGTCCTGTTCGCGCCCTGAGATACGGCTTGGAACCGTCTTGGCGTAGTTGCCACGACCGATTCTGGCCCCTCCCAAGTGGCGGGATATGGGATTGAGGCATCCAGCCTGAGGCGACCTTCCCCAGCCTGCTGTTGTTTGCGGCGTCAATGTGTCGCGGCCTTCTCCAGTTCAGCGTACTGCGGCAATAACTCGTCGTAGGTTTTCTCGGCCATGGGGTCCGGCCTCACCTCTCGATCCGTTGCGCCCTGGTTGGTGAAGGGGCTGGTGAGCTGCGCCCAGCTTACAGCCTCTCCCCGGTGGAGCAGGTGGGCGTGAGCCGCGCGCAGGGCCGCTCCCAGGGCAGCGCTGTCCTGGGATTTGTGTTGGTGGACCGGGCAGCCGTGCACGTCGGCCATGATCTGCAGGATGTCCAGGTTACGCGAGGCTCCGCCGGTGGCGATGATCCTGTGGGGACGGGCGCCCATCCAGTGGGAGTGCAGCCGCATGGACATCATCTGCGCCTCCACCAGCGCGCGGCAACTGGCGTCCCTGTCGTGCTCGTCGAAGCCCCGGCGCACGACGCCCGGCCGCGGCACACGGGGTACGATCTCCGGCACCAGGTAGGGCAGCATCAACCTGCCGTGATTGCCCGGTGGCGTCGCCCGCAACGCGGCGGAGAAGCCCGCCCAGTCCAGACCGTGCGCGTCGCGGATGGCCTCCCGGGCCAGCGAGCCGTTGTGGAAGCAGATGAGCGTCATGTAGTCGCCCGCGGGAGACGCGAACACATGGCCCTCTCCATGCGGGTCGACGCGGCACTCCTTCATGATGCCGAAATAGGTATCGCTGGTGCCCAGGCTGATGGCGGCAGCGCCCGGCTCCAGCAGCCCCAGCCCCACAACGCTGCAGGGGTTGTCCCCCGACCAGATCACCGACTGTGAGCCGGCGTTGAATCCGTGGCGCTGTTCGAAGTAAGGCGCCAGCGGGCCGATGACGGTCCAGGGCGGCGCCAACTCCGGCAGCCGGCGAGCCAGGTCGGGCGCGGTCGAGCTCACAGCGCCCGCATGCCAGCGGCGCGCGCCGATGTCCATGAGATTGGTGCCCGAACCGTCGCAGTGGTCCAGCGGGGCCACCTCACCCGAGAGGACGGAGGCCAAAAACGAGCTGACGAGGGCCACATGAAGTGTCTGGGCGTAGGCCTCGGGATCGGTCTGGTGGAAGCGGCGGATCTGCGCCGCGGTGAAGCGCTCGTACGCCCGGGAGCCGGTGGCCTGGGCCATGGCCAGCGCCCCGCCCATGTCGCGCTCCAGCTCTGCGCACTGGACGGTGGTGGAGGAGTCCATCCAGGTCGGGGCTGTGGGCCGCGAGAGGGCGGCCTTGAGGCTGCTGGCCAGACCGCTTCCCGCATCGAGGCCACGGAGTGCGTCTTTGGCGGCGGCGCCGAGGTAGACAGAGCCGTGTTGTTGAGCCGAGCCGGATATGGCCAGAATGGAAAAGAGGTCGCCCCACGTATGTGACAGCCGATCCAGGAGCAGGTCCAGAGCCTCGACCCAGAGCAACGGCGGTGCGTGGACCACGCGCGTATCGTCATCATGGGGCAGCACGCCGTTGCGAGTGCCGTATGCCGGCAGGGAGGAGTAGTGTACAGCGTCCCGGTGGACCACCTGGCCGCCATCCAGATCGATGATGCAGGCCGACAGACTTTGGGTGCTGCAATCGAGGCCGAGGAAGTGGCGGGCCATCTACCTGATCTTGGAGCTATAGATGTAGTCGTTGACCACGTTCTCCAGCGCCTCCTGCCGGCCGCTGCGTACCTGAGGTTCGCCCATGTCCTGCGCCCACTGCTCCAACTCTGGCAGGGACGCCTGGCCCTGGAGGATCTCTTTGCCCATGCCGCGGCCGTACGCCGCGTAGCGTCGCTTGAGGGGCCTCTTCAACACGCCGTCCTTGAGCATGGCATCTGCCACCAGCAGGGCCCGGGCGAAGGTGTCCATGCCGCCGATGTGTGCATGAAACAGGTCAACCGTGTCGCTGGAGCCGCGCCGCAGCTTGGCGTCGAAGTTGAGCCCGCCGTGCTTGAGCCCCCCCTGGCCCAGGACGACCAACATGGCCATGGTGGCAGCGTGCAGGTCCAGCGGGAACTGGTCCGTGTCCCAGCCCAGGGTCGGATCGCCACGGTTGATGTCCAGGCTGCCCAGCTTGCTGGCGCCGGCGGCCACGGCCAGCTCGTGCTGGAACGAGTGGCCGGCCAGGGTGGCGTGGTTGGCCTCGATGTTGAGCGAAAAATCATCCAGCAGTTCGAACTCACGCAGGAACCCGAGGGTGGTGGCCGCGTCGAAGTCGTACTGGTGCGTGGACGGCTCCATCGGTTTTGGCTCTATGAAGAAGGCTCCCGTAAACCCTACCTGGCGTCCATATTCAACGGTCATGCGCAGCAGGGCGGCGAGTTGACGCCGCTCCTGGTCCATGTCCGTATTGAGCAGCGAGCTGTATCCCTCTCGTCCGCCCCAGAAGACATAGCCGGTCCCACCCAGCGCCACGGTCGCGTCCAGAGCCCGGCGCACCTGGGCGGCCGCATGGGCAAACACCAGGGGGTCAGGGTTGGTTGCGGCGCCGTGGGTATAGCGTGGATGGGAAAAGAGGTTGGCCGTGCCCCAGAGCAGCTTCACGCCGCTGTGGCGCTGCAACGCCGCGGCCCGCTGGACCATATGGTCCAGGTTGCGGTTGCTCTCTTCGATGGTCGCGCCCTCGGGGGCCAGGTCGCGGTCGTGAAAGCAATAGCGCTTTACCCCCAACTTGGTCAGCAGCTCGAAGGCCGCGTCCAGGGTCCGCTCGGCGTCCTCCATGGGGTCGCCCCCGCGGCACCACGGGCGATCGTACACCGGCCCCCCGAAGGGATCCGCGCCTGTTCCACGCAAGCTGTGCCAGTAGGCCACCGAAAACTTCAGCTGGCTCTCCATGGTCCTGCCGCGCACCTTGCGTTTGGCGTCGTAGTAG
This sequence comes from Planctomycetota bacterium, assembly GCA_002686595.1. Lineage (GTDB taxonomy): Bacteria > Planctomycetota > UBA1135 > UBA1135. Next base: position 9,270 of record NYXZ01000043.1, on the reverse strand, counting down.
CGAAACGCGAGCGGGTTATCAGAGGAGGGCCCTTCGAAGGGGACCGGTCCAAGCACCTCGGGAAAGAACTTAGTCATGGGTGGCAATCTTACTTGAGATGCGGTGTCGCACACCACGCGGAAGTTCCCCTCCGAAAAGTACCGCATCAGCTCCCGACGACGACCCCCGGGGCACGGCAGCCGAAGTGCGTCCGTCCCAATCAATGAGCCGCTTCCTAAATAAGACTCCCGTCCAATGCGGCACTTTTGCGCGGAGCTCTTCCGAGCGGTGTGCGAGACACGTACTAGTGTGCGATACCGTATGCCGGGGAGCGGCGCTGACCGCCACCTAACGCAGGCGGCCGCGGACCGCTGCCGACAGGGCGTCGACGATGATCACCAGCAGGGCTCCGAGGAGCACGAAGAAGAGCATCTCGTCCGTGTGCTGGCGGGCTCGGCCGTCCTGGATCCAATAGCCGAGGGAGAGCACGCCGAGCAGGCCGAGGACTGTGGCTTCGCGCACGCAGGTCTCGAAGCGGTAGAAGAAGAGCAGCAGGAAGCGCGGCAGGGCCAGGGGCGGCAGACCTGTGGCAGCGATTTGGGCGCGGCTGGCGCCGGTGGCAGCCAGGGCGGCCAGGGGGGCGCGTTCCACGTCTTCCGCCACATCGGCCCCCAGGCGGGCCAGGATGCCGCCGTTGTGAATGGCCAGGGCCAGCACCGCCGGCCAGGCCGTGGGGCCCAGAACAGCCAACAGCAGAAAGGCCCAGATGTACTCGGGGATAGCGCGCATCAGGATCCAGCTGAGGCGCGCGCCGCCGGTCAGGAGACGCCAGGGGAAGGCGCCGGATGTGGCCTGGTCAGGAGGCGCGGCGTCGAAGGGGCGGGCGGTGAACAGGGTGCGTGCGCCCAGGGGAGCGCTGATCAGAGCCAGGGCACCGGCCAGGGCCATGGCCGCCAGGGCGATGGCCAGGGTGGCCAACAGAGCCTCGGCGCCCCTGGACATAAACAGGTCGCCGGCCCAGCTGGCGGTCTCCGCCAGGCGAGGGGCCAGGGGGCCGTCGCCGCGCAAGGGCGCCGGCAGGGCCTCTTCCGTCAGAAAGCGCTGCAGGTTGGCCTGGCGGCGGGGACTCAGGAAACTGCCGGGGGCCGCCAGGGTCTGGTACCAGGAGTAGGCCACCAAGCCAGCGAGGACCAAAGCGCTGGCGCGCACCAAGCGCGAGCGGGGGCGGGCGCGGCGCAGGGCGGCAATTGTATTCCACTCCCGGGCGGCGGGGGGCAAGGGGGCAGCGTTCATGCCACGAACCTCCGGCGCAGGGCGCTGCTCCAGCCTTCGAGCAAGAGCACCATGGCGAGCAGGGCGTAGAGCCAGGCCCAGACTTCGCCAAAGGCCAGGGAGTCGAAGGCGTTCTTTAGATGGTAGCCGAGCGTGGGAAAGCCGAAGAAACCGAGGATGGCCGCGGAGCGGATGGCGCACTCGAAACGGTAGAAGGCATAGGCTGCCATGTCCGGCATGACGCGCGGCAGACGCCCGACCAGGAAGAGCAGCAGCGGCGAGGCGCCAATGGCTCGCAGGCTCTCGCCCGAGGCCACCGGGGCCTCGTCGAGGAACTCGGAGAAGACCTTGGCCAGGGTGCCGGTGAAGGGGATTGCGATGGCGATCACGGCGGCCGCGTCGGAGAGGCCCAGGGCGGCCAGGAAGAGCAGGGCCCAGAGCAGTTCGTGAACGGAGCGCATGGCGGCCAGGCAAAGGCGCAGGCCCGAGCGCGCGGCGCTGCCGAGGCGCTGGAGCCCACTGATCCGCCTGTCGCGGACCGGAGCCCAGCGCGCCGGGCGACCCAGGGAACGGGAGGCCAAGAGGGAAAGGGGGAAGGCGCACAGCAGCGAGAGGCCCGTGGCGGCGGCGGCGAAGACCAGGGTGCGTCCTAGACCGCTCAGCAGGATTGAGAGGGGGGCTCCCAGGCCTCCGGTGGGGGATTGCAGGGCGTCGCTGGCGAAGCTCGGGTGTAGGGCGCCGGCCAGGAAATCAGCGGCCAGGGCCCAACGACTGGGCGGGGGAATGAGTTGGCTCGGGGCGAGTTGCAGAAAGAGGGCAGCGGCCAAGCCCGCCAGCGCCAGGGCCGCCAGGGTGCGGCCGCGCCTACCCAGGAGAGGTGGGGCGGCCAGGGTGCTCGGCGCGGCCCGGAGCGGAGCGCTGTTCATTTTTGTCCGTCCCCGCGGCGCTCTCCCACCAGTTCATAGAGGTCGGCGATGGTGCCTTCGTCGAGATCCGCGGTGGGGCGGTCGAAGACCAGGCGCGAGGAACGCAGGCCCACGATGCGCGGAAACAGGTCGCGGGCCAGGGCCAAGTCGTGCAGGCTGACGATCAGGGTCAAGCCGCGTTCTGCCGCCACGGAGACCAGCAACTCGATGATCGAGCGGGCCCGGGCGGGGTCGACGGCGGCCACCGGTTCGTCAGCCAGCAGGGCCACGGGTTCCTGGAAGAGGGCGCGGGCGATGGCCACCCGTTGTTGCTGGCCGCCGGAGAGCGTGTCCGTGCGCAGGAAGAGCGTCTCCGGGATACCGACCCGTTCCAACAGGCGGTGGATCTGGGTCAGGTCCGTACGCCCTGTCCAGAGGATCGAACGCAGGCCCTGGAGGAATCCGCGCTGGCCCAAGCGGCCGGCGGCGACGTTTTGGTTGACACGTAAATTGGGCACCAGGGCGTGGTCCTGGTGGATGAAGCCCAACCGGGCGCGCAGGCGGCGCAGGGCTGCTTGGCGCAGGGCCGCCGGATCGGAACCCTCGATACGCACGCGGCCCGAGCTCGCCAGCAGGGTGCCGTTCAAGAGGCGCAGCAGGGAAGTCTTGCCGGCGCCACTGGGGCCCACCAGGGCCAGGGCTTCGCCGGCCTCGACCTTGAGGTCGATCTTTGTAAGGACCTCTTCCCCGGTGGAGTCGCCGCCGTAGCGGGCACTCACGCCTTCCAGGCAGAAACCCACTTACCTCACGAAGCCGAGACCGCGGGCGAGTTCGTCCAGGGAACTGAAGTCAGCATTGGAGGCGGGGATCAGGCCCTCGGGGCGGTCCAGAGCTTGGAGCAGGGCGGGTCGGTCGAGGCCCACCAAACTGGCCTGGAGACGGTCCGTGAAGCCGCTGCCGAAGCGTTCCTCCAAGCTGGGGTGGGCGGTCCAGTTGTAGTCCGCGTATTCCGGCGTGGTCCAAATGACCAGGCAGCGCTTGGGGTCGAGCCTGCCCTCGGCCACCATCGTGTCGTAGGTGCGGTAGTTGAGGGCTCCGGCGTCGAAGGTGCCCGCTTCCACCAGGCGCGCGGTTTTGTCGTGGCTGCCGGAGTAGTGGTTGGGCGAACCGAAGAAGTCTTCCGGGGCCTGGCCCGTGGCAGTGCGGATGAAGTGTTCGGGCATCAGACGGCCAGAGGTGGAAGATTCAGAGCCGAATGTGAAACTGCGGCCGGCGAGTGATGTGGGGAACTCTTCCCCGAGGCCGAGGCCCGCGGCGGCGTTGGCGATGAAGTAGCTCTTGAACTTGGGGTCGACCGCGCCCTGGGCGATGGCGCTGGCGCCGGGCACGGCTGCTCGCGCCTGGACGCCGGTCAGACCGCCGAACCAGGCCAGGTCCACATCGCCGTTCTTGAAGGCTTCCACGGAGGCCTGGTAGTCGGACATGGGCACATACTCGACGGTGATGGCGAGGTCCTCCTCCAGGAAAGCGCAGAGGTTGGCGAAGCGCTGGGCCAGGAAGCGCGCGTCGTGATCGGGGATGGCGGTGAAGCGCAGCGTGCGCTCGGCGCCGGCGTCCACCTGGGTGCAGGCGGCGGCGCTGAGGAAGAGCAGGATGGGGAGCAGGTGTTTCATGATTGTGGGGGCGTGGACAGCCCCAGAGGATGCCACGGAGGACGGGGTGCGGACAAGCGGCGCGCGGGGGGAAAGGTCTTTGGGATCCGGGGCCGGTCCTTTCTAGGATGGGGGCATGGCCGCGGACGAATTGACCCCCGGAATCTCGCGCCGCAACTTCTTGAAGGGCGCCGGTGGGGCGGCGGCGGTTACTGGTTTGGCGAACAGAGCCGTGGAGGCCAGCGAGGCGGGCGAGGCCAGCGTGGCCAGCGGGGCGGACGGGCCCTTGCGGGGCACGCTGGAGATTGTACTGCGCATCAACGGACATGAACGTCCGGTACAGGTGGAGCCGCGCACAACCCTGTTGCGCGCCCTGCGGGAGCGCCTGGATCCGGCCCTGACCGGAACCAAGGAGGTCTGCAATGGTGGCAGTTGCGGCGCCTGTACCGTGCTCCTCGACGGAGAAGTGGCCTGTGCCTGTTCCGTGTTGGCAATCGATGCGCGCGGGCGCGAGATCACCACCGTCGAAGGTCTGGTGGAGAAAGGCGAGGGCTTGAGCCCAGTGCAGGCCGCCTTGCTGGAACATGACGGGGTCATGTGTGGCTTTTGCACTCCGGGCTTCACAATCTCCCTCGGCGCCCTGTTGGATGCCCGACCGGATGCACCGGAGGCAGCGATTACGGAGGCCCTGGCGGGCAACCTGTGTCGCTGCGGGACCCAACCGGCAGTCCTCGCCGCGGCCCGGGAACTCAGTTCCGGCGGCGCAAAGTCCGACCAGGGAGGTGGCAGATGACCGGCAGCGGGGCTGACGTGGACCATTCCTGGCCTGCTGTTTTCGAGCGGCGCCTGATCGGCAAGCGCGTGCCGCGCGTGGACGGCCCCGCGAAGCTCACGGGCAAAGCTGTCTACACCCAGGATGTGCGTCTGCCGCGCATGGCTTGGGGACGGCTGGTGCCAGCCCCCGTGGCCGGGGGCAAGGTGCGCGTTGATTTGGCGCCTGCTCTGGCCATCGAAGGCGTGCTGGGCGGCATTGTTTTGGGGGAAACCGTGCGCTATCTCGGCCAGCCCGTGGCGGCTCTGGCGGCGGAGAACTCCGATCTGCTCGAAGATGGGCTGGCGGCGGTGGTGGTGGAGGTTGTGGAGGAGGGCTGGGCCCTGACGAGGGAGCAGTCATTGGCCCCGGACGCGCCGCGCGTGGGACGCCGGGGCAATCGCAGCGGCGAACGCACGCGCGGGGATGGGGCCGCTGCTCGCCGCGCCCTCGCGGAGTGCGCCGCCACCATCGAGGGCACCTGGCAAATGCCCATCCAACACCACCTGTGCCTGGAGACACACTCGGCCGTGGTGGACTACAGCGGGGGCGAGAGCGCCACGGTTTACCTCTCGACCCAGGGCACCTATGGCAGTTCCTTTGAGGCGGCGGAGGAGCTGGGCCTCAAGGCAGCCGAGGTGCGTCTTGTCTGTGAACACATGGGGGGCGGCTTCGGTTCCAAGTTTGACCTGGGCATCGAAGGCCTGGCGGCTTGTCGCTTGGCCAAGCAGTTGAAGCGCCCGGTGCGCGTGGCCAACAGTCGCCGGGATGAGTTCCTCTTCGCCGGCAACCGCAGCGGCTCTCGCCAGCAGATTCGCCTGGGTGCGAACAAGGGCGGTCACCTGCGGGCGCTGGTGGCGGAGGTGGAACGCTTCGGTGGTATTGGCCGTGGCTCCCACCCGGGCCTGCCGTATATCTATGAGGTCCGCGAGAGCGCCGTGACGAGTTCCTCCGTGCACACCAGCACGGACTCCAGTCGCGCCATGCGCGCCCCCGGCCATCCCCAGGCCAGCTTCGCCATGGAGGGGGCCGTGGATCTCGTGGCCATCGAGCTGGGCCTGGATCCGTTGCTCTTGCGCAAGCGCAACTTGGAGAGCGAGGTCTATCACCGCCAGTTGGATCGCGTGGCCGAACTCATCGGGTGGGAGCAGCACGCGCACCGCACTTCTCCCGCCAGTCCGGCGGCGGGGGAGCGCTCCAGCGGGATTGGTTTCGCAGTCTCCACCTGGGGCGGCGGTGGGCGGCCCGGGGCCCGGGCCGAAGTGCGCATCGAGCGTGATGGCACCGTGAGCGTGGCCTCCGCCAGCCAGGACCTGGGCACCGGTACGCGCACCCATATGGCCGTGGTGGTGGCGGAAGCCCTGGGGTTGCGCGTGGAGGATGTCAGCGTGCACATCGGTGACAGTCGCCTGCCCCGTTCCGTGACCTCCGGTGGCAGTGTCACCAGCGCCTGTCTGGCGCCGGCGGTGCAGGATGCGGCGAGTCAGGCACGCGCGGAGTTCCTGAAACACCTCGGGCGTGTCCTGGATGCGCCGGTCGGATTGTTGCGCCTGGAGGACCGCCGTTTGTTGGGACCGGCGGATTGGGAGTTGCCGCAACTGCCGGCGGCGGGCCTGGACTGGGGCCAGGCCTGTGCCCTGCTCGGTTCCACGGGCCTCTCCGCCCAGGGCGAGTTCCAGCGCGAGTTGGCGTCCTCCGGTGTCCACGGCGCCCAGGCGGCGCGGGTGGAGGTGGATACGGGCACCGGGCGCGTTGCGATCAAGGAGTTCGCCTGTGTCCAGGACTGCGGGTTGGTGCTCAACCGGCTCGCCGTGGAAAGCCAGATTCGAGGCGCCATCGTCCAGGCCCTTTCCCATGGCATGTTGGAAGAGCGCGTGGTGGACGGTGGCCTGGGCCTGGTGCTGAGCGCTGACTTGATGAACTACAAGGCCGCCGTCTGTGCCCAGGTTCCGGAGATTCATGTCGAACTCGACCAGGATCAGGGGCGGGGCGTGGTCGGTGTTGGGGAACCGCCCGTGATCCCGGGTGTGGCGGCCATCGCCAACGCCATCCACAACGCCTGTGGCGCGCGCCTGTTCGAGACTCCGTTCACGCCGGACCGCGTACTGCGGGCCCTGTCCGCCGCAACTGGGAAAGATGGGGGGCGCTGATCATGCGGCCTTTTGAAATGTGGGAACCGAGCGAGGTCGCGCAAGCCGTGGCCCTTTTGGATTCCGCGCACCTAGCTCCGGGGAGCCGGGCTCCGCGCCTTTTGGCCGGTGGCCAGGATCTCCTCGGGGAACTCAAGGATGACCTCGCGCGGCCCGCGGCCCTGATAAACCTGAAGGGCATCGCGGGCCTGGATGAAATCGAAGAGGTCGCGAGCGGCGGCCAGTCTCCCCATGCTCTGCGCATCGGCTCCCTGGTGACCTTGGCCAGGATCGCGGACAACGCAACGCTGCAAGAACGCTACCCGCTGCTGTGCGCGGCGGCGGTTTCCGTGGGCAGCCCGCAGATTCGCAGCCAGGCCACCTTGGGTGGCAACCTGTGCCAACGGCCACGCTGCATCTACTACCGCAACGCCGCGGCGCTCTGTCTCAAAAAAGGCGGGCGTGAGTGTTTCGCCGAGGGTGGAGTGAATCGGCACAACGCTATCCTGGGCGGCGGCCCTTCTTGGATTGTGCACCCCTCGGATCTGGCGCCGGCGCTGGTGGCCTTGGACGCGAGTGTGGAGCTGACTTCTCCGACTGGAACGCGGGAGTTGTCCCTGGCTGATTTCTTTACATTGCCCGCGGATGGAGATGTGTTGCGCGAGAATCGTCTGGGACCCCAGGAGATGATTACTTCATTGACCTTGCCAGCGGGGGGGGGCATGACGGGGGCCATGACGGAGAAGGCGACCGGCGGCCGGTCAGGCGATGTGCGCCAGGTGTACATGAAGTTCCGGGAACGGGAGTCCTTTGACTTCGCTTTGGTATCGGTCTCCATGCGTGTGCGAGTGGTCGACGATCGCATCCGCGCTGCGCGCTTGGTGCTGGGTGGAGTGGCTCCCATTCCCTGGCGCTGCCTGGGGGCTGAACGGCTCTTGGCGGACAAGCCCCTGGAGCCGCAGAGCTTTGCCGCCGCGGCGCAGGTGGCCCTGGCGGCGGCCGAACCCCTGGAGCAAAATGCGTACAAAGTCCCCCTCGCCACCACCTTGATCATGCGTGCCGGGGCAGCCTTGACCGCTGAAACACGATGAACTCCAAGCCGTTGCTGACTCCCTTTTGCGCATATCTGCGCAGCAAGAAGTGGTTCACCCTGGAGGCGCCAGCACGGGACGAGGAGGAGTTGCTCGATGCCAGTGGGCACTGTTGGTGTCGCTGCACAATGCTGAGCGTGGGACCGGATGGCGAGATCGTGGACCCGGAGGATTGCCGCGCCGGGCGCGACTGTTACCAGTCTCTCGGCGGCGCAGAATCCACGGATGCCCCCCCGGAGGCACCCGAGCCCCCTCGCTGAGCTTTGCGATTATTCAGGGGGCTGGGGGGGCCTAGGGATGCAATCTTCGTGCTAGCATTTACGCTTGGAGTGTGTGAGCAGAACCTCGCGCTGAATGGGTAGTTCGTAGGACCTATGCGACGAGGAGTCCTCCGCCACTGGCCTAAGCATGCCTCGATTGACTCTGTTTCTCAGCCTCGTCCTGTCTTGCGCCCCGGCCCTTGGACAGGGCGCGCAGTGGTTCGGCTCCTACAACACCCGCGTCAAAAACTCGGACCCCGAGATGGATGGCGGCCAGGAGGATCCCGTCGCCCTGGTGCACGCCCTGGCAACGGTCAACCAGAACCTGATCGGAGTGTGGTGCTCCCTGGTGTCACCCTCCGGTGAAGATCCTGAATGGGACAACTTGATCGAAACGCTGAAGGCCACGGAGAACACGGGCATCGATGTCTTTGCTCTGGCGAAAAAGCCAAAGGAGAACTCCACCAACCGCTGGGATCACAATCTGCCGCTGATGGCCAAGGAGTTGTCGGAACTGTCCCTGACCTATCCCCATCTTGTTGGCTTCACCGTGGACGACTTTGGCCAATACCCCGCCGACCCCACGGATCTTGAGAAGGAGTTTGAAACCGAAAAGGACGAGGACCAGTTTGTTGTGGGACCTTTTCCCCAGGGCTTTGTGGGGCGTATCACCCAGGCCGCCCACAGTGTCAATCCGAACTTTGAGTTTTGGCCCACGGTCTACTTCGAACAAACCCCCTACCTGATAAACGACGGCATTGTGCTGGGCAGCACCCGGGGAGTGCGCATGCGCAATGAGGAGTACGCCGCCGCTTTTTACGATTTCCACCTGGATGTCCTGCCGGCCAGCATGCCGCTCAGTTTTCAGTTCCTGGACACCAATGAGCAAACGAGCAGTCAGTGGGGCAACTACCGCGCCTACAAGCGAGTCGTACTCAATGATGAGGTCATCTTCGAGGAGGACTTTTGGGAGTACCAATATGTGGAGTTTTTCGAAGAGGATCTGGCGACCCTGCTCGACAGCAGTGGCAACCAGTTATTGAACCTCGGTGACAATCGCCTCGAAATCAGAGTAGATGTGCAGCACGCTGGAACCGGGCAGGTTGGCGTGAATGCCTATCATCAGAAGATGCTCTACGTGTGGGACCTGGATTGGGCCCAGGATGGCCTG
>NYXZ01000144.1 GCA_002686595.1 Planctomycetota bacterium | reverse complement strand
TCAGGCGTCAGGCGTCAGGCAGGTGGTCGTCTCGCGATCGCTCGACATCCATCAGGAAGATCCCTTTGTCTTCCTGATGCCTGACGCCTGAAGCCTGACGCCTTCCATTCCAAAATCACCATTTTGGGATGGAGACTAGCGTGCTTTCCCGATCGGCAAGCGGACAGGGGATGTCAGTCGACCAGCGGATCCTCGTCGATGGGATCGCCGTTCTCGTCGATGGCCGGGTCCACCTCCACATCACCCACGTCCAGGTCCCCGGTGCGGTCGCCGTAGAAGTCGGTCTCGAAGCGCAGACCGGCGGACAGGGTCACGCCCGGGGTGATCTCGCAGCCGGCGCCGTAGGTCAGCGAGATGGTGCCGTCCTCGACCCCATCGTAGAAGGCGTTGCGGTTGGCGCCCGCGGACTTGACGAACTGGCCCTCGGCGAGGGAGATGCCGATGGCCAGGCACTGCTCGTTGGCCGAGGCCGACAGTCCGAGCAGCAGGTCGAAGGTGGCGTCGTTGCCCAGCAGACCGGCCAGCCGGACCCCCTCCTCGCCGATGGATCCGATGTTGACCGCGTTGAGCAACGCGTTGTCCACGCCCAGCGGCTGGTAGATCGCCACCTCGTCCCAGTAGGCCTCGGACGGACAGATGGCGTCCTCGCCCGAGCACAGCTCGTCGTACTCGATCTCGATCTCGTCGGTCAGCGGGATCGTGCCGCCGTTGGCGCCGTCCAGCTCCACCACCAGTGAATCGTTCACATAGACCCGGATCACGTCGTCGTAGGTGAGCGTGTAGTTGCCCTCGACGGCGGTCTCCTCCTCCAGCTCCCAGCAACCGGTGGCGCCCAGACCGAGCAGTACGCCAGTCGCCAGCATTCCGATCAACGCCTCGTATCGCAGGTCAAAACGCTTCATCACCTTCTCCAGTACGTGGCCGGCGGGCTCGAGGGCATGGCCGAGGATCTGGGCATCGACTCGGGGGACTACGACTGGTCCGAGGAGGCGATGGAGGACGCGATCATCCGCGAGTCCTTCCTGCCGTTGCTGGACACCCTCGACCGCCACCCGGACTGGACCCTGACCTTCGAGATGCAGGCGCTGATGGTCGAGATCATGGCCGAGCGCTTCCCCGACGAGCTGGACCGGCTTCGGGAGCTGGCCCAGGCGGGCCGGGCCGAGCTGGCGTCCTTCCATTACAGCGACCAGCTGTTCCTCGCCTACCCCCGGGAGGACATGGAGCGCTCCATCGAGCGGACCATCGCCGTGTTCGACGAGCTCGATCTCCCCCTGTCCGGGGTGGTTTTCACCCAGGAGGGGCAGTTCGGCGAGGGCATGATCCCGCTGATGCAGGAGTACGGGTACACCGTGGCGGTCCTGCCCCGGAACCTGTTCAAGCTGCAGCACGCGGACCTGCCGGAGCCAGGGTTCTTCGAGCGCGACGGCACCACGGTGATGATCGGCGGCCGTACCTTCGAACACGGGGAATCCGGCTCCGGCGCCACCTGGTACTTCCTGGACGACGGTGAGCTCGTGGCCACCAACGATCTGCCCCCCTACCTGGGGCCACTGTTTGCCTACCACGAGGGGTCGTTGCTGGCCTTCGAGGAGGACGTGCAGCAGCGGGTCGATCAGGGCTACCGCATCGCCGGGGTCGAGGATTGTGCCCAGGCGCTGCTGGACGCAGGAGTGATCCGCGAGGAGCTCCCGCCCGTGCTCGACGGCACCTGGCAACCCGGTGACACCGACAACGTCGGCCTGTGGATGGGCGGCGGCGGTGCCTGGAGCGGGGACGACGGCACCGAGCGGGACAACGGCGTGCTGACCCTGGGAACCCGGGGCCACCGGACCCTGGTCGCGGTGGGCGCGCACCTGGGCGACGACGCCGCGCTGGACGAGGGCTGGCGCGAGCTGCTGCTGGGCCAGGTCAGCGACTCCACGGGCTGGAACCCCTACCGCACCGAGACGGAGTACTCCCTGGCCCACCTGGGGCGGGCCGTGGAGATCGCGGCCGACGCATTGCTGGCGGCCCATCCGGATCGGTCCGGCCAGGTGCTGTGGCTGGACGGTGACGGGACGATCCTGGCCGGCGATCCTGCGGACGCCATCGACGACGGTCCCTTCGGCGCCGAGTTCGAGGCTGCGGGCGGCGAGCGGGAGGTGACCGTCGAGCACTCGGTCAGCGGCATCACCGGCTTGCCCGTGGCGGCGGTGAGTTTTGGCGCGGGAAGCCACGGGGAGGGCAGCCCCCAGGTGAGCTTCAGCTGGGACGGGGAAGCCTACCGGGGCGTGACCGCGCTGACCCACGAGGTCCGGGAGGTGGACGCCGACGAGCTGACCTGCGACGCCATCGGCCTGCCGGCCGCCCTCGGCGTGGTCGGCCTGGCCCCGGACGTCTGGCTGGTGCTCGAACAGCAGACGGTGCACCTGGCGGCCCTGCACGATCGCACCCTCGGTTCGGTCACGTTCGTGGACGAGACGCTGGGATCGGACGAGGTCGCCACCTGGCGGTTCCAGCTGGCGACCACCGCCGCCGACGCGCTGGCGGCGGGGATCCAGCTCAACGAGGCCGGGCCGGTGGCCATCGAGCTGCCGGAGCTGGCCGGGGATGACGACGATGACGACTCGGCGGCGGCCGGGGACGACGATGATGGCGGTGCCTGCGCCTGCGCGCAGGGCGAGCCGGCCCCGCGGCGGCGGGTCGTGCCGATCCTGCTGATGGCGCTGTGGCTGACGGGGAGGGTCAGGCGTTCTCGGTCTGCCAGATCCGGAGCAGCTTGCGGCCGAACCAGAATGCCCCGGCCATGAACAGCGCCACCAGGCCCATGACCACGGCCAGCACCAGGATCGTCTGTTCCTTGTAGACCAGCAGGGTCTCGGCGTCGAAGTACGTGCCGGTGTCGTCGTAGGGCATCTGCATGCGCATGTAGACGAGGATTCCGAGGACGACGTTGACCGACAGGGAGATGCCAGCGAGTCCGGCGCAGACGTAGCCCATGTAACGCAGCATCGTGTATCCACGGATCCCGGGCGCCGATCCTCGTGCGCCCGAACGTCTATTTTATAGCAAAGACGCTCGCAGGCTTCCGCCCCGACCCGAGAGGGGTACTATACGGGGCTCTGGAGGAGCAACGTGACCAGCGAACCCTCTTTCTGGCGACGATGCAGCAGCTGCAAGACCGAGATCGGTTTCGAGCAGCGCTACTGGGTGTGCAGCGTATCCACCTGCAATCGCAAGCGTACCGGTCTGATCTTCTGTTCGGTGCGCTGCTGGGATACCCACCTGCCCACCGCCCGCCACCGCGACGCCTGGGCCGTCGAGGAGCGATCGCCGAGCCTGGAACAGGTCCAGCGGGCCGCCGCAGGTGCCGACCGCCGGGGGGCGCGCAAGACGGCCGCGGGGGGCTCGGCGCGCACCTCGGATCCGCGCACCGAGATCCTCGTGGTGGTCTCCCGGCTCAAGAATTTCGTCAAGGAGTCGCGGGGGATGAGCACCTCGGATGGCGTCATGCCCATCCTGTCGGATCACCTGCGCTACCTGGCCGACCAGGCCGCCCAGCGGGCGGAGCGCCACGGTCGCCGGACGATCCTCGAGCGGGACATGAAGGACGCCCTCAAGGGCGACTGGGGGGAATGGTAGCCCAGCTGTTCGTGGGCGGGAGGTGATCGGGGGTGCCGGGGAATCGCCGCGGCAACGAGAAACGTCGGCTGCTGGTGGAGGCGGTCCGCGAGGTGATCCAGCGGATCGGGCCCCGGAAGACCACCCTCGAGGACATCGCCGAGCAGGCCCGGGTCAGCCGCTCGACCGTCTACTACCACTTCCCCAACAAGGGGGAGATGTTCCGCGCGGTCATCGACCACGAGATATCGGCTCTCCAGGACGAACTCGCCGGAGCGGTCCGCCCCGACGCCAGCCCCGACGAATGTCTTCGGACCTATGTCCGCACTCGAGCCGGACTGGTCCGTCGCCTGCTGACCCTCTACCAGGTGACCACCGACATGGCCGGCGAGTACATGGCGATGGCCCGCTCCCGGGTCGACGACTTCCACGAGGCGGAGCGAGGCTTGCTCGCAGGGCTGCTGCGCGCCGGCCGGGATTCGGGCCGGTTCGCCCTGCGCGATCCCGATCTGCTCGCATCCGCGCTCCAGGCGACCTTGCAGGGGCTCTTCGACCTGACCTTCTACGAGGGCCGCGACGTGCCCGAGGAGGAGCTGGACGCCCTCGTCCGGACCTTGATCCGCGGCATCCTCACGGATCCTCCGGCTGAGCCTCCCTGCTGAGCAGGTCCGGCGACACCGCATCGACCGTGGCTCCGGGGGCCACGAAGAGCAGCCGATCGTCCTCGCCGATGGTGAAGACCGCGGCGTCTTCGCCCCCATCCTGGACGCGGAGGGCTTCGAGCCCGGCGCCTTCGCCGGTCGCCCGGCCCACCCGGGATCCACCGTCGCGGACGGCCCGCCATCGATAGAACCCCCAGTTGCCGCCGAGCACGTCCGGGTGGCAGAGGCTCCAGGCCGCGGTGGGGTCGCCGGGGCCCTGGACCGAGAGCAGCTCGTACCCGCGCGCGAGGGCGTGATCGGCGATGGACCGCTGGTGCCCACAGGGGTCGGCGATGCGCTCGGCAGGGGAGGGGGCCCGCGCCAGCCGGGGCATCATGCCCAGCGCCGCCGTACCCAGCAGCAACGCCATCACGGTCAGGACCGCGCCAGCCAGGAGCGCTCGCGGCCCCCGCTCCGATCCGCGGCCGCCGAGCAACAGCTCGAGCCCCCCACCCGCGACCAGCAACAGGCAGGGGAACCAGACGGCCATCCGTCGCAGCGCCACGGGATAGACCAGCGCCAGCAGGGGCAGCTGTAGCAGCAGCAGGGCGGTCAGCAACCCCGCGCTCCGGCCTCGCCACAGGCCGCGGACGGCCAGGGCGAGCAGGCCCAGCACGATCGCGCCCACGTGCGCGGCCGTCAGCGGCCGGGTCAGGCCATCGTCCACGTTGGGCCCCGGGTACCAGCCGGCCACGGTGGACATCAGCACCTCGGCGAACGCGCGGGGTACGAAGCCGGAGTCCTCCGGAGCGTCGATCACCCGGAAACGAGCTTCGTCCGCCAGGCCGGCCGCCGGCAGGAACTCGCCGTCGGCATAGACCAGGTTGGCCAGCTCACCACCCGTGAACGCCAGCGAGATCAGCAGCGGTATGCCCAGGGCGAGTGCCACCGGCAGCAGCGTGCGCGGTCCGATCCGGTGCCGGCCGGGGCGGAGCAGCAGCCACCCGGCCGCCAGCGGGAGGAGCAGCAGCAGTGGCCGCAGCGGGGCGAAGCCGTACAGGTCGAGCCATAGCAGCAGGCCCAGGATGATCCCGCCACGGGCGCCGTCGTGGTCCAGCCAGCGGGCGTAGGCCGCGACCGTGGCCACGGCCAGCAGGATCGAGGGCCCCAGGAACGAGGGCGCGTGGCCCAGATCGAGCAGGAGGGGCGCGGTTCCGAGCAGCAGGGTGGCGCCGACCGCCGCCGGAGCCGACAACCGGCGGGCCAGCAGCCCGTGGGCGAGGGCGAGGGCCGCCACCAGCGAGAGCGCCGACAGCGCCCGCAGGCTGGCCCACGAGGTGCCGAACAGGGCGAAGATCAGCCTCGCCGCCAGCCGGTACGGACCCGAGTCCATGGAGGTGCGGGCCGTGCCCGTGCTGATCGCGAACAGGGAGGGGAGATCTTCGCCCTGGCCCAGGGTGTCCCAGCTTTGCCAGTGGCTGTAGAAGTTGGTCCCCACCTCGCGTTCGATGCCAGCGAAGGCCAGCAGAGCGCCCAGGGACAGGGCCAGTCCGGCGGCCAGGTCCCAGGGCCAGGGAGGTGGGGCGGTGCGTGTCGGGCCGGGCGCGGGATCCCGGCGCCAGCGGGCGGCCATCGCAAGGCCGGTCGCGAGCAGGACGGCGATCACGACCGGTGCGATGCGGCTCCCCGGCTGCTGGCCGAGCATCCAGCAGACCATGGTCGCGGCTGCGGCCAGGACGATCAGCGCCAGCCGGTAGCGGAGCTCCGGGGCGCGACCCGGGATCCACGCCAGCGCCAGCGCGATGGGCACGGCCCCCAGCATCGGCCAACCCATGCACATGGCGCCGAGGGCGTCCATGGACTCGACGAGCCAGGATCCCGGCACCGCCAGCGGCTCCAGCACCCCGTCCGGCCACGGCCAGCCCCGGACCGCCCCGACGGCGGTGGTTGTCCCCACAACGGCCGCAGGTCCGTAGCGAAGAGCCGGGCGAAACCAGCGGTTGGCGGCGATCGTGCCCAGCCCAGCCTCCCTGTTCCGGGTGCCACGGTCGGCTTGCCC
>NYXZ01000110.1 GCA_002686595.1 Planctomycetota bacterium | reverse complement strand
TGGATCGGGCGCCAATCCAGGGGGGAGATCGCTCCATTGCTGTTGTCGTTGTGACGATATGATCTGACAGGTTGTCTCCGCCTGTGTCACGGCCGCCCAATCCCCGGCCGCCCAATCCCCGGCCGCCCAATCCCCGGCAGCCCAATCCCAATCCCCAGTCCCTTCCGAGCACCTCCTGGCCACCCGCCACCCCGCCCATGCCCGTCACCCGCCTCCCGATCCTCTTCCTAGCGTTTTCCCTGGCCGCCTGTGGCGCGGACGAGCTGGATTCCGGGGCAGCCGCCGATGCGGCCTCGGACAACGCGCCGGCCGTGCCCCTGCCGGAACGCATCGTGATCGAGGAGCCCACGCCCCCCATCCGTTTCCTGGAAACGGTGGAGGATCTCTCGGAGGAAGTGGCCGACCGTTTCCTGGACTTCTCCTCCGACATTCAGAAACGGGACTTCGCCGGGGCGGCGGAGTTCTTGGCGGCGGACTTCGCGGCCATGGGCCTGGACGGCCTCGAACTCACCACTACGAAGAGCGGGCACCTGGGCACCAGCGATGAGATCTTCGCCGTGGACGGTGCCGCGGTGGTTGGCGCCGCAGGCTTCATGGCGGGCATCGAATCCTGGACCGGGCGCTGGGCCCGTATCGAGAACATCCTGTGGAAGACCAAGGGGGCGGAGTTCAGGGCGGGTGCGGGAGAGCGCTGGGGACGCGTACACCTCAAGGTCTCCATGCTGGGCGAGGACAGCGCGGGTCAGCGCGAGGAGTTCACGGCCTGGGCCTGGGCGCGGGTGGAACGCGCGGAGGGCGAGTGGTACTTCACCCGCTTCCAACTGGAATCCGCGCACCTGCGGCGCGCGGGGCGCAGGATGTTCACGGATGTTTCAGCGGCAGCCGGCCTGGCCCAGCGCGGCATCCGCTACGGCCAACCCGGCAACGACACGGATCACTGGCAGGGCGTGGCGGCCGGTGATGTGGACGGCGACGGCCTGTGGGATCTCTTCATGCCGGGGCGCGGACGCAACTTCCTCTATCAGCGCAAGGGCGGAGGGCCCTTCCGGGAGCGGGCCGCGGCCGCCGGGCTCTCCGGCGCCGAGGTGCCCAGCGGAGGCACCGGCGCGGTCTTCTTCGACTATGACAACGACGGCGACCAGGATTTGGCCCTGGCCCACGTGGGCTGGCTCGACCAGCGCGGACGCCCTGCCGGTGAGACCCTGCACCTGTACGCCAACGATGGCCGGGGCAAGTTCACCGATGTGACCGCCGCAACGGGCCTGGGGCTGACCCGGGTGGGCTTTACGCTGACCGTTTTCGATTACGACGGGGACGGTTGGCTGGACCTTTTCCTGTGCGGCTACGGCCGCGTGGGCGCCGAGCACAACAACAGTTGGCGAGACGCAACCAATGGCACGCCCAACACCCTGTTGCGCAACATGAAGGGAGCGGGTTTCAAGGATGTGACACAGGCGGCGGGCTTGACCGATTCCCGTTGGAGCTACGCCTCGGCGGCGGCGGACTTTGATTACGACGGCGATCTCGATCTGTACGTGGCCAATGACTACGGCACCAATGCCCTCTTTGAGAATCGCGGCGATGGCACCTTCGCGGATGTGGCGCAGGAGCTGGGCCTGATGGACCGCGGCAACGGCATGGGCGTGGCCTGGGGAGACTTGGACCGCAATGGCTCGCTGGATCTGTATGTCTCGAACATGTCTTCCACGGCGGGCAATCGCATTCTGCGACGTCTGTCCGATTCCATGGACCAGGAGCTGATGGATGACCTCCTGAAACTGGCCGCGGGCAACACGATTTTTACCCGCAACAAGGAAGGCGGCTTCGATGCCTTGTCCCGCGAACTCGGCGGCATCGGGGCCAGTTGGGCCTGGTCTCCAGCCCTGGCCGACCTCGACCTGGATGGCTATCTCGATGTGTACTGTGCCAACGGATATGTGACCGGGGATCTGGCCCACGACACATGAAGCACCTACTGGCGCCACGTGGTGGCGTCGACGGTCAGCGAAGCTGAAGAGCAGATGGAAAGCGATGTGTTGTTGGAGGAAAGCGTGGGCAACGAGGGCTACACCGCGCGCCATTCGATCCAGATGTTCAAAGAGGGGCGTTCCTTCAGCGGCAACGAGCGCAACAAGGTCTTCTTCGGACGCCCGCAAGGCGGCTTCGCGGACCTCTCCGCGCTCTCCGGCGCTGACTCTCCCATGGACGGGCGTTCCGTGGCGGCCTGTGACTTCGATGACGACGGTGATGTGGACCTCTTCGTGCACAACATCCAGCGCGAGCAACACCTTTTGTTGCGCAACGACATCCAGGCCCAGGGCGATTTCGTCAAGGTGCGCCTGCAAGCCACCAGTGGTCAGTATGAAGCCATTGGCGCCTTGGTGACCTTGACGGCCAGTGGTGGCAGCACGGGTGGCACGGCCACAGGTGGCACGGCCACAGGCGGCACGGCCACAGGCGGCACGGCCACAGGCGGCACGGCCACAGGCGGCACGGCCACAGGCGGCGGCGCCTGTTCCCAAGTGCTCAGCCGTGGCGCGGGCTTCCTCTCCTGCCAGGCACCGGAGCTGATCTTCGGACGCGGCGGAGCGCGCAACGCGCGCTTGACCGTGCGTTGGCCCGGCGGCGGTCTTGAGGATTTCGGCGAACTGAAACAAGGCCAGCGGCGCGTCCTCTTGGTGGAGGGCAGTGGGAAACTGGCTTCCTTCCCGGCTCGTCCCGCGCCCCTGCCGGACCCCGGCCCCCGGGGCCTCAAGCTCTCCGAGGGAGACACCCTGCCGGTTCTCGCCCTGCGGGACGGGAATGGACGGGCGAGCACGCTGAGCGTGGCCGCTGATTCCGTCGGAGCCATGACCATGGTGAATCTGTGGGGCAGCCGCTGTTCCGCCTGCGTCAAGGAGTTGCCGCAGCTGGCGCGCCTGGCTGAGCGCGGCGAGCAGCGCGTGGTTCTGATCAACACCGATCCTCCGGCGGAGCGCGAGCGTGCCGAGCGCGTTCTGGCGCGCCACGGCGCGGGGCTGACGAGCTATTACATTGACCTGGAGCCCGGGGCGGGGAAAACGGGCTTGGTTGATATCGTTGACCTGGAGCGTCTGCCCCTGCCGACCACTTTGGTGGTGGCCCCGGACGGCCGCGTGGATACCATCATCCGCGGCGCTCTGTGATTGCCAATGATCACATCCGGCGGGCTTTTGCGGGCTGACAGCCCGCCGCACCTACCGATATCCGACCTAGCCATGGACACGCCTCAGCCCACCACTGCCTCTCCCCGTCGCGCCATCGTCATCGGAGCCTCCTCGGGGATCGGGGCGGCACTGGTCGAGGCCCTGGCGGCCGAGGGCGCGTCGGTGGGGGCCGTGGCCCGGCGCGCTGGCCTGCTCGATGAACTCTCAGCCGCCGGCGGCCACATCCTGACCCGTTCCCACGATGTGCGCGACAGCGCCGCCGTGCCGGAGCTCTTCGAGGAGCTGGTGCGCGAACTCGGTGGCCTGGACCTCTTGATCTTCGCCGCGGCGCTCATGCCGGCGGTGGAGCGCGACGAGTACAACACCGAGAAGGATCTGGCCATGCTCGCGGTCAATGTGGGCGGTGCCATCGCCTGGTGTAATGAAGCGGCCGGTTTCTTCAAGAGCCAGCGCCGGGGACACATCGTCGGCATCTCCTCCATCGCCGCCGACCGCGGCCGCAAGGGCGCGCCGGTCTACGGCGCCACCAAGGCGGCCCTCGATCATTACCTCGAAGCCCTGCGCAACCGCCTGTCGGAAGCCAATGTCTCGGTCACCACCATCAAGCCCGGCTTCGTGGCCACGGACATGACCGCGGGTATGGGCAAACTGCCCTTCATCATCAGTGCGCCCAGCGCCGCCCGCCGCATTCTGAGCGCCGTGCGCCAGGGGGCCGAAACGCGCTATGTGCCCCTGCGCTGGTGGCTCGTCGGACGCGCCCTGGGCCTGGTGCCGTCCTTCATCTTCAAGCGGCTGAATGTCTGAGGGCGGCGCGGTGCTGAGCGAGACGCCTACGGCGGGAGAGGCCCCCGGGGGGCAGGGCGGCGTCCCGCGCCACTATGAGTTCGTGGAGGGCTGGGGCATGGCCTGTGGCAATTACGGGGGCGTCTGGCGTCCGCGCAGTGCGCCGGAGGTACAGACGGTCCTGGCCTCCGCAGGTGCCCGCGGCGCGCAGTTGGCCCTGCGCGGCACGGGCTGCAGCTACGGGGATGCCAGCACCAACAGCCGCGGTGAAGTGCTCGACCTCACGAGCATGAACCGCATTCTGTCCTTCGAACCCCAGGCCGCCCCGGGACGCGGGCGCGTGGAGGCCGAGGGAGGCGTGACCATTGAACAGCTCTGGCGCTTTCTGCTGCCCCGGGGCCACTGGCCGCGGGTGGTGTCCGGTACCGCGGCTCCCACCCTGGCCGGAGCCGCGGCCATGAACATCCACGGCAAGAACAACTTCTCCGTGGGCACCTTCGGCGATGCCATCTCAGAGTTCGACATCGCCCTGCCGAACGGCGAGCTGCGCACGGTGACGCGCGCCTCGGATGGCGACCTCTTCCACGCGGCCATCGGCGGCTGCGGCATGCTCGGTTGCATCACGCGCCTGGTTCTGGAAACCCACGCCGTGCATTCCGGCGACCTGGAAGTTGACGCCATCGCCACCCGTCGCCTGGGGGAGATGATGGAGGCCATGGAAGCGCGCCGGGAGAGCAGCGACTACCTCGTCGGTTGGATCGATGCCTTCGCCAGCGGCGACAACCTGGGGCGGGGCTTGATCCACACCGCCCGTTACCTCGAGCCCGGCGAAGATCGCGCCCCGCAAGACACCTTGACCCTGGCGCACCAGGAACAACCGGCCAACATCCTCGGCCTCTACCCCAAGACCGAGATGTGGCGCCTCTTGCGGCCCTTCAACAATGCGCCGGGCATGCGCGCGGTCAACGCCGCCAAGTGCCTGGCCGGTCGCCTGGAAGGCATGGCCGGACCCCAGCGCCAGTCCCACGCCGCCTTCGCCTTCCTGCTCGATTTTGTGCCCAACTGGAAGTTCGCCTACGGCCGCCGCCCGGGCCACGGCCTGATCCAGTACCAGTCCTTCGTCCCCGCCGCCGCGGCCCAGGCCTGCTTCGAGGACCTCCTGCGCCTGTGCCAGGACGCGCGCCGCGAACCATTCCTGGCGGTCTTCAAACGCCACCGCCCGGACCCCTTCTGGCTGACCCACGCCCCCCAGGATCTCGATGATTTGGGCGGCTCCTGGAGCCTGGCCCTGGACTTCAAGGTCACGCCGGAAACCCGCCCGAACCTCTGGTCCCTTTGCGAGCGCCTAACAAAGCGCGTGCTGGCAGCCGCCGGCCGCTTCTACTTCGCCAAGGACCTGACCCTCACCCCCGGCGCAGCCCGCACCATGTTCCCCGCGCAAAACCTCGCCGCCTTCCACGCCCTGAAAAACGAGCTGGATCCGCAGGGCACCCTCCAATCAGATCTCTGGCGACGGCTGTTCGCGGATTAGACACGGGTTGCCCGCGCTCAGACTCAAAGCGCAGTGAGCCAATACCAACCGCGCCTCGGGAGGTGGGGTTGTTGGTTGAACCGCAGCGGTCACGGTGGCGGGTGGTTAGCAGCAAGCTCGTGGGACACGACCATTTGCGAAGGCCTGTTTGGCTGTCGGGAGCGTGGGTGGAAAAGATTTCCGGGGGCGAGGCGCGGCTTCTGGTTTGGCTCCGGGGTACGGTTTGGCATGGAAGGCATCCACGAAAACTACGGGCGGGGTCTATCCCCGCGGGAACGGTTGGGACGCACTGCGCTCTTGGCCTTGTTGGGGCTGACACTCGCTGCCTGTGCGCCCATGAGTGACACCAGCCTGACTGGCGGTGATGGCGGTGATTCGGGAGACGGGCCGCCGCTTGAGGTGACCGGCAACTGGCTCTTTGGCATTCAGCCGGGAGCTGATGGGTGCGATGAGGAGCGGCCGTTTGAATACCTTCTGGTTTACATGCTGCAGGACGGCGGGGATGTGGCCTTGCACCTGGATCTAGATGGGAATCAGGCTTTTACCGAAGGCAGCACGGTCTACGCCACGGTCAGTGGCCCGCGCCTTCGGATTGCCGGGAACTTTGAGCTGGACGGGGGCGCGAGCACTGTCCACTGGGAAGGCGAGTTGGTCTCTCCGGTTTGGGGGCAGCTGTCCGGCACGATTACCGAGACGGTGGTGGACAACGCAACGGAGGAGAGTTGTGAGCGCGAACTGTTGATCGCAACTCTGCGCACGGCCAATCCGCCCATCCGAGATTTGACCGGTGCCTGGACCGTGACGAGTACGGTTGAATGGGGCAGCGGTGCCCTGGCCGGTAGCGTGGGTGCCACGGACACTGTCACCTGGGATATCGTCCAGGCCACCGATGGCATCGAGCGCGGTCTGTTCCGTGTGCTCGAAACGAATAGTGAAGGGAAGCAGCAGGCTTTCCTCGGCGTGGTCAACAACTCACAAATATCCCTGGCGCGCCACGGGCCGCTGATGGGCGGCGAGGTTACCTATCTGTACACGACCCTAAACTTCACCGAGGGTTGGGATGCCGGGGATCGCCTGGACGGACAGTTGATTGCGGAGCTGGCGGACAGCTCAGGCGAGGTGGAGACCATCGGCTGGGGCATCCAATCCACCAAGTCCGTGCCTGAAGGCCTCGCTGGCCCCGGCGTTTTGGTGGATGTGGCCCTGCCCGCCATTCCGCTCTCGACAAGGCTGCTGCTGGAGTTGCCCCGCTAGGAGTCAGTTGAACCGGTCAGGAGAACGCTTCTGGCGGTAGAGAGGTGGGGGAGTACACGCGGCTGGCGTTCACGCTCACCAGGCGTTCCTCTTCGGGGATCCAAGCGGTCAGCTGCTGGCCCCAGACACAGCCCGTGTCGAGGCCCACCAGGCACGGGGCAACGCCAACTGCGGGGCGCATGATCAGCCCCATGCGCGCCCAGTGGCCGAAGACCAGGGCCGTATCCGCGGGGACCGCCAGGGGCCAATCGAACCAGGGGGCGAAGGGGGCCTGGGGCTTCGGCCAGTCAGCGGCCGGGCGCGTGCCGTCGGCGGCGCAGTAGCGGGCGCGGGTGGCGAAGTCCGTATCGGGCCCTGGCGTCAGGGGCGCGAGGGAACCTAGCAGAGTGACCGGATCAGTCCAGGCCGGACTGAGGGCCGCGTGGAAAAGGAGGATGTCATCGAAGACGCGCAAGAGTGGCCGCGCCGCGAGCCAGGCCAAGAGCTCCGCCGCGTCGGGTTGGGCGCCTGCTCCGATGAGTTGGTCGAGCGTGTCGCGGCTGTCGGCGCGACGCGGACCCGCGGCCGTTGAGCCCGCGTCAGCTGAGCTCGCATCGGCTGAGCTCGCGTCAGCTGAGCTCGAGTTGGTTGAGCTCGCGTCAGCTGAGCTCGCATCGGCTGAACCCGCGGCCGTTGAGATCGCGGCCAGGCGCAGCAGGTGCAGGTCGTGGTTGCCCAGGACGCCGCCGGCGCCGAGGTCTCGCAGGAGTCGCAGGACGCCAATGGAGTCAGGGCCGCGGTTCACCAGGTCTCCCACCGGGTGCAACTGGTCGGCGCCGGGATCGAACTCGGCCTTTTCCAGGAGGGCTTCTAGTTCTGCGCGACAGCCCTGGATGTCGCCGATGAATATGCGCCGTCCGCTCATCGATCCCCGGCCTCGCTTTCCCCATCCTCGTCGCCGGCGTAGCCCACGGCGCGCAGGAGCTTCATGGTGCCCGCCCCAGCCCCGGCGGTGGGTTGCGGACCGCGGGCCGCGGCGCGGGCCTGGTCCGCCTTGAGACGGGCTTCAATCAAGGCGCGCAGCTCCTGGACCAGCTGGGGGTTCTCCGCAGCCAGATCATTCTTCTCCAGGGGATCGGTGAGACGCTGAAAGAGGCGCGCCTGGCCGCGGTTGGTTGTGTGCGGTGGGGACCCTTGGGCCTGCGGCCCTTGGGACTGTGTCCCTTGGGACTGTGTCTCCCAGGCCTGGCCCTGGGGGGCGAAGTGCAGGATGTGGTCCCCGGACACCACGCCGTGAATGGGCTGGAACTCCTTGCCGTTCCACCAACCCTTGCGCGTTTCGAAAAACAGCGGTGCAGCTTCGCCGGCTGCATCCAAGAGATCGCGGCCATCTTCACCCAGGGATTCGTGGGCGTCCGGCGACGCACCCGCCAGGCGCGCCAGGGTCGGTGCCAGGTGTCGATTGGAAACGGGTGTTGTCAGGTGCTTGCCCGCAGGTATTTGAGGTCCTGCCAAGATCAAGGGCACGCGCACCAGTTCGGCGTGGAGGGTGTGGGCGTGTTCCACGAGGCCGTGGTCGAAGAGTTCTTCGCCGTGATCGCTGGTGAAGGCGATCACCGTGTTGTGTTCGAGGCCCAGGGTCTGGATCTGCGCCATGAGGGCGCCCACCCAGCGATCGCCGGTGGCCACGCTGGCGTCGTAGACGCTCTCCAGCCAGCGGCGTTGCGCGGCGCTTGTCAGGGGCGTGGGGTCCGGTTCGTTTTGGGATTCCGAACCAGGCCGCGCCTTGACGCGCAGGAGCGTGCCCAGGCTTTCGATCATGCGCGCCGGAAAGGGGGCCGTGCGCGTGCCGCACACTCGTTCCATGTCCTCTAGTAGGGGCTCGTGGGGCGAATGGGGGTCCGCCAGGTGCAGGTAGAGGAAGAAGCGCTCGGCGGCGTGCTCCTCCAGCCAGCCGAAGATGTTTGGCAGCAGAGAATCCGCGCGGGTGAACTCGGAAACAGTTTCGAAGGTCTGAAAACCCTGGTCGAACTGGCGCTGGGGTGAGATCAGGGGGTTGGCGGAGAAGGCGGCGGTGCTGTAGCCGGTGTCCTCCAGGACTTCCGCCAAGGTTCGCAGGCCGTGGCCCAGGGTGCAGCGTTCGTAGCTCAGGACACCGTGGTCCGCCGGCAATCTGCCGGTGAGGATCGAAGCCGTCGAGGGCCAGGTCCAACTAGAGGTCGCCCGGGCGTTTTCGAACACCGTGCCGCGGCGCGCGAGGCGCGTGAGGTGTGGCGTCAGCTCCCGGGCCTGTGGCTTGTCCCCTAAGCGGCCAGTGCGATCAGTGCGGCCAGTGCGGCCAGTTTGATCAGTGCGGCCTGTTTGATCAGGGCGGCCTGTTTGATCAGGGCGGCCAGGGCTGTCCAGGCTGTCAGTGCGGTCCAGGCGCAGCGTGTCCATGACCACCAGCAGTACATTGGGGTGCTCTGCGGTGGCCGGCTGGATTGTGCGGCGCCGTGTCTCTTCGATTAAAAGAGGGCCGAAGCCGGCCTTGAGGGGCGGGGCGTTCGCTCCCGTGTAGTCAGCAGCCAACCCGTCCCGTTTTGCAGCTGGAGCCCAGCGCGTTCGCAGCAGCACCCGGTCGCCGGTTGCTATGGGCAAGCGCCCGTTGGCCGTGCCCGAAGCCGGCTGCCAACTGTGGCGCGGACGATCTTCCCGGGCGCCATCCCGGGCGCGCTTGGGATGGGTGCGCAGGGTGTCACCAAAAACCGGCAGGCCGTTTTTCTCCACCTCAAAGATGATGTCGAGGTAGGGAACCGCCATCTGGCCGCCCTCCCGCTGGCGCTTGGCTGCGTCCCGCCCCAACCGGCGCGCCACGCTCAGGTCCACGCCGGCGAAAAGCACCAACTTCGCGCCGTCCGCCACGGCTGGGATGGTCAGCTCTACTTCGCAGGGCGGGCTCATCAAGAGCGCCGGGCGGTCGCCGGAGTCCGTGGCGTATTCGAGGTCCGGCGTGATGACCGTGGGGGCCACGGTGGCCACTGTGGCCACTGTGGTCTCTTGGCCAACCTGGCCCGCGGTCGAGCTGGAGATGACACGCCAGCTTGTCTGGTCCGCCAAGAGATCGTTGGTCACGCGGCGGGCGGCGGGCGCCGAGGCAGGCTCGCCGCCACAGTTTGCCAGCAGCATCAAGAACAGGGCCAGAAAACGGGGAGGGCGAATCCGACCCGGCGACTTGCCCGCGGCGCTCATTCGTCCTCGCCCAAATACCCCACGCCGCGCATCATCTCCAGCGTCGCGGCGCCCGCTCCCACGGTATGGGGCGGAGTCCAGCGCTGTTGTTCGCGCAGGCGCGCTTCAAGTTCGTCAGCCAGGGCCGCGGCCTGTTCCGGCTTGGCGGCGGCGGTGTCGACTAACTCGCCCTGATCGCGGTGCGTGTCGAATAGCCGTCGCTCGTCTGTTTCCGGTCGCCATTGGAAGGAGAGCCCGTCTTTCACCAGGCCGTAGATGGCCTGGTGTTTGGCTCCGTTCCAGGTGCCCCGCATGGTCTGGGTGACGGCGCTGCCCGGAGTGGGGTACTCCTCGCCGAGCAGCAGCACGCCTTCCGCCAGGGCGGGCAGTTCGCTGCTGGCCAAATGGGCCAGGGTTGGCGCCAGGTGACGATTGGAGACGGTGCCTTGAACGCGTTGCCCGCGGGGAATGCCCGGCCCCGCCAGCACCAGCGGCGCGCGCACCAGTTCTCCGTAGAGCGCGTGGCCGTGGGCCAAGAGGCCGTGGTCCAAGAGTTCCTCGCCGTGGTCGCTGGTGAAGGCGATGACGGTGTTGTCGCCCAGACCCAACTCGTCCAAGAGGTCCATGACCTGTCCCAAGGCCGCGTCGCCGCTGGCCACGCTGGCATCGTAGGCGGTTTCCATCCAGGCCAGGTGCGCGGCGGGCACGATGGCCTGGGGATCGGCCCCCGGCCCCGCCCGCAGGATGCGCCCGGCGTAGACATCCAAGCCCCGCTCCGGGAAGTCGGCGGGGCGCTGCGGCGCGCTGCCTCCGCCCAGGCGCGCCAGTTCAGTTTCCAGGGGATCGTGGGGCGTGTGTGGATCGACCAGATGCAGATAGAGGAAAAAGCGTTTCAGGCGGTGGCGCCGGATCCAGTCCAGGGCCGCGGGCATGATTTCCTGCGACTTGCGGAACTCGCTGCGGTGGGCGTCGAAGTCGGCGAAGCCCTGGTCGAAGAGGCGTTCGGGGGCCACCAGGGGATTGCCGGAGAATGCTCCCGTGGCGTAGCCGGCGTCCCGCAGAACTTCGGCCAGCGTCAGCAGCCCGCGGGTCAAGGTGCAGGACTCGTTGCTGACCACGCCGTGGCTGTCCGCCGGCAGGCCGGTCAGGAGCGAGGCCGTGGAGGGCCAGGTCCAACTGGCGGTGGCAAAGGCCTGGGAATAGAGCGTGCCCCGGGCGGCCAGTTTGTCGAGCTGGGGCGAAGTCCGTTTCTCATAGCCGTAACAGGAGAGCCGGTCCGCGCGCAGCGTGTCCATCACGACCAAGACCACATTGGGACGGGCGGCGCTGGAGTCGAGCCGGGGACGGCTGGTCTCGCGCTCCAGGACCAGATCGCTGAAGCCCGCCAAGAGCGGGCCATGGGCGGCGTCGGTGGTGGTTTCCAAGATGACTTCGTCGCCGGGGTTGACCAGCAGTCCCCGGGTCCCGGCCTCTTCCGCGTGGCGCCAGATGCAAGCCTGCGGATCTTGGCCGCGGCTGGCGAGGATTGACTCGCTGAAACGCGTTTCGCCGTTGACCGTGATGGTGAAACGGATGGTGACCTGCGCCACACCCGCGGGCATGCGGTTGCGCACGGTCTTGTCCACACCGGCGGCGGTCAGAAGGCGCAGGGGGCCGGCTTCCGCCGTGGCATCTGCCCCCGCCGTGGCATCTGCCCCCGCCGTAGCATTTGAACGGTTTGCCGGAATCGTGATGCGCACACGAGCCGGAGGGCAAAGGGCCAACGCCGGCTTGTCAGCGGAGTCCGTATGGTTCCAGACATTGGGCGTGATGACCGCGGGCTTTACCGGGGCGTCGGGGCGCTGGGCGAGCACGGTGCGGGCATCTTCGAGGTGCAGGAGCTCCTGGACTGTTTCGCCGAAGACCAGTTGTGCGGGAGGGCCGGCGAGGTGCTCCCGGCCGAGCAGGCAGGCCATTCCCAGCGCCACGGCAGCCACTAGGGAAATGGGCCCACCGAGTAGCCGGCGGGCGAGGGCGCCGCACAGGAGCAAGGCCAGGGCCAGGGCCAGGGCGCCGCGGACCCAGGGCGAGGCCAGGCCGGTGCCTGTCAGGCCCAGGCGCATGACCTCCGGTTCCAGGGGCCAACCGCTGAGGCTGGTCAGGAAGAAGCCGGCCACGAACAAGAGCGGGCCCAGGCTGCGGCCGCGGCGAGCCAGGAGGGCGGCACAGATCAGGCCCACCACGGCACAGTGTTCCAGGACGCGGGGCAGGGCGGCCAGGGTGACGCCCAGGGCCTCTGCTGCCAGGCCTGCTTGGGCGTTGTCGGTGTCAGCCCACAAATCGCCGGAGAGGTCCTGTTCGGTGGCGAAGCGCACGCCGAGGCGCAGGGCGGCGAGCAGCAAGGCCGTCCACAGCCCCAGGGGCAACCAAGATAGCAGGGGCGGGTCCTCTGGATCTCTGGGCTCGGTCGAGACGGTGTCAGGCGCGCCTCCCAGGCTGGCGGGGGGCAGGGTTGCGGTATCTCGGGGGTCTTCCATGGGGCGCGTTCCGGGGCCGGGCCCCCAGCCTCGCCCCTTTGGCCCGCCAATGCCACCCCGCAGTATCAGGTAATGGGCGAGGGCTGCCGGTCCTGGAATCGCTGTTGGCGCCGGGGGCGTTTAGGGCGGCACCTGCGTCGGCTGTGCTCGGAGTTCCTCGGCCTTGGCGCGCCAAGGCCACCCCGCAATATCAGGTAATGGGCGAGGGCCGCCGGTCCTGGAATCGCTGTTGGGGTCGCGGACGCTTTGGGGACCTCCCGCATTGGCTGCGCTCGGAGCTCTCCCCTCGGCGGCGGCGCGAGACAGGTCGCCTGTACACCTGCCCTCTGTACACCTGCCCCTAGGGGGCAAAGGACCGAAGGGGCAGGCGCGTCTGGCTCAGCTGACGAGAACTTCTGTCTGTACGCTGCCGATGACGGCGCCGCTGGCGTCGTCCAGGTACTCCACCAGGCCCGTGTAGGTTCCGGCGGGGAAGCTCTCTAGCAAAAGGTCATAGCGTTCGCCGGGACCGATTTCCCAGCTCGCCGTCGAGATGGGGTTTGCCAGGGGGCGACCGTCGGAGGCGACGACGCTGAAGGGTTGGCCGCCCAGGGTGACGCGGGCCCACTGATAGGCCATGTTCGTCAGACGCAGGTAGGCGCGTTCGTTGGTGCCGAACTCGACGCGACTGTAGGTGTCGGTCATGGCTTCGGCGCTCTCCCTGCCGTTGAGCAGGAAGGCGTCGGGGCGCATGCGCACGGTCATACCACCGGAACTCAGGAGTGTGGCCCAGCTTGTCTGATAGGTGGACAACTGCCAGAGCACTTCCTCGTCAAACGTGGGGCCGCCATCCCAGGCCTTGTTCGTCGAACTGTCGCTGGGGCGCACGATGATCGTGCCGTACATACCGCGGGCGAAGTGCAGCACCGTGTCCACATGACAGTGGTACATGTAGGTTCCCGCGTGGGGCGCCGTGAAGGTGTAGCTGTTCGTCCCCATGCTGGGAACCGAGAAGGATGTCTGGGGCACGCCGTCGTTGAGTTGGTCCACATCCAGCCCGTGCAGGTGGATGGTGTGTTCCATGGGGCTGGTGTTCCAAAAGTCGAGGGTGACCTGTTGGCCCTCGATGGTCTCCAGGTGAGCGGATGGAATCCGGCGATCACCCATGAAGCCATAGCCCAGGCCGAGGTTGGCATCCGTGAAGAACCAGGGTGTGATCTCCTGCCCGGCGATGATTTGGCCGCCGACCATCAGGGAGCGCACTGAGAACTGGGTGTCGATGTTTTGTCCGAGACCGGCCATGGGAGTCTCCTAGGAAACGACGATCAGCGTCAACTGACCGAAGGGGTAACTGCCGTTGGCGGTGACCGC
>NYXZ01000143.1 GCA_002686595.1 Planctomycetota bacterium | reverse complement strand
CTGGGACTCCAGCAGAGCCCGCTCGGACTCCGGGAATTCCTGGATCCTGCCGGCGATCAGGCCGCGCTCGCCCAGCTGGTGGATCCAGCGCTGGTAGCCGGCCGCGACCAGGGGGATCTCCTGCAGATCCTGGTTGTCGATCTGGGGGACGGTGCCCAGCCGGCACCATTCGAAGCGCTGGCTCGACAGGATCTCCCCGTCGGGGCCGGTGGAGTTCTTGAAGATGTAGGCCCGGCTGGCCGAGGTCACGCCGCCCAGCCGCTCGAGCATCTGCTGGATGTTCTGTCCATTCGGCAGCGACGTGAGGAACATCGTGGCCGAGAACGCGACCGCGTCCAGGATCGCGGCGCGCCGCATGGAGATCCGCTCGGCGCGCTTGCGCTCCGAGTAGTCGCTCATCAACGTCATCACGTGGGTGGTGCCATCCGGCATCTCGACGACCGACGAGGAGACCATCAGGTCGCGTAGCTTGCCGTCCTTGCGGACGATACGCCACTCCTCCTGTTGGATGGCTCCGCCCTCGGACATCCGGGCCATGCGCTCGTCGCACCACTTGGCGTCCTGCTCGTCGACGAACATCGTCTGTTTCCAGCCCAGACGGTTGATCTCGTCCATCGTGTAGCCGGTGATTTCGATCATCCGGCGGTTCCAGACCGTGAACTCGACCTGGGGGTGGGCCTCGATCTCGTGGCAGACGCAGAGCCCCTCGGTCGACGCCTCGACCACCGCCATGAGCAGGGGGTAATCGCGTATCCGCCCGTGACTCGCGGGCGGAACGCGCAGGTCGCCCTGCGGCATTCCACTATCGACTGACATGTTCCTCACACGCGGTGGACCGACACCCTTGCCGTGGCCGGCCCACCAGGCTGGCTGACTCCTGGTTTCATTCTATACTGCGTGCAAGCTGGAGGAAGGTTGTCCGTCCCTATTTCGCCGCTCGCTCGCTTCGCGGTTCTGGCCTGCTTGTTTTCCCTGGCGGGGTGCCGCGAGATCCCCGAGGCCCCCACCGAGCTGTCAGCGCTCAGCACCTACCTCTATCGCCACTTCGACAACGAGGATCCGGTCTACCTGTGCATGGGCATGGACAACCTGCGGACCTTCTTTGCCGACGTGGACATGGACCAGGACTGGCAAGCGCTCTCCTACGAGGTGGAGCAGCTGGATCAGGACGACGTGGCCGGCATCGAGCGTCCCGAGGACCGCAGCCTGGAGGACACCCTGCCGGTGGCGCTGGTGACCGATTCGGCCTTCACCCCGGACCAGCACGCCGACGTGATCATCCTGGAGGACCAGACCCCGGTGGAGCCAGCAGCCCCCGATCTCTACGATCGGATCTTCGTCGAGCCCACCGACCCGAGCTGCTTCCCCGACCGCGGCTGCACGGTGATCCGCGCCCTGAACGACATCCATCGCAAGAACCTGGTGGTGGACCTGCGGATGGTGACCAACAAGGACTACCGCTGGATCGAGCTGGGCGAACCCGGGAGCGGCGAGTGGGGCGCCCTGTCCCGCTCGTGGCTGCCCGAATCGAGCATCGGCGACTCGGGTGCAGTGGCCCTGTACCAGACCTACACCATCGACCTGTTCCTGCCCGTCGACGGCGGCGCGATCCGCTACATGGCCATCTGGCCCGAGACCGTGATCACCGGCGTCAACGACGAGACGCTCGAGTACACCGGCCGCCTGGGACTGCACCAGATCTTCGACGCCACCGAGGAGTACCTGGAAGAGAACGCGCGCTGACGCCTCCCCGGGGATCCGAGCCCTCTACCTCTATTGACTTCGTCAGGTATTCCGCGATAGAGCCCCGGCATCGCCCTGGGCGCTCTCGTCGCCGGGCGGCCACCCCTGGAGGAACCCATGACACGGAACCACTGGCTCATCCTGTCCCTGATGGCGCTGCTCTGCGGCGGCTGCATCGTGACCGACGACGACGACGCGGCAGATGACGACGACGCCACCGGCGACGACGACGACGCGACTGGCGACGACGACGACGACGATGGCGATCCCTGTGACGACCCCGCGCAGCTGAGGGCCGACGCCCTCGAGAACGGGACCCAGATCCTCGACGGCGTGACCCTCGAGGAGAGCACCCCGATCGTGGACGTCCTCGGCGACATGGACGGATTCCACGATCAGCTCATCCAGATCGAGGGCATGGCGGTCGATTTCTGCGCCGCCGAGGGCTGCTGGGTCGTGGTGACAGACCCGGACGGCGAAATCCTGACGCTGAAGGTGGACGACGGCGCCATCGACTGGCGGCAGTTCGCGGATCCCGGCCTGTACATGGTCGCCGACGGCGTGTTCGACAGGGACGGCGCCCACGGAGCGCAGCTGTTCGTCCTGGACCACGGCGCGATGGCCGGCTCCATCAACTGCCTCTGATCGGCGAATCCCTCAGATCCCGATCGCGGCCTTCGTCCCCTCGAGGATGGCGCGTTTGGCGTCGAGCTCGGCGGCCTCCTTGGCGCCGCCGATGACGTCGACGGGGAGCCTGGCGGCGCGCAGGGGCTCGGCGAGGTCGTCCAGGGCCTCCTGGCCGGCGCAGAGGATCACGTGGTCCACCTCCAGCACCCGCGTGGCGCCGTCGTGGTGGATGTGGAGGCCGGCGTCGTCGATACGTTCGTAGCGCACGCCGCCGATCATCTCGACTCCGCGCATCTTGAGCGTGGAGCGGTGGATCCAGCCCGTGGTCTTGCCCAGGTCGGCGCCCACCTTGCGGGCCTTGCGCTGCATCAGGATCAGCTCCCGCGGAGGGCGAGGGGGCTCGGGGGCGTCTGGTAGCAGGCCGCCGGGGTGGGACAGGGAGCCGTCGATACCCCACTGGCGGCGGTACGCCTCGATATCGTTCTCCCCGCCGGCCGGGTCGTAGGTCAGGAACTCGGCCACGTCGAAGCCAATGCCGCCAGCGCCGATGATTGCGACCCGCGCGCCCACCTCGGCGCCGCCTCGGAGCACGTCCACGTAGCTGAGCACCTTTTTGTGGTCGACGCCTTCGATGGGGGGCGTGCGGGGGCGCACACCGGTGGCCAGGATCACGTGCTCGAAGCCGCCGCTGGTCAGCTCATCCACGGTCACCTCCCGGCCCAGGCGGACATCGACGCCCAGCCGCGCGAGCAGCCCGCGGAAGTAGCGCAGGGTCTCGTCGAACTCCGACTTGCCCGGCACCCCCCTGGCCATGTTGAGCTGGCCGCCGATCTCGTCGCGGGCATCGAACAGGGTCACCTCGTGGCCGCGCTCGGCGGCGGTGGTGGCGGCGGCGAGCCCTCCGGGGCCCGCGCCGATCACGGCCACCCGGCGGACGGTGCGCGCGGTTCGGATCTTGATCTTGGTCTCGTGGCCGGCCCGGGGGTTCACCAGGCAGGACACGATCTTCCGCTGGAACACGTGATCCAGGCAGGCCTGGTTGCAGGCGATGCAGGTGTTGATGTGGTCCGAGTGGCCGTCCTCGGCCTTGCGCACGAAGTGGGAGTCGGCCAACAGCGGACGAGCCATCGAGACCATGTCGGCCTGGCCGCTGGCGAGGATGTCCTCGGCCACCTCCGGGGTGTTGATCCGGTTGCTGGCCACCACCGGTACGTCCAGCTCGGCCTTCAGCCGTGCCGTGACATCGGCGAAGGCCGCCCGCGGGACCATCGCCGCGATGGTGGGCACCCGCGCCTCGTGCCAGCCGATGCCCGAGTTGACGATCGTGGCGCCAGCGGCCACCACCGCCTTGCCCAGCCGCACCACCTCGGCCCACGAGGAGCCAGGGGAGGTCAGGTCAATCACCGAGAGCCGGTAGACGATGATGAAATCGTCGCCGACCGCCTCGCGCACCCGGCGCACGATCTCGATGGGGAAGCGCGCCCGGTTGTCGAAGCTGCCGCCCCAGGCGTCGTCCCGGCGGTTCACCCGCTCGGTGATGAACTCGTTGATCAGGTACCCCTCGGAGCCCATCACCTCGACGCCGTCGTAGCCCGCCTCCCGCGCGTTGGCGGCGGTGCGGGCGAAGTCGTCGATGGTGCGCTCGACCCCGCGAGCCGACAGCTTGCGCGGTTTGAAGGGGCTGATGGGGGACTTCTTGGCCGTGGGCGCGACCACCAGCGGGTGGTAACCGTAGCGGCCGGCGTGCAGCAGCTGCAGGGCGAGTTTCCCCCCGTCCCGGTGGACCGCGTCGGTGACGGTGCGGTGCTTGCGCACATGGCGGCCGCTGGCCAGACGGGCGCCGAAGGGACCCAGCCAGCCCTCGCGGTTGGGTGCGACGCCGCCTGTGACCATCAACGCCACGCCCCCCCGGGCGCGCTCGGCGTAGAACGCGGCCAGCCGCGGAAATCCACCGGGCAGCTCCTCGAGGCCGGTGTGCATCGAGCCCATCAACACCCGATTGCGCAAGGTGGTGAAGCCCAAGTCGAGGGGGGACAGGAGGGTGGGGAACGCGCTGGTGGTCATCGACGTCGCCTCGCGGGGCAGTTCTACGGTCTAACGATGGGTTCGGCCATCACCGCCGTCGAAGGTGGTGGTCAGGTTGGCCAGGTAGGTGCGCAACATGCGGGCGTTCTCCTTCTCCAGCACGGCGGCGGCCGGGCGGCGGATGAGCCTGGGCGCGTCGATGCGGAGCGCCAGCTGGTTGTGCAGGGTCAGTCGGGTGCCGGTGCCGTCGGGATCGATCTGCCAGTGGCCGCTGACCCGGGCGGAGCCGATGCCCTCGATGGGCTCCCAGCGGACCACGGGCAACGCGGAATCCGAGGTGTAGCGGCAGCCGTAGACCAGCTGCAACGAGAGCTTGCCCACGCCCGCGCGCTTCAGGATCCAGCGGTAGCCCGCGCTGTCGGCGTCCAGCGACTCGACGCCGGGGAAGTGGGCTGCGGAGTCGGGCACGTCAGCCACCACTGCGAACACCTCCTGCGGGCTCGCCGTCACACGGATCGCCTGTCGAAACGAGGCCTCGATCGTGAACATCTCGCCTTCCTTGACGGGCTGTCTACCGATCGGTAGGCTAGCGACTTACGATCGGTAGATCAAGGAGTTCGAAGGCAGCGATGGCCGCCACAAAGTCCAGCCAGCCCGGCGACGTGCGCCAGCGGATCCTCGGCGAGTCCACCCGGCTGTTCGCGGCCCGCGGATTCGAGGGCACCTCGCTGCAGGCGCTGGCCGACGCGGTCGGCGTGCGCAAGCCGTCGTTGCTGTACCACTTCGACTCCAAGGAGGCGATCCGCGATCAGGTCATCGACGACCTGTTGAACCACTTCCGCGACGAGATCCCTCGCCGGCTGGCGGCGGCCCAGGGCGGCCTGGACCGGTTCGCGTCGGCGGTCTCGGCGCTGCTGGAGTTCTTCCGCGAGGATCCGGACCGGGCGCGGCTGGTGCTGCGCGAGGTGCTGGACCAACCCGAGGCGACCCAGGAGAGGTTGCTGACCCACCTCCAGCCGTGGGTCCACCTGGTCACCGACTACATCCGGATGGGGCAGCAGTCGGGCCGCGTGCGCGGGGACGTGGATCCCGAGGTCTACCTGATGCAGGTCGTGATGATGGTCCTGGGCACGGTGGCCTCGGCGCCCGTGACCGGGGCGCTGCTGGATCGGGATGAGGATCCGGGGATGCCACGGCGGATCGACGAGTTGATCCGGATGGCGCGGGTGGGTTTGTTCGTGGATAGGGATGAAGAGAAGAGATCGGGCACGGGCACGGGCACGGGCACGGGCACGGGCACGGGCACGGGATAGTGGAGAGAAGAGATCGGGCACGGGCACGGGCACGGGATAGTGGAGAGAACGATGGCGAATTTTTACGATGACAATCCGGACCTGAAGTTCTACGTCGAGCACGGGATCGACTGGGAGCCGCTGGTGCGGATGACCGAGTACGGGTACCAGGCCGAGGGGGGGTTCACCAACACCGAGGAGGCGCTGGAGTTCTTCCAGGGGGTGCTCGATCTGGTGGGTGACTTTGCGGCCAACGAGGTGGCGCCCAAGGCCGCCGAGATCGACCGCGAACACCACGAGATCGTGGATGGCGTGGTGATCCAGCCGCCGGTCCTCAAGGGGGTCTTCGAGCAGATCAAGGCGCTGGAGCTCCACGGCCTCTGCGTGCCGAGGGAGCTCGGGGGGATGAACGCGCCGTTCCTGCTGTTCGCCCTGTGCACCGAGGTGTTCGGCCGCGCCGACGTGTCGGTGACGGCCCACAACGGTTTCCATGGCGGCTCGGCGATGGCGATGTTGCTGTTCTCGATCCTCGAGGGGACCACCGAGTTCGACCGCGAGCAGATGGCGATCTCCTCCACGCGCTTCGGCGACGCGGTGGCCGAGATCGTGGCCGGCGAAGCCTGGGCCAGCATGGACATCACCGAGCCCGACGCCGGATCGGACATGGCCGCCATCCGGTCCCGCGGCGAGCTGGACGAGGACGGCAACTGGTCCGTCACCGGCTCCAAGATCTTCATCACCTCGGGCCACGCCAAGTACCACTTCGTGGTGGCGCGCACCGAGCAGACCGACGAAGACGATGCCTTCGCCGGCCTGAAGGGCCTGTCCATGTTCCTGGTGCCGGCCTGGACCGAGGACGATGCGGGCGAGCGGGTCATCCTTGCGGAGTTCACAGGTCTCGAAGAGAAGCTGGGTCACCACGGCTCTGCCACGGTCGCCATCAACTTCGAGGACAGCCCCGCCCACCT
>NYXZ01000042.1 GCA_002686595.1 Planctomycetota bacterium | reverse complement strand
TGGCAATCACCTGTGGGGGCGGCTCCAAGCCGTGCTGTTGCCAGTCGAGGCACCCCTGCATGGCCCAGGTCAAGATGCCGGACAACTCCTCGCGGCGCAGCCGGTCGCCCAGGCCGCCATCGCGTTCTTCGACCGGGATCCGCACGGTGAACGGGACCAGGCGCAGCCGGTCCCAGATAGCGTCGTCGGTGCCACGGATCAGGGGGGCGTGGTTGGTGTGGAGCCAGAGCTTGAACACCGGCTTGAACCGGAACATCTCGCCATAGAGGAAGCGGGCAGCAATGGTGTCCTGGCCAGTGAGTGACTTCACCAGGCCCTCGGCCAGGTAGCGGTCCTGCTCGCTCTCATGGGCTGTGACCAGGCGGGCGCCCTTGAGGGCTGCAATGTCGTTGCGGATAGTGTCATGCTTCTGGTTCATCAGCGAGGCGGCGGGGGTGACAATGGAAAAGTCCCCGAGGAGGGCCTGGATGGTTTCAACAAACGTGCTTTTCCCGTTCTTCCCTCCGCCCCAGAGCACGGCAAAGTCCCGCTCGTTGGTGTCGCCTGTGAGGGAGTAGCCGACGCGCCGCTGGAGGTATCCTCGTGTGTCCGAGTCGGGCAGCACCCGCTCCAGGAAGATCAGCCAACTGGGACAGAGCGCGTCGGGGTCGTAAAGTACCGGGGTCATCTTGGTGCAGAGGTCATCGCGCCGGCTCTCCCGCAGCTCTCCCGTGCGGAGGTCCAGGGTGCCATTGCCGCAGGTGAGCAGCCAGGCATTGGCATCGAGGTCGTCCGGGTCTAGCACGATCTCCTGGAACGTGCTGGCCAGCTCCACCATTGCCTTCAAGCGCCCCAGGCTGTGGGACTGGGCGGCCCACTTGCCCAGCTTCTGGGCGGCCTCCGGGTCGAGTGCGCGGGCCTCTCCCCAGATCATGCCCGCCGTCTTTCGGGCCAGGTGCATGACCTTGCCGGTATAGTCCTCTTTCCAGCGGTGGCCATCCCAGATCAGCCAGCGGTTCCAGCGCGCAACATAGTGCAGGTCGCGGCCGAAGTGGTGCAGCAGCCGCTCAGCGTTCCCCACGTCATGGAGGCCAAAGTGCGGGCTGGGGCTGGGGGCCGCGTCGCCATCGGGGGCGATCCCGTTGGCGCGCACCGGTCCGTCCGTTGGCGGGATGCGCTCTCCCCGTGGGGTGAAGTCAGATAGTGCCTGGTCTATGGTGCCTTGGCCATACTTGCGCCCATCGGCGTGGTGGCGCTTATCCCACTTGGGGCGCATCAGGCCGGAGCCGCGGAACAGCCGATCCATCTGGACCGCATCGCCATTGGCCCAGTAGGCCAGGTGCGAGCATAGGGCCAGGTCCGCCTCCGACTGGCTATCGTGGGTGCTCTCCCACTGGCCCCGGTAGAGTGCGTCAATCTGGGCACCTTTCTTTGACTGGTTCATGCGGGCCAGCACCGTGTTGTCATCGGACGCTGGCCTGGCGGTGCTCGCGGGGGCGAGTAGGTCAGCGTGTGCCGCGTTCAGCTCGTCTTGCCTGTCCTCGATCCGGTCACGTTGTGTCATCGCTCAAATTCCACGGCTGTCACCACATCGCCAGTCATGGTGAAATACCGCCCCTGGTCATAGAACTCCACCCGGCCCTTACGCCGCGGGCCGGGCGGAAGCTTCCCACGCACGATGATGTGGAGGCCCGTGCCAGATGGGGACACCTCGGTATAGCTATTCATTCGCTCGACGATCTTGGCGGCCCACGCTTCCGTTTCGCCAGTTTCGGGATCGCGGCACTTATCGAGGTCTATGCCGCAGTAGGGGTCGTCGGCGGTAAACACAAAGCCGACCCCATCGCACTGGAGTCGGCTCGCGGCGGCCTGGGCTTCCTCGAACGTGCCCCAGGTGGTTGGGTCGTCAACCTTGGCCAGTCGCCCCGTGCGGGGATTGACTGGCACCCTGGTGCGCTTGCCGTTGCGCCATTCGGTGCGCCAGCACAGCCATTGGGGCCGGGCTTGCAGCTCTCCGGGGGTGGCGGCATAGCGCTGGGAACGATCAATTGCTTCGACTTCGTTGCCTTGGGGGACACCATTTGGTATACTAGATGGAGTAACCACTGTAATTTTCCTTCTGAAGCCGCCCTAATGCTTGGGGAAGCGAGGGCGGCTTCTCTGCGTCTATGCCACAGCAACAATAGAAAACCGACCCGCAGGCGGCCGTGGTGGTGGCCTGCGGGTCCGGTTCATGCTTCGTCGTTCACGCCCTTTTGCGCGGCCCGGGCGATAGCCGCATCGCCCAGGCGGTCCAAGGCATCGGCGGGGACCAGGTACCGGCGGGCGCTCACCCGCACCGTGGGCAGATACCCGGCCTTAGCCAGCTGGTACGCCCTGGCCCTGCCCACCCCCAGGCGCTTGCCCGCCTCCGGCACACTCAAGAACTCCATGGGCATAGCCCCCTCCTTGGTCGTGGCAGTCCAGGCTGGTCTCGGATCGCCTACTGCAGTATACTAGGCACTATAGTTCTAGGGAGATGCCTAGAGATATATTAGGTTCTAGTGAGTACATCTAGGAATAGGGAAATGGGTGAATCCAATCCGCGCGCTGACCGCGGGGCGCTGGAGGCCCGGCTCCAGCGAGCCGCGGTGCGGCCCGATGATGCCGTGGCCATCTTGGCCGGGATGGAACAGCAGCGACGCCCGGGGGGCTACACCGATGTCCGGGTGATCGAGGCTAGGCAGGGGGAGCTGCTGGCGTGGCGATTTGGCGGCGAGAGTAAGCCCCCCCCAGTGGCCACGGGATGCCTCGGCCGCTTCATCCGCCTGGCCCACGGTTCCCGGGACGACCTAGTGGCCTTTGCCGAGGCTTGGGGCCCCCTGGGACTAGGCTGGGTGCATGGGCCCCCCCAATATCAACCGCCCGTGCTGGGCCCGGCCCCCCCCCGTGATCCAGAGAACATCCGCATCGAACGGGACCACCTTGCCCGCGATGCGGACGCGAACTGGTGGCTGCAGCGCCCCGGCCAGATCTGGTTCAAGCTGCGGGAACCGGTAGAGACCGACCGGCTGAGTCTCTTGGATGATGAGGGGGGGCTCTGGGAATGGTGGGGCTTCCTGAGGATGGT
This sequence comes from Planctomycetota bacterium, assembly GCA_002686595.1. Lineage (GTDB taxonomy): Bacteria > Planctomycetota > UBA1135 > UBA1135. Next base: position 4,767 of record NYXZ01000042.1, on the reverse strand, counting down.
CGCCTATACCGGCCCGGACCAGACGCCCTGGGTGGTCGAGCGCCTGGACGGCTGGCGCCGCTGCATCAGCCAGATGCGGGCGATCCTGGGCCTCGCTAGCAACCTGTACGAGAGTGAGCTGGGCCCCGAGGAGGAGTGGCGGGCGCTACTGGGACAGCTACCGGACGACTACCTGGCCGATCTCCTGACGCCGGAGCAGATCCGCATCCAGGCCGAGCATCCTGCCTTGCACGCGAACCGGGACCGCGACAGCCTGAGTACCCCGGACCAAGCCCGCCAGATCCGCCGCCAGCGCTTGGCCCTCCAGTTGGCCGGCAGCTTCTGGTTGATGGGGGTGCTCGGGTCGATCTGGCCCATGGTGGTGTGGGACACCGCGCCCCCCGTCTTGCAGTTTCGGCTCTGGCCCTCCCCGTTGGCTGGGTTACTCCCCACCCTGGCCCTGCAACTGGCCACCGCCCTGCAAGCGCCGCTGGGGCTGGTTCGCTGTGACGAGTGTGGCCAGCCGTATAGTCCACTGAAGCGGCGACCGCCCAAAGGGCGACGGAAATACTGTCCGGACTGTTCCCAGGAGCGCCGACGGGCCGCCAAGCGCCAGTGGTGGCGGGCCAACCGGGGGCAACAGACCCACTGATGGGCGGGTCTGTTGGGGTTCCCTCCATACAGTCCTGGAGCCACGCGGGGCGTCACTCTTTGCGCCCACATCGCCTGCTGGCTCACGCCGCGGCCAGGTAGGGGATGTGCAGCAACCCAGCCGCTTCCCGCTTGTTTGCTTCGCCCCGGCGGTCGTATCGGGCCGTGGTGCCCACATTGGCGTGCCCCGCCAACTGCTGTACGGTGCTGATGTCCGCCCCGGCATCAAGCAAGTGGCTGATGAATGAGCGGCGCAAGTCATGTGGGCTGAATGGGGCCACCCCCGCCTGGGCAGCTCGCTTCCGCAGAATAACCAGCACCGCCTGGTCGGTGAGCCGGCGTTGGGTCAGCCGCCCAGCCTTGTTGATCGGCCAGAATAATGGTCCCTCGGCGGTGCCCCGCCAGCGTAGCCAAGCGGCCAGGGCAGCCTGCGCGCCCCCACGGGCATAGCCCACACGGGCCTGGTTGCCCTTGCCTGAGCGGGTGGTGAGGGCCCCGGTTTCTAGCTGGTAGTCGGCTAGGTCCAGGGCCACCGCTTCCGAGCGACGCAGCCCGGTGCCATAGAGCACCGCCAACAAGGCCGCGTCACGGGCCCCTGCTGGTGAGTGGTCCGCTGCGCAGACAGCGAACAAAGCCCGCAGCTCGCCGCTGCTGAGCGCTCGGCCCCGTGGCAGCCGGGTGCCACGCACGGCGGGCAGGTCCACGGCGCGGTGGTACCTTTCGGCATCGAGCTGGCCCAGGCGCCAGGCTTCCTTGAGGGTGCCCCGCAGGGCGGCCAGCATCTTGTTGGCTGTGGCAGGGGCATACCGTTCGGCTAGCATGGGGCGGACCACGGTGGTGTGTTGGTAGCGCAGGGTAGCCCAGTCCAGCGCGATCGCATCGTGGTGCCCATTGGTGAGCAGGCTGGCAATGGTGTTGAGGGCCTGGCGCATGGTGCGCCGGCTGCCCGGGGCCAGGCGACCCAGGTAGACCGCTACGGGATGCTGGTCTGCTGGCTGCGGGGGCGCGGTGAGCGTGTCAGGGGCTCGACGGGCGAGGGGAGCGGCGGTGGTGGTCATGGTGGTGGCTCCAGGGGTGGCATTGCTTATGAGAAGGGCACTTCCCGCTTCCTAAACGGGTAGCGCCGCGGGTGGTTGCGCGGGGCCTACGGAAGCGGGCCCTCTTGTCACCCGTGCTATACTAGCGGTGCAGGCATGCGCGGGAATTACCTCTGGTTGTCCACACCGGACGGCAGTCCTTCCTCGGAAGGATGGGATCCTGAGGCCCGGGGCCTGCGTTTTCATTGGTACTCCTCTCGCACCCAGGCAAATTGCTGCCCATTCACCGGCCAGAACTTCAAGCCGTACCCCAAGATGCCCCCCGGCCCACGGTAGAGCACGGGCCGGAGCATCCGCGCGTAGCGGCCCTCGCGGTAGCCGTATGCGGTAGGATGTGCATTGCAGCTATGAGGAGGACACATGATAGGTCGGACGAAGCAATCACTGTTCACCATGTTGATCCTGGCGTTGGTGATGCTCTTCGCCGCAGCCCCCGTATCCCTAGCTCGAACTGAAGCGATCATTCATCCGGCACTGCAGGATGACACCAAGATTGCTTTCACCAAGATGGAGGATGACGACGAGCCTGCTATCTACGTGATGAATGCTGATGGGACTGGCGAAGTCCGCTTCGCTGCTAACGGGGGGTACCCTCTCTGGTCGGGTACGGAAGTCCGAAGGCAAGCCCAACCTGCGCAGTTCTCCACCTTGGAGTTGCGAAGGTATAGGCATGCAAGCGTATGGGACACGTACACGAGCGATGTGAGTAAGCATCGCGATGGGACTGAGGTAGCTGCGTCATGGGTGCTGGCTGAGGGGCTCCAGCTGCCAGGAGAAGTCGTGTACACGATCGAACTTCCGGGCGAGGGGGGCCTACTCAAGGTCGAGTTCAAGTCCACTGGGCCAATCTCCTCCGAAAGAGCGGATTGGGGTGTTCCTATCGCGATCTTACTCCGCAGTCCGACCCCGGATGATGGGATAGGTGCCAGACGCCTCGTGCCCGGGGGTGAGGTGAACCTCTATTACTTCGTTGACGAGCGGATGGCCAAAGAGCAAAGAAGACTGTACTTAGTGATAGACAAAGCAGCATCTAATCCAGATTACATCTACTCACCACCTGCCGCGGCGTTTTTTCCTATGGGTGGTGAAGCGACCGGTGGCACTCTCCTCTTGGCCCCCGGTATCTCCTTCGGTACAGAGTCCGATGAGTTGTTCGATGCCTGCTGGCGCGCGGGAAATACCTTCGGTTGGCTCATTGAGCATACCGCTGAGCTTCGGCGTTATAGCCCGCGTTGCTTTAGCTATCGGCAAGGCGATGACTACTACTACCGTGGAGACACCCAAGTCATACTCGAGAGATCAGCATCAGTGATGAACAATGTACTTTCCAGCTCCCAAGAGCCATACATCATTCTTGGCCATAGCCTAGGCGGAGCTGTGGCAGCTACATGGGCAGGAGTTCGCGCGGAGAACGAGCTGAAGATCCCAGAGAGAAACTGGGCTATCACCCTGGACAGTCCTCTAAGGGGGATAGATAGCAATGTGCCAGTGTTCGGCCGCCCAAGCAAGGAAGCTGCGACGGATATACCGTGGTATTACTACGGAGGGGCGGCGACTGACGACCTAAAGATGGGCAATGCAGAGCAGATGCTGCTGCGAGAACAGGGCATACGGAACATGAACTTCGCTACGGTTGGGAATAAGGCGGACCTGGCAGTGGTGCCAAGAAGCGCGCTGCCAGAGTACGTGCCAGCGGCACGCCGATTGGAAGTAGACGAGGAATGCCCCCAGGGTGGCCATCACTGTGTTCTGAGCAGCCAGAGTGTCAGCGTGTTCATTACCAACATACTCCGATACGGAGTTGGCTATATCCCCGGGCTCATCCCTGAGACCATCACCGGTCTGCCTTCCACGGAACCGGGAGAGACAACCAGACTTCCTGAAGGGGTGACCCCGGAGGTGGCGCTACCGCCGGCCATGGTCACCGCTTTGTCAACGCCTACGGTTGACCGCATCATGCAGTCCGTAGTCCAAGTGGTCGTCGACGATGGTACCGGCTCCGGGGTCAAGATTGCCGCCGGGGTGATTACCAATGAGCACGTGGTGCGTGGTGCTAGGAGTATCGAGCTGCGTATGCACGACGGAAGGCGGATCACAGCTACAGTGATCAAGAGTGACGCCAGACGCGATCTGGCGCTCTTGCAGACGGAGGCAGAGTTGCCGGCCCTGCAGTTGGCACCGGCTCGGGAGCAGGCGGTCACTGATACGGTGCGCATCTTCGGATACCCCGTGGGCATCGAAGGTGTGAGTGTAACCCTTGGTATCGTCTCGGCCTTCCGTGACCAGGGGTTGGAGTGTATATTCCCGCCGGGGGTGCTTCATGTGCAGACCGATGCAGCCATCAACCGCGGCAACTCTGGCGGGGCAATGGTCAACAGCCAGGGACAACTGATCGGCTTGCCTGCTTCGGGCTGGCCGGACACTGAGGGGCTGAGTTTTGCCGTTGCGGCCGAGGAGATAGAGGCGTTTCTGGCGGATCCCGTAGTGCCTACTCCTACCCCTATTGAGCTCAGGTCCGGGCAGCCCGTGGCCGGCGTGATCCGTTGCGCCGGCGACAGTGCCAGCTACTTCTTCGAGGCCGAGGCTGGCCAACGGGCTACGATCACCATGGACCGCACTGCTGGCGATCTGGACCCCTTCCTGACGGTGTATGGCGTCGACGGGGAGCTACTCGAGGAAGACGACGACAGCGGCCAGGAGCTGAACAGTCGCATCCAATTCAGCGTGCCAGTGCCCGGGCGCTATTTGCTCAGTGCCCAGAGCTTGGAGGGCACCGGGGGCTATGCGCTGACGCTTACTCTGGGACAAGAGGAGCCACCCCTAGCCATCCAGTCGGGACAGACCGTGGCCGGCACAATCTCTTCCTCGGGCGGGAGTGACCGCTACTTCTTCGAGGCCGAGGCTGGCCAACGGGCTACGATCACCATGGACCGCACTGCTGGCGATCTGGACCCCTTCCTGACGGTGTATGGCATTGGCGGGTATACACTCGCTGAAGACGACGATTGTGGTGAAGATCTGAACAGTCGCATCCAAGTCA
>NYXZ01000041.1 GCA_002686595.1 Planctomycetota bacterium | reverse complement strand
GCGCTGGCCACCAAGTAGTCGAAGTCGCCGCCGGTCTGCTCCAGGATCTCGGCAGCCGTGCCGTGGTAGTGGGCGTCCGGATTGTCGGCGTTGCTGTACTGGTCGAGAATATGCGCCCGGGGCAGGATGCCCTCCAACTGTCGGGCTACGCTGATGTGGCTCTCGGGAGCGTCGAAGGCGGCCTCGGTGGGCGTGCGAATAATCTCCGCTCCGAGGGCCTCCAGCACGACCTGTTTCTCGTGGCTCATCTTCTCCGGCATGGTGATCACCATGCGGTAGCCGTGTACCGCGGCGGCCAACGCCATGCCGATGCCCGTGTTGCCGCTGGTTGGCTCGATCAGCGTGTCACCGGGCTTGATGCGACCGGAGGCCTGGGCCTGTTCAACCATGCGCTTGCCGATGCGATCCTTGACGGAACCGCCACTGTTCATGAACTCACACTTGACCAGGAATTCGCAGCCCGTGTTGCGGCCGACGGTGCGCAGGCGGACCATGGGCGTCTGGCCAATGGCATCGAGAATGGAGTCGTATATTTTGGGCACGGCGGCAAGGGGGTTGGGGGTTGCGAGGGGGTCAGGGAGCATTCTACGGATTTGTTTGCGGCGCGGGAATGGTGGGGGCTTTCTCGCCGCGGCGCAGCGTGCGAGAATCGGCCCGTGAGCCAAAAAACTATCGTCATCAAGCTGCCCCCGGGGCAGCACGGTCAACTGCAGCAGCGCCTGGCGGAGGCCGGGTTGTCTTTCCAGCCGGTGCCCCACGCCAAGTTCAGCGCCCGCGGCCAGGGCGTGGTGGCGACCCTCTACAAATCTGGCAAGTTGGTCGTCCAAGGAGCTGAGCCCGAACTGTTCACTGGCCGTTTTCTGGAAGGCGCCCCGGCCCCGGAGGCTCCACGAGCCAAGAAAGAGGCAGAGGCGATTCCGCGGCGGGCCTGTGCCACGCTGGGTTCAGATGAATGTGGCAAGGGCGATTACTTCGGCCCGCTGGTGGTGGTGGCGGTTCTGTTGGAAGAAGAGGATGTGGCTGAGCTCACCGCCAGTGGCTTGGCGGAGAGCAAGCGCATCAGCGACGAGCGGGCCCTGGCCATGGGGGCCGCTCTGCGCGAGCGCTACCCCTATGCGGTGCGGCGCCTGGATCCACCGGAGTACAACCGCGCGCACGGGGAGCTTCGCAATCTGAATCCGCTGCTGGCGCGGCTGCACGGAGAGGCCATCCGCGAACTGGCACGGCCGGGCTTGCATGTACTCGTGGACCAGTTCGGCAAGGAGGAGTTGGTGGCCGGCGAAGTGTCAGACCTCGATATAGATTTGGAGCAGCGGCCGCGGGCCGAGGAGCATCCGGCGGTGGCGGCGGCGAGTGTGATCGCGCGTCAGGAATTTCTGGAGGCCTTGGCGGAGCTCAGCCGGGAGGCGGCGGTGGATCTGCGCAAGGGCGCGGGGACGCCGGTGGATCGGGCTGGCCGCGAGTATGTTTCCATCCACGGTGAGGAAGCCCTGGGGCGCGTGGCCAAGCTGCACTTCAAGAACACGACGCGGGTGCTGGCGTGAAGGCGGGGGGCCTGGAGCGCGGCATGATCTGGCGCGTGGAGGCGGCTGGCAATCGGTTTTTGCTTTTGGATGCCGTGGAGGGGGAGCGGGTGACGGAGCGGGACGCGGCGCGCTTGGCGCGGGAGTCTTGTGGAGAGTCGAGTTGGCCTGCCCACGGGCTGTTGGTTATGGAGGCGGGGACTGGCGCGAGGGCGTCGGTTGGCGGGAGCCTGGCGATGACGGTCTACAATGCTGACGGGGGATTGGCGGAGGCCTGTGGAAATGGGCTGCGCTGCGCCGGGGCCTGGGCCGTGGCGCGCGGCGGCGGCCCGGGCAGCCGGATCAGCGCGGGCCGCTCGGGCAACGCTGGCGGCCCAGGCAACGCGGCCAGCCCAGGCAACGCGGGCAGCCCGGTCAGGCAGGCGGGAGGCACGCATTTGGAGATCGAGACCGTAGCCGGTGGCCGGTGGGTGGAGGTGGCGGGGAACGGGGATCGCTACCGCGTGCGGGCCGGGCTGGGGCCCGTGATGTGGCGCGGGCCGGGTTTTCGGGTGAAGCTCGACGGCGCCGATCACATGGTGGAATGCTTGGACTTGGCGAATCCCCACGCCGTGGTTTTTGTGGACTCCCTAGATGGGTTGCCCCTGGAGCGTTGGGCAGCGGAGGTGCGGGGACAGGGCTCATTCCCCTGTGGGGTAAATGTGGAGTTCGCCGCCCTCGGGTCCCGCCCGGAGGAGGGCCCGACGGGGGATTTATGTGTGCGGGTGCATGAGCGGGGCGTGGGAGAGACCGGGTCCTGTGGCACTGGCGCCTGTGCCGTGGCGTGGGTGGCGGCCGAGCGCCTGGGGTTGAGCTTGCCGTTGGACCTGGCATTCCCCGGGGGTGTCTTGCGGGTTGGGCTGGAGGCCGGCGAGGCCTGGGTAGAAGGCCCGGTCAACCTGCGGGCAGGGCCTGTGCAAAACGGGCCCGGGCCGAAGGTAGCGCCCAAGCCGGCGGGAGCGTCGGACGGCGAGCGAGGGGGAGTGCGAGGAGCGGGGCGCGGACAGGATCGGGGAGCAGGCGCGAGTCGGGTGAAAGCCAGGGGAGATCGGAAAGCGGCGCCGTGGGCTACCTGATCCATGTAGTCCTGGCTCTCGGAACGCTCTTCATCGCGGATGAGCTGCCGCCCCTGTTTTTCGGCCCAGGGCCCACAGGAGAGCCAGCCTTCCCGGGGTTGGCCTCCCTGTTCGGGCCCCTGGCCTTGGCTTCCGTTCCGGCCATCTTGGGTTTCGTCTCCGAGGCAGCCTTTGTCCGGGGCAAGTTCGCCCTGTCCGCGCATCTAGCAGCCGCCCTGCACCGCTCCCCCCCAGCCCTCTTCATGGTGGCCGTCTTGGCGCTCAACTGGCCCGGCGCCGTGGAGGCCTGGACCGGTCAAAGCGCATCCTTCACGGACTGGCCAGAGCCGGCCCTGCTCCTTGCCCTGCTGCCGTTTATCGCCTTCCAACTCCTGGCCATCGACGCCCGTGCGCGCCTAAAGGACGCGCGGCCGGAACACCGCGCCCAGGAACGCGGCTTCCAGGCACGCCTGTTCTTCTCCGCCATGGTCCCCTTCCTGCTCTACCTGGGCGCCGTACTCCTAGTCGGCTGGGAGCGCTCCGTGCGCGCCCGCGTCGACGGCGTGGACCTCTATCGCGTGACCTTCAGTTGCGGAGTCCTGGTCCTCTTCGTCATCAGCATGCCATCGATCCTGCGCAACACCTGGCGCACGGAGCCCCTGAAGCCCGGATCCCAGCGCGAACTGTTGGAGAACCTGGCCGCCCGGGCCGGCTTTCGCTGCCGCGACCTGCTCGTTTGGCACACGGGCCACCGCATGGCCAACGCCGCCATTGTAGGCATGACTCCCCGGACCCGCGTCGTGCTGCTCTCCGACTCCCTGCTCTCCATGTTGCCGCAGCGCGAACTGGGCGCGGTCTTCGCCCACGAGATTGCCCACGCCCTGCGCCACCATGTGATCATCTTCCTGCTCTGGACCCTGGCCTTTTTCATGGGCGCAGAACTCTCCGTGGGCTGGATCAGCACTTGGGTCCGCAGCCAAGGAGAGTCCTGGATGCCAGCACCGGCCTGGTTCGGCAGCGGCCTGGCCCTGACCCTGGCCGTGGGCTGGTACCTGGGCTTCGGTTGGCTTTCCCGACGGTTTGAACTGGAGGCGGACCTCAAGGGCGTGGAACTGACCGACGATCCGGCGGCCCTCGTCAGCGCCCTGGAGCAGGTCGGCGGGCGTTATCGAGAGGCCGGTGGCTGGCGGCACTTTTCCACCGCGGAACGGGTGGCCTTTGTTGAGCGGGCGCATTGGGACCAGGAGCAGGGGCGGCGCCTGCGCTTTGCCCTGCGCCGCTGGGGCGTGCTTTCGGTGGTGCTGGTCCTTGTTTTCGGATCGCTGCAGCTGGCGGAGCTGGTCGACAACTACCCGTGGCAGATGGCCCAGGTTGAGCTACGGGAGGGGCAGCCGGAGGCGGCGCAGGCGCGCCTCCAGGCGGCGGGCGAGGGGGAAGGATGGCTAGGGGACATGATCGCAGCGGACCTGGCAGCGCGAGGCCGCCGCGGCGGCCTGGAGAGCTATGGCTTGCGGGCCCTGGAGCGCGGGGATGATGTGTTGGCTGGCCAGTGCCTGGACCTGCTCATCCTGCGCGGCCGGGAGGATCTGACCGGGGTGCGGGCGGCCTTGAACGGGAGCCCGGGCGAAGGGTTCAAGGGGCTCGACCTGCCGCCGGACTGGGCGCGGGCCGTGGCGTCCTGGGCCAAGCTGGAAGAGGGTCGGGCGCGTGCCGCGCCTATTAAATAGGTTAAGGAGAAGTGGACCGCGGAAGGTCCTGCGGCGATAATCCACCCACGCCTGTGGGCACCCCCCGGGCACTTGCCGCAAGCCCTAATCATGGCCCCTGATCCGTCCCCCGAGAGCCCCGCAACCCACCCAAGAGGGGGGGGCTGGGCCGCCGCAGCGGGAGCCCTTCGAGGGCTGGCCGAGGACCAGACGAGACCGTCGGCGGAGCTTGTGCGGATGGGGAGCGACAGCCTCTTGGGGTGGCTCTGTGGTGACGGGGACTCGGCGGTGGAGATCACCTGGAGCGAGTGGGAGGAGCTCGATCTGCTGGCCCCCGTCGCCGCCGCCCATGGCTGGCGCGGGCCTGTGGCGCGTTGGTTGGCCACCTTGGACGAGCTGCCGGCGTGGGCTGGGGAGCACCTCGGCCCTGGGGCGCGGCCCGGCGAGGTGCTGGCGGAGGAGCTCGGTCTGTGGCTCGCTGGCGCGGAGGCTGACAGCGAACAGAGCTCGGGGCAGGCGGCCATCCCTTGGACGGGTAAGCCACTGGCACGGGGGCGCCGTTTGGCGGATCGCGAGGAGGTAGCTCGCCAAGTACTAGGACAGTTGTCCGGCGGCGAGCGCATCGTGGTTCACGGCTTTTCACAAACCCTGGCGGCGACTCTGACAGCAGCCTGGAAGACTGGACGGGAAACAGAGGTGGTACTCTCGGAGTCACCGGCCAACCTGGGAGGACGCCGCATGGCCCTGGGGCTCGTGGCGGCTGGTCTACCGGTGCGCTTGGCCTGGGACCTGGCTCTCTTCGACGAACTGCCGGCGGCGGATTGGCTGTGGCTTGGCACGGAGGCCATTGGGGCCGGGGCATTCCTGGCGCCCCGCGGTTCCCGGGCGCTGTTGGAAGCGGCCCGGCGCCTGGGCGTCGCCACGGCGGTGGTCACCACCACGGACAAACTCATGCCCGGGGGCGAGCTGATCCGGCCTGCCGCGGGGGAGGAAAGCGGCCTGCTGTGGGAGCTGCCCCCGGAGGGTGTGGCCCTGGACAGTTGCGCCTGGGAGGCAGTTCCCCTCGACCTGCCGATGACTTTTATTACCGAACAGGGCGCAGGCCAGGCGCTGGACATCTTCATCAACACACCTTCGCCGAGCGCTTCGCCGGCGCGGACAGACACCTTTGATTACGACAAGATCCTGACGCGATGACCGCAGCCGACACAGCCATTGACGAAACCCCGGGCGGGAGGATTCAGCCCCGCGACATCCAACGCGAGATGCGCGAGTCCTACCTGACCTATGCGCTGAGCGTTATTCACAGCCGCGCCCTGCCGGATGTGCGCGACGGGTTGAAGCCTTCGCAGCGACGCATCCTGGTGGCCATGAACGACCTGAAGCTCAGCCCGCGGGCCAAGTACAGGAAGTGCGCCAAGGTTGCCGGCGACACTTCCGGCAACTACCACCCCCATGGTGAGTCGGTCATCTACCCCACGCTGGTACGCATGGCCCAGGACTTTTCTCTGCGTTATCCGCTGGTCGACGGGCAGGGAAACTTCGGTTCAATCGACGGCGACCCGCCGGCGGCCATGCGGTACACCGAGGCGCGCATGAGTGGCATCGCGGTTGAGATGATGGAGGCGCTCGACCAGGAGACGGTTGACTTCGAGCCGAACTACGACGATAGCCGCACGCAACCCACGGTGCTCCCTGGACGGTTTCCCAACCTCTTGTGCAATGGATCGGACGGCATTGCGGTCGGCATGGCCACGAGTTTGCCGCCCCACAACCTGCGCGAGGTGTGTGCCGCCTTGCGCGCCATCCTGGACAACTCAGAGGTGTCGCTCGGGGAGTTGTGTCAGATTGTCAGCGGTCCCGACTTTCCCACGGGCGGCATCATCATGGGGCGCAGCGGTATTCTGCGTGCCTATACCACGGGCCGCGGGCATGTGAAGTTGCGCGCGCGCTACACGGTGGAGGATGTGCGCACCAAGCAACAACTGGTGATCAGCGAGATTCCCTACCAAGTGCGCAAGGTGACGATTATCGACAAGATCGTCGAAATCGTAAAAGACGGGCGCGTCACAGGTATCTCGGATGTGCGGGACGAATCAGATCGCACTGGCATTCGCCTGGTCATTGAGCTGAAGAAGGGCGAGGACAGCCAGGTGGTGATCAACCAACTGTTCAAGTTCACGCCGCTGCAGACGACCTACAGCATTATCAACCTGGCGATCGGCGGGCGCCAGCCATTGACGCTTACGCTGCGTTCGCTGCTGGACAGTTATCTTGAGCACCGCGAAGAGGTGATTCGACGGCGCACCAAATTCCAACTGGACAAGGCGGCGGCGCGCAAGCACATCGTAGACGGCCTGCGCATAGCGGTTGGCAACATCGATGAGGTCATCGCCATCATCCGTGCCAGCCGTGATCGAGACGGGGCGCGGGCCGAGCTGGCAAGTCGCTTTGCCCTTTCAGAGCGCCAGAGCCAGGCCATTGTCGATATGCGCTTGGGCAGCCTAACCGGCTTGGAACAGGAAAAGCTGGAGGGTGAAAACGCCGAGCTGGAAGCGAAGATCGCCGACCTAACCGACATTCTGGCCAAGCGTGAACGAGTGTTGGGATTCATCCGCGAAGACCTCGATGAACTTGAGGCGCGCTACGGCGACGAGCGCCGCACGGAGATCTCCGACGAGGAAATCGATGGCTCCTTCGACATGGAGGAGCTGATCACCGAGGAGATGATGGTGGTTACGCGCTCCCAGGATGGCTACATGAAGCGCGTGGCCCTGGGAACCTATCGCGCCCAGGGACGCGGCGGTCGCGGAGTGCGCGGTTCGTCCGCCAAGGACGGTGATGTGTTGGCCTCGCTCTTTGTGGCGTCGACCCACGACTACCTGCTGTTCTTCACCAACTGCGGCAAGGTCTATTGGAAGAAGGTCTATCAATTGCCGGAAGGTGGCCGCGTTGGCAAGGGGCGCGCGATACACAATCTGATTCCCCTGGACGAGGGTGAGCAAGTGACCAATTTGTTGCCGGTGCGCGAGTTCGACAACGAGCGCTGCCTAATGTTTGCCACGAGTGGCGGCACGATCAAGAAAACACCCCTTGAGGCCTACTCGCGGCCGCGGACCAACGGGATCCGCGCCATCGTGCTTGACGAAGGCGACGAAGTTGTGGCGGTGGACTTCACACGTCCTGGAGACACGGTGCTCTTGTGCGGTGCCGACGGACAGAGCATTCGGTTTGACGAGGGCGCGGCCCGCACCATGGGCCGCTCATCGCGGGGTGTGCGGGGCATTCGCCTACGCTCCGGCGACGGTGTCGTGGGTATGGTTGTGACGGTGCCGGACTCGGAGGTCTTGACGGTTTGCGCCGGCGGCGGTGGCAAGCGCACACCGGTGGACGGTTATCCGGTGCAAGGGCGCGGCGGCCAGGGCGTGATCAACATTCGCACAACGGAGCGCAGCGGGCCCGTGGTGGGCGTGGAAACTGTTTGCGCGGGTGACGATGTGCTTTTCATTACAGAGTCGGGGATGATCGTGCGCACTTCAGCGGAGGATATCTCCTCCATGGGGCGCAGCACCCAGGGAGTTCGTCTGGTGAATCCGAAGGCCGGTGACCGCGTGGTGAACATGGCGGTGGTTAGGGCCGCTGATCTGGCGCGCTTCGACACCGAAGCTGCGGAAGGCGAAGCAGAAGTGGCAGCGACCTCTGACCAGGGAGCGGCAGCGACCTCTGACCAGGGAGCGGCAGAGAACTCTGAAGAGGAGAGCTAGCATGTCAATCCAAACGCGCATCGAGGATGCTCTGCGAGAGGCCATGCGCAGTCAGCGTGCGCTTGAGCGCGACACCCTGCGCATGGTGCTGGCGGACCTCAAGAACCAGCGCATCGAAAAGGGCCAGGATCTTTCGGAAGCCGAAGAGCTAGCGGTCATTGGTCGAAATGTGAAGACGCGCAAGGAGAGTGCGCGGCAGTACACCGACGCGGGCCGCCAGGAGCTGGCGGACCAGGAGCTGGCGGAGATCGTGATCGTCGAGGCCTATCTGCCCACGCAACTGGGGGCGGATGAGGTGCGGGCCAGCATTGCAGCGGTGATCGCGGAGGAGGGGTTGGATGGGAAGCAGGATCTGGGGCGCCTGATGAAGGTGCTCATGAGCCGCCACAGGGGGGAGATAGACGGTGGCCAAGCCCGAGCCTGGGCGGCCGAGCTGTTGGCTTAGCCAACTCGGCAGGGAGCGGTTTTCGGTGGCCGGGCCTTGCTCTCCATCCGGGGGCAGGTTCTCCTCGGGGCATGGAGAGCAGAAATGAGACGGGGGCGGGGGGCTCGACAGACATCGTCTCGCGGCACCGAAACCTCGGTCGACGGGCGATCCTGGTAACGACTCTAACAGGCTTCAGCCGCCTCCTCGGCTACGGGCGCGACCTGATGATGGCGGCCATCTTCGGCGGCTCCTCGCCAGTGCTCGATGCATTTTTCACCGGCTGGCGCATCCCGAACCTCTTTCGCCGCTTCCTGGGGGAAGGCGCCCTCGGCATGGCCTTCCAGCGGACCCTGACGAATACGGAGGCCCGGGATGGGCTCGGCGCTGGGCGCCAGCTCTTCAGGGCCATCATCAAGCTGCTGGTGCCAGCGCTTTTCCTGATCTGTGGCGCCTTGATGCTCGGTATTTGGTACCTGCCGGACCGCATTCCGGGCTTGGGCTGGGCCTGGCTGGGGAAGGACCCGCAGTTCGTGCGCGAGTTGAGCGTGCGCTGCATGCCCTATCTGATTGTCGTCTGCCTGACGGCTTTGGCGGCCGCGGCCCTCAACGTGCGTGGTCGCTTCACCGCCAGCACCTGGACGGCGCCCATCATGAACCTGGTTTGGATTGGCGCCCTGGTTGCCGTGGGCCTCACCTACGGCTGGTCTGGCGCGGTGGAAAGCGAGCGGCAGATGGACATGGCCCGCATGCTGGCCTGGGGCGTGCTGCTGGCCGGCGCGGCACAACTCCTGGTGGTCACATGGCCGCTTTATCAGGAGGGATTCCTGGGCCGGGGCGCCGCGGCGGGGGCGGGGAAGGGGGCCGCGGGGGGCAATAAACAGGATTTGACGGGCATCTCCGCAGCCCGTAACCGCGTGCTGCGCGATACCCTGCCCATGGCCCTGGCGGCGGCGGCCTATCAGGTGAATATGCTGGTCGACGGCTTGATGGCCGAGAGCTTGCTCTCCGATGGAGGCCCATCGGCCCAGTTCTTCGCCAACCGTTTCCACCAGTTTCCCCTGGCCCTGGGGGCCTTCTCCGTGATGAGCGCGGTTTACCCAGCCCTACAGGCCCTGGTGGCCAAGGGGGGGCGCACCGCTGCGCGCCAGCTACACGATCGCGCACAGATGACAGCCCTCTTCATCGGTTTGCCGGCCTCCTTTGGCATGTTCTTCCTGGCGGAGCCACTTGTAGGCCTCCTCGAACGGGGCCGCTTTGACGTCGGCGAAGTGGCCCGTACGGCCGGGGCCCTGCAGGCCCTGTGCCTGGCCATCGTGCCCGCCGGAGCTTGCACCATAGCTCTGCGGGCGCACCACGCCTTCGGGGGGACGGCCTTTGTCGCCGCCGTTTCCTGTGGGCAGACGGTCGTCAACATCCTGGCCAACATCGGCTTCGTGGTGGGCCTCGGCATGGACGTGGAGGGCCTGGCCCTGGGCTCGGCCCTGGCCAGTTGGATCAGCCTGATCGTGCTGATGACATCCCTGCGCCGCCGCTACGGGGAAGTAGGTGGCCTCACCAACCTGGGTCGTCGGATTGCCATCATGGCCTCGGGCGGTCTGGGCGCTGGGGTGCTCGGTGCATGGGTCCACGGGCTGCTGGTGACAAGTGTCGGCAATACACTCGCCCTGATCAGCGGTGCGCTGGCCGGTGCAGGGCTGTACTTCGTTGTGGCGGCGGCGACGCGTCAGCCGGAGCTCGCCGAAACCCTGGAAAAAATCAGGCGTCGCCTGCGCTGATCCAGAAAGAAAACTGAGCCCCCTAAGTCCACAACTTGTAGTGGGTTGCGGACTTAGAACCCCCCTAGATCTAGGGCTCTCAAAAAGAAGCCCCGGGGGAAAACGGTTGGCTCGGGCGCGCCGATCAGATATCTTGAGCAACCTGCCAAGGCTCCCAGGCCTTGGTGGTCCGGCGTCGTAAGCTGCTGACATATAGCGACTTACGACGTCGTTCGCGCTGCGGCTAGCGATGACGCAGGACGCCTTGAAGCAAGCTGAACAGAGACGGTCCCCCACCACCGCCTGGTGCTCACGGGGGGCTCCGGACCACGGAAGACATACGCGGTAGACAAAAGAGATCCCTCCTCCCTCCCCACGGCCCTGACAAGAACGATCCAGACAAGTGAATCCTGCCCCCTCCCAACTCGCCACCCCGCATCTCACAGAGCAAGCCGAAACCATGGACGGTCGCGCCTGGCTCGAGTCCGTCAACCCGCCGAGCGATCTGCCGGAACCCGACTTCACCGATAACGCGAACACGGTTCTGCGCCGGCGCTATCTGAAGAAGAACCCCGAGACCGGTCAGGTTTGCGAAACACCGGCCCAGCTCCTGTGGCGCGTGGCGACGCACATCGGCAAGGGCGAGTTGGCCTTTGATGGCGGGGGCGCTGCCGGAGGGATTGGGACCACGCCAGGGATAGCCGGGGCCAGCAAGGCCAAGTCTCTTCAAACCTACAGCGACGAAGCCTGCGAACGGGCCTTTGAGGTCAGCCGCGAGTTCTACGAGATGATGGGGCAGCGGTTGTTCATGCCCAACAGCCCGACCCTGATGAACGCCGGGCGTGAGATGGGCATGTTGTCCGCCTGTTTCGTCTTGCCGGTGGAGGACTCCATCGAGGGCATCTTCGATTCCATCAAGGCCACGGCCATGATCCAAAAGGCCGGGGGAGGCACGGGCTTCAGCTTCTCGCGCCTGCGGCCCCGCGGCGACTTGGTGCGCTCCTCGGGCGGGACCACCGAAGGCCCCATGTCCTTTATCCAGGTTTTCTCCAAGGCCACGGACGCCATCCAACAGGGAGCTTTCCGGCGCGGAGCCAACATGGGCATCCTGCGCGTGGACCACCCAGATTTAGTGGACTTCATCACCTACAAGGACACCCCCGGTCAACTGACCAACTACAATGTGTCGGTGGCGGTCACGGACCGCTTTATTCAGGACCTGCGCACTGACCGCGACCGCGTACACGAGGTCATGAACCCGCGCACCAAGGAGTGGGCGAAGCTCTCCAAGCGCGACGAGGACGGCAACACCACGGACGATTGTTGGACCGTGGGGGAGTTGTGGGACATGGTCATCGAGCACGCCCACCGCAGCGGCGAGCCCGGTATGGTTTTCATCGACCGCATCAATGCCCGCAACCCGATTCAGAATGTGGGGATCATCGAGGCCACCAACCCCTGCGGCGAGCAGCCCCTGCACGCCTACGACTCCTGCAACCTGGGCTCTATCAACCTGGGCGCCATGGTGTCGCAAACCGAGACCGGATCCGGCAGCACGGCCAGCTTCGACTGGGAGGGGTACAAAAGCCTGATCCACACCTCCATGCGTTTCCTCGACAATGTGATCGAGGTCAACAAGTACCCGCTGCCGCAGATCGACAACATGTCGCGCACCACGCGGCGCGTGGGCCTGGGCGTGATGGGCTTTGCCGATGCGCTCTACAAGATGGGCCTGGCCTACAACACGGAAGAGGGCTGCGCCTTTGGCGAAGAAGTCATGCGGGTGCTCAACGACGAATCGCACTTGGCTTCGGAGCAACTGGCTGAAGAGCGAGGTGTTTTCCCGGCCTGGGAAGGTTCGGCCTGGGAGGCTGCCGGGCGCAAGATGCGCAACTCGTACACGACGACAGTGGCTCCCACGGGGACCATTTCGATCATTGCCAACTGTTCCGGCGGGATCGAGCCCATGTTCAGCTTGGCCTTCACGCGGCAGGTCATGAAAGACGCCAAGGGCGAGCCGACCACGATGCGCGAAGTGAACTATGTCTTCGAGCAAGAGGCCAAGAGCGATGGCTGGTTCAGCGATGAGCTGGTGGACCGCATTATCGAAGAGGGTTCTGTGCGGGGCATGGACGCGGTTCCTGCGGAAGCCCAGAACATCTATGTCACCGCCCGTGACATCACGCCGAGCTGGCACATGAAGATGCAGGCAGCTTTCCAGCGGCACTGTGATTCTTCGATCTCGAAGACGATCAACTTCCCCAACGAGGCCACCGTGGCCGAGGTGCGGGAGATCTACGAAATGGCCATCGATTCAGAGGTCAAGGGCGTCACGGTCTACCGCGATGGTTGCCGCGACATGCAGCCCATGGCCCTCAAGGGGTCAAACCACGACAAGACCGCCGAGCCGGAAGGCAAGGACATGGAGGTGAGCTTCAGCACGGCGGGGACTGAGATGGAGCTGAACCCGGTCAAGCTGCCAGAAATCATGAGTTGCCTGCGCATCCGACAAATGACGCCCTTTGGCAACATGCATGTGAAGGTCACCGTTGATCCGATGTCCGGACGCGAACGGGAAGTCTTCGCCCAGTTGGGCAAGGGCGGCGATGTGGCCAACTCCGACCTGGAGGCCATCTGCCGCATCATCAGCCTGTGGCTGCGTTCCAACGGCAGCTTGCAGCGCGCCATCAAGCAGTTGTCGGGGATTGGTTCGAGCCTGACGGTGCCCACCAAGGACGGCCGCATCATGTCCTTGGCGGATGGCCTGGCCACGGCCCTCAACCGCTATCTTGTGGCCAAGGAAGACATGGGCCTCTTCGGTCTGTTGCTCGGTGGGGCCAAACCCGACATGAGCGAGACAGGCTTCCATCAGCAGCCCACGGCGGTAAAGGAGGCGATGGAGCCGGCAACGCCAATGAGCGCTAAGCCGAACGGCAACGGAGTCAACAAGGGCTACAAGGTCAAGTGCCCCTCCTGTTCCGGCGCCTTGGCCTTCGAAGAGGGTTGCGTGAAGTGCTACGGCTGCGGCTTCAGTCAGTGTTAGGCCGCTAGGAGATTCAGCGATAATTGAGTCAGGGACTCCTGCCGCTTAGCGGCCGGCGTCCTTTTTTTCGTCCGCGGGTAAGGGGCGTCCGAAGAAGTCGGTTCCGGTGCGTTGCCGGGCGCGCAGGCGGGAGAAGATCATTCTGGTGCCGTCTTGGCGGCTGAGGGTTAGGAGGTCGCCATCTAGCTCGATGTAGTAGATGCGCTCGGTGTGCATCTGGTCATAGTCGAGGGCGAAGACCTCATCATCGGAGGTGTAGGCGCCGATCATGGAACTGAGGATGATGCGCAAGCCGTCAAGCGTGAAGTGGTGGATGCCGGACTGGAAGAGCTCGTCCAACAGGCCCTCTTGCTTGGAGACCCAGTCGAGGTGGACTTCTAGGGCCAGGTAGGTATCGGCCACCAGCAGGAAGCCCTGCATGTTGCGGCCGGCCTCGGGGATGTCCGGGCCACGCAGGTCAAAGAGGCTCCAAGCACCCTGTATGGAGGCGGCGAGCTCGGCGGTCTGCTCCGCGCTGATGCCGCCCACGGTGGGCTGGTCCTGGGCGCGGGTGCTTCGGCCAGGAGTCACCAGGGCCAGGGCGGGGAGGGCGACAATCAGAAGAGCAGGGGCAAGAAGCTTGGGACGCATGGTCTGGATATGGTCGGAGGGCCCGTCCGGCGACCTGGACGGTGGTTTTTGGGGGCGGGGTTATGAGGCGGGCGGGGAAGTTCCCCGGGCCACAGGATAGACTCTTTCGGCAAGGGCCATGAACGACCATTTCAGAGGGGCAGGACAGGCGGAGGCTGCGGCGCGCCTCGGTGGTGAGCGCGCGCATCGCTTGGGCGTGGGCACGAACGCACTCTTGGGGGTCATCAAACTGAGCGGTGGGCTGGCGGCCGGCTCGCCAGCCTTGGTGGCGGACGGCTGGCACTCCCTGGCTGATTTCCTTACCACGGGCGTGGCCTGGGCCAGTTTTCGCCTGGGTGCCCAGCCGCCGGATGACGACCACCACTACGGCCACGGCAAGCTGGAGGCCCTGGCCGCCGTGGGGGTGGGTGGCGTTCTGGCCGCTGGCGGCGGGGTGCTTCTGTGGAGCGCCCTGCCCTCCGGCCCACTAGCTGGGGTCGGAGGCGAATTGGTCCCGGCCCTGGCCCTGGCCATTGCGGCGGCCTCTATGGCCGTCAATGAGTGGCTGGCCCGGGTCACCGGCAAGGCCGGTCGACGCCTGCGCAGCCCGGCTCTGATGGCGGTGTCCAGGGACAACCGGGCCGATGCCCTTTCCAGCCTCTTGGTCATGGTGGGCGTGGGCGGGCGCGCGCTGGGCTGGGGTTGGACGGAGCCCACGGCGACGGCGTTGATCGCCCTGACCATCGTGATCATGGGCCTGAAATCGGTGCTGGAGGGGGGCGATGTGTTGGTGGATCGCGTGACCGATCCATCTCTGCGGAGCGAGATCACCCGCGCTGCCCTGGTGGTGGATGGCGTGCTGGATGTGGATCGCGTGCGCGTGCATCCCCTGGGATCGGCCTGGACAGTGGACGTGGAAATCAGCGTCGATGGCGGGCTCACTGTAAGAGAAGGGCATGATATCGCCCATGCGGTTGAGGCCGCTCTAACAGCGCTGCGTGATGGCATCGTAGGCGTACAGGTGCATGTCAATGCCCATGGGGCCTAGGCGAGCCAGTTCTGCCAGGGAAGAATCGAACATGAACATGAAGACCAACGAGATACGACACGGGGCTCACGCCGTTCTATTGGCGGTGTTTCTCTTGGGGGGAACGCCAGTGCTGGCGGGCGAAGCTCTCTCGGAGCCGCCGGCTGCGGGACTGGCGAGCGTCAATCTGGCCGTTACCGCGCCCAGCCAGAGCGAAGCCTCCGCGCAACTCTACACGCGCCGTGACGGAGCCCAGGTGCAGGCGGCAATCCGGATTGAGATCAATGACGGCTGGCACCTTTACCACACGGACCTCGGCGACCCGGAGGCCATGGGCAAGCCCCTCTCCATAGAACTATCGGGCACGGGTATCGAGTGGGGCGAGCCGCGCTTGCCCAAGCCCACGCGAGAGGATGACGAAGTCTTTGGCACCTGGGCCTGGATCCACCACGGAACAATAGTTGTGCGTGTCGATGGCGTCTTGAGTGGCGAGGGGGACGGTTCCGATGTCGCAGTGATCCTAAAGGGTCTGACATGTGAGGACGCCGGCGGCCTGTGCTTGCCGTTTGGCGAGGAGCTGGAGAGCGCCGGCGAGGGCGAGGATGAGTGGTTCGCCGCGACGGCAAGCACAGAGGAGGACGGACTCGGGGAACACGGCGCGGGCAGCACGCCGCCGAGGGCCGCCAACCCGCCAAGCGGTGCCATGGAGGTCAGCCTGGGTGCATTTCTCCTGATGGCCGTGGGATGGGCGCTCTTCACGCTGTTGATGCCCTGCACCTATCCGATGATTCCCATCACCATCTCGTTCTTCACCAAGCAGGCCGCGGATCGCGGTGGGCGCGTGTTGCCGCTGTCCCTGGCCTATGGCGCGGGAATCGTGGCCATCTTCATCGCCATCGGCGTGGTAGTTGGCCCAGTCATCATTCGCTTTGCCACGCACCCGGTGACCAACCTCATCATCGGCGGCCTGTTTGTCGTCTTCGCCCTGTCGCTCTTCGGGCTCTTCGACCTGAAGCCGCCCCGTTTCCTGATGTCAGCGGCGGGCAGCGCCAACGCGCGCGGCGGCTATGTCGGCGTGTTCTTGATGGGCATGACTCTGGTGGTCACATCCTTCACTTGTACTGCACCCTTTGTCGGCAGCTTGTTGAGCGTCGGCGCCGTGGGCGGCGGGCTGGGACGCTTGGCCCTGGGCATGGGGGTCTTCGGGCTCACCATGGCCCTGCCGTTTGTGGCCCTCTCACTGGTTCCGGGCAAGCTGCAATCCATGCCGAAGAGCGGTGAATGGATGCACCTGCTGAAGGTCACCCTGGGGTTTGTGGAGTTGGCGGCGGCGCTGAAGTTCATTTCAAACGCGGACCTCGTCTGGGGTTGGGGTTTGCTTTCCCGCGAGGCATTCCTGGTCATGTGGCTGGGCATCATGCTGATGGCGGCCCTGTTTCTGGCGGGGGTCATTCGCCTGCGGGGCGAGAGCGGAGAGGGCATCAGCCCCGGACGCCTGGTGGCCTCCACCTGCTTCCTGTTGTTCGGCCTGTACTGCGGCTATGGAGCCCTGGGACATTCCTTGGACCCTGTCATGACGGCCATCGTGCCCAACTACTCGAACCACCTGGGCGGCACGGGTCAGTCCCACGGAACGGCGGCTAGTCACACCATCATCAAGGATGACTACGCCGGCGCCCTGGCCCAGGCGCGGGAGCGAGGGCAACGGTTGCTGGTCAACTTCACCGGCTTCACATGAGTGAACTGTCGCATGATGGAAGAAAAGGTCTTCCCTCTGCCGGCGGTCGCCGGCGAGCTGAACAACATGGTCGAGGCGCGGCTCCACACCGACGGAGGTCCGGCCATGGATGAAAACCGTGAGCTGCAGTTGGAGCTGACCGGAAGTTATGCCAATCCCTACTACCTGTTGTTGGATTCAGAGACGGAAGAGGTCCTGGGTCTGCAAGCGGGCGCGACTTCGCCGGAGACCTTCCTGGAGTTCCTGAAAGGCAACTAACTCTGAAGTGGGACAGGCACCTAGCTAAACCCGAGCACCAGGCCGCCCTGGTAGAGCAGGAAGCTGGCGCACCAAGCCAGGGCCGTCATGTAGACGAGCATGAAGGCGGGCCAGCGCCAGGTGTGCG
>NYXZ01000040.1 GCA_002686595.1 Planctomycetota bacterium | reverse complement strand
GGATCGGGTCTGCGCCCATTTCGGCTGTGCTCATGACCCCCATCTCGCTATTCCCGAACAGGCGGCCTGATGATGCACTAGGGGCGGAGCATGAGGCCCTTGCTGGCGCCAGCTCCTCGCCGGCCGTGGCCGAGCTCCCGCCCCTCAGCGCGGAGGGCCTGCTGGGGCTGCTCGCGCAGCACCCCCCGGCGGTGGTAGCGCAGCAGCTGCTCCAGCACGCCCACCAGGGTGATGAGATCGCTATCCCCCTAGTCCAGGCCCTCGGGGAAAGCGCGGACGACACGCTAGTGGCCCGGCTCCAGGACGTGCAATGGCTGCCAGGCTGGGGCCAGGTGTTCCGCTGGTTGCTGGAGCACGACCAGGCGCGCCAAGCGCTCACGGGCGCAGTCCGGCAAGGCCTGACGGTGCCAGCGGAGCCGCCGGGGGCCTCAGCGGAGCTGCTAGCGGCCCCAGCAGTAGAGGCGCCCAGGAGCGAGCCCACTACCCCGACTACCCCGGCCATCCCCACTCCGGTGTTCCCAGGGCAGCGCCTACGGGTTGACGGACCGTTCCTGCAGCAGGTCCGTGACGCCATGAACTGTACGCAGCACACCCTTGCCCTGCTCTTTGGGGTGCGCCCGCGAACCATCCAGAACTGGGAAGCCAACCGGCATCGGATGAGCCCGCGCTGCGAGGTGCGCCTGCAGCAGATCCTCACCGATCCCGTGGGAGCACCCCACTTCCGCCAGCTCGGCCTGGTCCTCGAGTTTCAGGACCCGGACCCCAGCGACCCCCCGCCGGATGGCCAGCCGGCACCACCCAGCCCGCCCCAGCCGGCGCCATCCGGGCTGGGGCAACTCCGGCGCGGATGGCGCCGGCTCCTCGGCAGAGACCGCTCCGTCTAGGCCCCCGGCCCCGATAACTTCGTGGAAGTTTTTCGTGCACTTGCTGAATCCGGCCTGAATCCCGCATGCCTCCCACGCGCGCGCGCAATACGCACGCGCGCGTGGGAGGCCCCCATCCCCCTGCCTGAATGGCCCTCCCAGCGCGCTGCAACGGGGAAAACGGGGCCAGGACACGGGTGGGAGGGGCTTCCCACGGGGATCTCGCTGGTTTCAGTGCGGTTCGGGCTCGCCGGCAGCGCCGGTACGGGGCCGCGCGCTCGTGCGAGCTCCCATTCATGCTGTTACCGTGTCCAGCGAGTGCTCTCTGACCGGCAGGAGCCCTTGCGGGAGCCATGTCCAGGCTCCCGGTGGGTGCAGGGAGAGACACGGCGAGTGCCGCTGAGCGCCCCGTAGGCGAGGGAACGGCTGTGCCAGAGGGTCTCTCTCCCACTGCTGCCCTCAAATGCGCCCCAGTGCTCACTACCGGGGCATAATCGGGACCTTCTCGTGTGGTGCTACCCCATGGGGCGGATCGCCTTGCCCTCGACCCGGCCATGCTATGTACGGAGCCCGATCCTGCTTTGGCTCTATTCAGGCCGGTCCCTGAGCCGACCGGCGGGAGCACTGGGCCTGAGCGCGCGTCAGCCCTGTCCAGGTACCCGGTGGGTGCGGGAGGGCACGGTGATGCCACGGAGCACTGCGGAGGCCAGGCAAACGGTCGTGCCAGAGGAGCTGATGACCCGGCCCCACAGCTGCGGGGCTGCGACGCACCGGCCAGCCCGGAGGCTGCTCGACGGATTGGTGGAGGGGAACTCGCTACCAGCCATGGTCTGCGGGGGCGCCGAGCACCGAGCGCGGATATCGAGGCAGGAGCCAGCCGCCCGCAGTGGCGGTAGCGGGATAGGTATACTGCGAGAAGCCGCCAGCAGTACGCGGCTTAAAAGAAAATCTGGGGGTCTTAACCACCCCCAGAAATCATTTCGCTAGACTGGCCCCGCCGGTGCCCTGGCTTTGTGGGTCCTGGCTAGCTGTGTCCTTCGACTAGGAACAGCATAGCACGCGTGGGGGTAGTCTAGCAAGGAGAGCAGGCCCGATGACTACCCCCACGGCTTCTTCGCCCCACCCCGCCTCCCGCTCGTCGTCGCACTCGCCACACCCCGCGTCGGCTGCGCCCCGTTCCTTCCAGGCTCGCTTCGGCTCCCTGGTGCACTCGGGGATCACCGCCATCCCCAATGCCCTCTACGACCACCAGGCCACCCTGGGCCTGAGCTTTCACCAGGTGGGCTTGATCGGCGCCATCCTGCGCTACCGCTGGGATGGCCGACTGCCCTATCCCTCGCTGGCCAAGATCGCCCACCGCTGTGGCCTCAGCCAGCGCAGTCTCCGCCGCTCCTGTCGCCGGCTGCAGCAGCAGGGCTTGCTGCTTATCCGCACCCGGGGTGGCGCGCCCGGCCAGGCTCAGCAGACCAACACCTACGACTTCTCCCCCCTGTTTGCCCGCCTGGTGGCCCTGCAGCGCCAGAGGCAAGCACCCGGATCCGGCGCACTGGAGCCTGACCATCCACCAGCAGCAGATACCGGAGATGACCCCGCCCCCCGGACAGAGGTGTCCGCAGGGGGGAGGACACCTCTGTCCCCCCCTATATACAAAGAAAACCCAGAGAGAAAAGACCCAACAAACAAGCAGTCCCCACAAACGAACCCGGCAAAACCGGTACCATCATCGTCTCCACCCAACCAAGTGTGTGTGCCGTCTGAAACGCTTCTGAGAGAGCATGGAGTTTCTCCCCCGGTAGCCAAGCGACTGGCTGGCCAGCATCGCCCCGAGCAAATTGACGCCAAGGTACAACTGCTGGTGTGGCTGCACAGAACCCGCCCCGACTGTATTCACAACCCGGGGGCCTGGTTGCACAAGGCTATCCAGGAGGATTACCAGGCTCCCGCCGAATTCACCACCCGCGCAGAGCGGGATGCCGAGGAACAAGCCCAGCGAGCTGAGCAGGAGCGGGAGCGGGACAAAGAAGAACAGCTGCGCCAGGAACTGGCGCAGCGTACCCCAGTGCAATGGGCCCACACCCGGGCCCTGATCTGGGCGGGCAGATACCAGGTGCAGCAGGGGCAGGACCCAACCACGGCCGAGATCGCTGCGCAAGAGCAGGTCTTTCTGGACGAACAACACCGGCAGGAGCGTGGTGACTCTGCCCCAAGACCGACATCACCGCCTGGTAGTCCACCTGTGGGGAAGCCGAGCGTCAAGCCAGACCGGAGAGTGGCGGTGAGTGCCAGCCCACCGACTCTCCCACAGCAGGAGGAAGCTCTCGCCAGCGCAGCCGTCGCGCCGGAACGGGCAGCGATACAGCAGGAGTATCGAGCCAAGCTGCAGCGCTGGGTCAGGCAGCAAGAGCGCCTGCGAGGGGAGCCACCGTCTTCTCACGAAACCAAGGCGCAGTGGGCGATGTTCATGGTGGAGCTGATCGAGCGGGAACAGGCGAGCAGGCCGTCGAGCACCCAGGATCAGCGATCAACTGCACCGGCTCCGTCTGGGGACACGGTGGAGCCGATCGGGAAGGTGGTGGGGCACGTTCTCGATGGGATGGCAGCGCGTCTGGAGAGCCGGTCAGCAGCGCCGTCGCCGGCTGGGGTGGCACCGTGATCGCTCCCCCCCGCTCGGTGCCTGGTCAGTGGATGCTCAGGCGCCACGCCGCCGTCTGCGCTTTGCAGAACACCGTCCCGGTCGCCTGCCGGTTGGGACGGGAGGATGTGGAGTGGGCAGCGCGGCAGTTCGCTACGTATAGCCCCTACGCCATCAAGCAGAAGGTGAGCGCAAGACTACGCGGCGGGAGCGTGTGGCGAAAGCTTAGTGATCGCGGTCGCGCAACGCTCCCGCTGGCTCCGCCGTTCAGAATGATATGAGCGTCAATGAGCAGGCCGAGATGCCTGCTGACTCAGCAGGCACGGTTGACCAAACCTTGAGTGTCGCCGCCGCAGCGAGCAGGCTTGGTGTAGTTGAAAGCACGGTACGGCGTTGGATCAAACGTGGTCGCCTTGTAGCTGTACGCGTTGAGCGGCCCCAGGGACACGAGTACCGTATCCCCTTGGATGCGCTCGCCACCGTGCAGGCAGCAGGCATCTCGGCAGGCAACCAGCAGGCTAGCGAGCAGGGAGGGAGCAGGCAGCAGGCAGCAGGCACGAATGGTGCGGCAGTGTCATCCCAGACGAGTGATGCTGCCATCCGCGATGCCCTTGCCTTGGTTCGTGAGAAGGATCAGCAGTTCATTGCAGCCCACGAGCAGATTGGCCAGCTCAGTGGCCAGGTGGGCTTTCTGCAGGCCAAGCTTCAGGACAGCGAAGCCCAGAACCAGCAGCTCCAGGATCAGATTAAGCTCTTGCAAGCACCGCCGGCTGAACAGGACGAAGGAGATGATCCTGACCCAGAACCAACTCCCCGTAGATGGTGGCACCGGCTGTGGCCGTGGAAGTCGTGGACCGGGGAGAAACGTCAGGCGTAGACTGCACGAGCCAGGTGCTTTCCTAACTGGCCCGGTGTTAGCGGCAGATCAGCCATCCTTCGCCTCCTCGGGATGTGTAGACAATCTGCACGGGCCGGCAGCGCCCCTATCCTACGCCACTGGGCCCTTGATGCCACCAACGCAGGTGACTGAGCTAAGCGGCGGCGTCGGTGGTCTGCACGTTCACCTGCCGGTGCTTATACCGGCCCCCCACTGGGCGCAAGAGATCTAGCCGCACCCGTGACTCCGGCATCATCCGCGCCAGGTGGCGGTGGAGATCATCAACCGTGGCCACCGTGTTCTCATCTATACCCACGATCAGATCACCGACCCTGATCCCATCGCGGGCTGCCGGGCTGACCTCGAGTATGTAGTGCCCCCCGAATCTTGGACAGAGGCGTAAGTGACTGAGAGAGTCCAAGAGGAGGACATAGCGATGGGCACTCGGCGTCGGTTTAGTCCGGAGTTCAAGGCCAAAGTCGTGTTGGAGCTGATCGGTGGGGTCAAGACGCCGGCAGAGGTCAGTCGGGGGTATCAACTCAAGCCCCAACTGCTGTCTCGCTGGAAAACGGTGTTGGTGGAGCAAGCGGCCCTGGTATTCCAGTCAGACGAGCAGCGGAGCCAGGAGCAAGCTCGAATTGCCGAGTTGGAATGGAGTTGACCCGCTTTAGTGGACACCCAAGCGTTTGGGACAATGGGTCCCAGAAAGGGAGTTCACAAGCAGATGGCACGCAACACGCATCCTCCGTACTCACCAGACTTTCGGGCAGAAGCGGTCCAACTGGTGCGTAGCAGCGGCACGCCGCTGGCCCAGGTGGCCCGCGACCTGGGGGTGAATCCATCCTTCCAGAGGAAGGACAGCGTCTCTGGGTCAAGCAAGCCGACATCGATACCGGGCTCGCCAGATCCGGCAGATCCACACCACCAGCCGGGGCACCTACGGCAGTCCGCGGGTGCACGCCGAGCTTGCAGGCCACGGGGGTTCGCTGTGGCCGCAAGCGCGTGGCCCGGCTGATGGCCACCGCGGGGCTGGCGGGCTGCCAACGATACCAGCGATAGCCACGGACCACCAGGGCCGACCCAGCCGCAGTCCCCGCCCCCGATCTGGTGCAGCGCGGTTGGGCCCCCGTACCTGAGCGGGCGCCCAACCGCCTCTGGGTGGCCGACATTACCTACGTCGATACGCAGGAAGGGTGGCTCTACCTGGCGACGACGCTGGATGTCTTCAGTCGCCGGGTGGTGGGGTGGGCCATGGCCCCGCATCTGCGGACGGAACTGGCGCTGACGGCGTTGGCGATGGCCGTGGGCACCCGTCGGCCCGGCGGCGACGGGTGCCTGGTGCACCATTCCGATCAGGGCTGTCAGTACACGGCGTTGGCCTTCGGCCAGCGGCTCCAGGCCGCAGCCATCGTGGCCTCGATAGGCAGCGTCGGTGATTGCTACGATAACGCGGTGGCGGAGAGCTTCTTCGCCACCCTCAAAGGGGAGCTGCTGCACCGGCAGTCTTGGCCAACCCGCGCGGCTGCTCGGCAGGCGATCTTCGAATACATCGAGGTGTGGTATAACCGCCAACGGCGGCACTCCACGCTGGGCTATCTCAGTCCAGAAGCGTACGAACAGACGCATCATGCTCCTGCGATGGGCACCATGGGCACCTAATCATCCAGTGTCCACCAAAGCGGGGCAACCCCAAGTTCCCTGCTCCTGGTCACTGCCCCGCTGCCTGCCGGATGCCCTGCACGTGGTCCGAGGTGATGAACGTCTCGCGCAGCTGCTCATCCGTGAGGCCCGCGGCCACGCGGTCAATCACTGCCAGCGCCTCACGATACGCTTGCCGGGCCTCCTCCCGCTGCCCCTGCGCCTGGCGCAGCGTGCCCAGCGCCGCATACGTCTGCCAGAGCTGGGGGGGATTGACCACCTCCTTCGCCACCGCCAGGGCGACATCCAACTCCCGCTCCGCCGCCGCCAGTTTGCCCTGGGCCAGCAACGCCTGTCCCCGCAGCCGGCGGCCCTTCACGATGTTCTTGCGGGATTCGGTCGGTTCAGCTAGCGCCAGGCATTCGTCCGCCAGCACCAACGCCCGATCCGCGCCACCTGCGGCCAGGAGCGCCTCCCCCAGGCTGTGCATCAGGTGCTGGGCGTAGCGCCATTTCATCCATTCATGCTGTTTCGGCAACGAGCGGTAGAGCTCCTCCAGCTCCTGGCATGCTCGCTCCCGATCGCCGCTACCAGCGGCGCAATCGGCCAGATTGATCTGGGCGTTGATGATGATCTCCGGATCACCGACAGTCACCGCGAGGTCGAGTCCGTGCTGGTTCCACTCCCTGGCTCGCTCCCAGTTGTAGAGTTCGCTATAGACCCAACCAAGCGTGTTCAAGGCCCGCGACTGAGCGACAATGTCGCCCATGCGCTGGCACAGCGCAATGAGCTCCTCTGCGACCGCGATGGCGTCGCCATACTGTCCGTGACCGCCCAGGACCACTGCTTGTGCAAACCGGGCGTGGAGTTGCGGAAACGCTACACGGTAGCGCTCCGCCGCCTTGACGTTCGTTGCCGCGACGCGGTGGGCTTGGTCGTACAGGCCTCGCCAGCTATAGTTGAGAGCCTGAATGTAGTTACTCAAGACCTCGAAGAAGGGCTGACCTGTTGCCTCGCTGATACGGGCAGCCTCGGACATTTGCGCTTGGGATGCGGCGAGGTTGCCGCGCACGGCATTGAGGAGGCCGAGGACGAAGATAGCACCGCCTCGTGCCGCGTCGTCGGCAAGCTCTTCAGCGAGAGCCAGCGCTTCCTGCGCGGTGGCCTCCGCCTGGTCAAACTGATGGTGCCAAAAATAGCCGAGGGCCGCCCCGCCGAGGGCCTGCCCCTCGACCGCGCGGTTGCCGGTGGTGCGTGCCACTTCCTGGAGCTTGTGGTAGCTGGCGATCCCGTCGGCCCACTGGCCGAGGGCAAACTCGACCTCGGCCTTGCTGGCGTAGATGCCGAGCAGCCTTTCCCCCGGAACGTCGTCCAAGTGACCACAGGTCTGAAGCGCACGGTCGAAATAGGTCAGGGCATCGCGGTTGGCATAGGCAGCCGCCGCCTTCTGTGCCGAGTGCACCAGGTAGTCCAGGGCCTGCTCCCACGCTTCGCCCGCGTAGTAGTGGTGCGCCAGCGTCTCGTAGTGCTCCGGCAGACGGTCGGCGTACAGCTCTTCAATCGCCGCCCCCACCCCCCGGTGCAGGGTGCGGCGGCGCTCCCGCAGCAGCGTGGCGTAGGCCACTTCATGCGTCCGGGCGTGCTTGAACATGTAGGCCAGCTCGGGGAAGTACGCCTTCTCGTAGATCAGCTCCAGCGCCTTCAGTTCCCCCAGCACCTGCTGCAGCTCGGCCTCGATGTCCGCAATCCGCTGCAACAGCTGCACCGTGAACTCGCGCCCGATCACCGAAGCAAGCTGGAGGGACTGCTTGGCCTCCGCAGCCAGCCGGTCAATGCGGCTGAGAATGATCGCCTGCAAGGTATCGGGCACCTGGATTTCTTCGATGGGGCGGGTGAGCGTGCAGGTGCCGTTACGCCGGGCCACCACCCCGGTCTCCACCAGCGCCAGCATCGCCTCCTCGATATAGAACGGGTTGCCTTCGGCTTTCTGGACGATCAAGTCCCGCAGACGCTCTGGTAGGACGGACACCTGCAGCACGGCCTCGGCCAGGGCGCCGCTCTCCTCGGGCCGCAGATCCCGCAGGGCCAAGCGGGTGTAGTAGGTGCGGTCCCCGAGCGTGTGGGTATAACCCGGCCTCGCGGTGAGCAGGAGCAGCACGGGCACTGTGGCAATGACATCTATGACCGCTGCCAGGGCTGCCTCCGTCTGCTCATCCACCCAGTGCAGGTCCTCTACGACCACCACCAGCGGTTGCTGGCGGCTCTCCTCCAGCAAGAGCGCCCGCAGCCCGTCGAAGATGCTCGCCCGCCGTGCCATCGGGTCCATGGTGGTGATGGCCGGATCGCCCGGATCCACACTCAGCAGGTACTTCAGGTAGGGCACTTTCTCCCTGGCAACCTCCTGCCAGTCGGCCGTGCCCGCCTTCACTTTCTCGATGATGCGGGTATCGTCATCGCCCTCCTCGATCTCAAACCATTCCAACCAACCACCACTTTCATCGCTGGGTCTTGGCAAAGACGTTCGGCATCGTTCGAGTCCTCGTACCCGGCGAGGCGGCTGTAGACGGACT
>NYXZ01000039.1 GCA_002686595.1 Planctomycetota bacterium | reverse complement strand
GGCGGGGCCAGTCTAGCGCCTAATTTCTGGGGGTGTGGTAGACCCCCAGATTTTCTTTTAAGCCGCGTACTGCTGGCGGCTTCCCGCAGTATACCTATGCCGCTACCGCCACCGTGGGCGGCTGGCTCCGGCCCCGACATCCGCGCTCGTTGCTCGGTGCCCCCGTGGGCCGTGACCGGCAGCGAGTTCATGCTCCGCTGATGACCGGTCGGGCAGCTCCTGGGCTGGCTGGGGCGCCGCAGCCGTGTAGCTGTGAGGCAGGCCCCTTCCGGGCCTCCGGTCCACGCCCCGCTCGCCAGATCCCACGTGGGTGCTGGGGCGTGTTTGGGGCAGCAGTGGCCTCCCTCCTTGGGTGGGCTGGGGGCACGATGCGGCCAACACGGCAAGCACGCGCACTAGAACAATAGTTCTTATAGGATGATCTGTCAAGCGGCGGGAGAGCCGGGCAGAGCGGACCGCGGACCCTCGCAGAATGGAGCCACTGCGACAGGCCCATTGGCGCCCTCCTGGAATGTAGCGAATGCTCCATTGCCCGCTATAGTCGTATACTCCCCGGCAAGGCCGATGACAATCCTGGCCACCTCACGGATTGGCGCCAAGAGCGTTGTGCGGTGCCTCCATGAGCACCGGCAGCGTGCCTGGATGGTTCCCGGCCCCATCGGCCCAGAGTTGGAGTGGCGATGCCAACCGGCGAACGCCCTCGCCTGCCGCGGTTTCCCCGACCGGGAGGACCGGCGCCAGCAGCATGGCTCACGGATGAAGGGCGGCGGGGGGTGGGCGGTGCGGGGAGGGCTGGCCTAGCGGGTGCTCCGTGCCAGTTTCACCGCTGTGGGACGGGACGATCGATGGGCTCAGGGCGTCCATTGGGGCTATCCCGACCATGGCCAGCGCCAGGGCATGGTCGGGCCTCCTGAAGCTCTTTTGTCCTCATCATGGCTCATAATCCAGTCATCCGCCTGGCACTGCTCATCGTTGGCAATCAGCCAGGTCGCTACCTGGCCCCACTTGCCGAAGAACTGGAATGCCCGGAGCTTTTCCACCAGGCCGGCATCATCGGTGCTGCGCACCAGGCGCACCAGGCGCACAATGTCGGCAATGGCCTCATCGTGGTGGGCGTACTGCACCAAGGAGGTGGCTGCCTGATCGGGTGGTTGCTGGGTAAGCAATCCACAAATAACCTCGGGCGGCGGCCGCCTCATCGTTGGTGGGCGCCACCTCCGCCCGCGGCGCGGCTGGCCCGGCGACACCCGTTTTCTGATTCACCAGTGCGCCCACACTCAGGCCTAGGCCGCGGCCCAGCTCGGCGCCCCGCGGGGAAGTGGCAAGCTGCACCAGCGCGTTGTCACCGCCGTCGTCCTTGCTGCGGCGCTGGTCGAGCCGGTCCATCACGGCTCAGAAGGTGGCGAGCTTGGCCAGCGGGTCCTCATGCAGGCGGTGCTCGATCAGCGTGATCGCCAACTTGCTCAGGGGGTCATTCGCCCGCCCCGCGGCCTGGGCCGCCATCAGCTTGGCTGCCGAGGGGCTGACCATGGCCACCGCCGCCATGCGCTCATCAGGCGAGGCGGACTGGGCCAACTCATTGATAAGGGACACCTTCTGTTCCGCTTCCTTTGCCCGCGCCATCTCCCGCCGCGCCCGCGCCTCGTTCTCGCTGGGTGGGGACCTGCGCCTCCGCCAGGGCCAGGACCATCGAAACGGCATCGTTGCACCTCCTCGGCTGCCTTCCCCACAGCATCGCAGAGGCCGGCCGGCCGGCGGTGGCCGATGTATGGTTCCATACATTCCTCCATACAAAAACCGTGAATCCGCTATGCTCAGGCTATACGTGGGTGGATGTGACTAAACGTGATGGTGACAGCCATAACCGCGCCCCCACTCAGCCCTAATCGGCTGGTGCGCTGCCCCAACGGACACCCGCATCGCGCCTATTGTGCCCAGTGCCCCGTCTGTGAGCAGGGGGAACGGCATCGGCACGAGGCCAGCGACAGGACCGGCTGGTCGCTCTCCGGTCGCAAGGACCAACGCCAGATGCGCGGCGACCGCCGCAATGGCGACTGTATCCGTGCCGTGCGGCTCGGGCGGGGCCGCACGCCGGAACTGTTGGCCATGGGGTGCCGCTGCCGCTTGCTGGGCCGGCGCTCGGGCCAGCCGCGCCCGCGCCGCCGTTTCGGGGCCCTGCTGGCGGCCGCGTGGCCACGGCCAGCACCCCGGTGTAATCGGACCGCCTCTGCGGGTGGTCTCCAGCAGCACACGGCCGCGCGGCCGACCTCGTTGGGGGTATCCCTGGATACATCCGTGGATACCAGCATTCCCACATACGCGATGCGCCCGGACTCCGAGCTGGCCGCTACGGTTGGGCCCATAGCTCCTACCACTCGCCCCCCTCGCCTCAGCGGGGGGGCGTGGGCAGCCCCTCCCGCGCCGGCTTGGCGCCAGGTCCCCGTCTGCAAGCCACCGGCCCGCGCCCTCGCCGTCCGCGCCGGCGCGGCCAGGGCCAGCCAAGGGACATGATGCGGCCTCCTCTGCAACTGCCCTTCAGCATGGCACACGAGCACCCCCCTGGCTCAGGAACACTACGTTCGTCGTGTCGAATGGCGTGGTGTCCCGAAAGTTTCTATTCTGAACAATACAGGCAATGACTACTGCTAGCAGCGTGGCTCCTGGCCCTAATAAGCTGCTTAGATGCGAGCGCGGCCATGCGGATCGGGCGTGGCACGGGCACTGTATCGTCTGCGCCCAAGCCGAGCAGCGCACCAACGAGCTGGCCGTGCTCTCGTTCCCGGTCCCCACCGACCGGCGGAAGGGCGACGTTGGGCGGTCGGGACGGGCGGCATGGGGCCCTAGTCAGGAGCCCGTGCGGGGGCGGGGGCTTGGGGACATAGCGTGCGTGATCCACGGTCGTGTTCGAAGTGGCTGTGGGTGGAAGGGGGCCACGATGCCATTGCATCTCCCCAAGCACGCGTGCTTTGCCTGCTAGGCCCAGATGCACACTGCAATGCGGGCAAGGACCGCGAGTGCCAGCGCTCGCGGCCGCGCGGCTAGTTGACCACGGCCAGCCGCTATGTTCCAGAACGTGATACACTCGTTTCCGTAACGAGGGGAGCCCCACGATGGCGACAACACGGGAAGCGACCAGAGAATCCCAGGTCCGGCGACACGAGCGTGAGGAGGGGGAGCATCTGGCATCCTCGACGCGGCTGCGCCGCTCACCATCCCGCGCTCGTCCGGTGACCCGCGACGATGCCCTCTTCCGGCTCATTGGCATCGGCCGCAGTGGTATTCCTGGGGGGATCTCAGCGAAGAAGCACGCGTATCTGGCTGGAGCGTACCGCCGCCGCTAACCGATGACGATCCGCCAGCGGTCTGCCCGAGAACGGCGCGCGTTCGTCGACACCTCCGCCTACCTGGCCCTGCTTGATGGAGACGACTCCTATCATCGTGATGCCGTCGCCATCGTGACCTCCCTCGCGGACTACCGCTACCGGCAGTACACGACCAATGTCCTCCTGATTGAAGCGCACGCCCTGTTGCTCTCATCCCTGGGAATGGTTCCTGCCGCACAGTTCCTCCGTGACATGGCGGAGAGCCACACCGCCGTCGTCCGCGTGCGCGCTGCCGACGAAACGCGGGCTCAGCAGATCATCTTCCAGTACACCGATAAGGATTTCTCCTTTGCAGATGCGATCAGCTTCGCCGTGATGGAGCGCCTGGACATCGGTCTCGTGTTCACCTTCGATCAGCACTTTGCCCAATACGGCTTCACAGTGCTCACTCCTAGCACGCTCCCATGAACCAGCCTGTCTTCCCGGTGGCTATCCTACTCCCCACCCCAGTTCGTGCACTCTCTTGGCGGCTTAGTGCGCATGACCAGGTCGCTGGTCCTGCCCCACTGGCGCTCGCCACGGAGGCTGGCCTTAGCAAGCATCCTGCAAGGAACCATCGGTCCGCAGCGCATCGCTCGACATCCCCAGCAAATAGAGACGGATGGGTAGCGGGCACCGGCGGCGTAGTCCAGGAGGGCAAAGTAGCCATGGTGCAGGCTACGGCGTCTCCAGAAGACCTCACTGCACACATGCGGAGTGAATCAGTTGGAGTTGATGATGACATGCTGTGCCCCTACAGACAATACGTCCTTTCCGTGAAGAATTGGCATCACAGCCTGTGAGTGAGCAGTCATCAACGCTCAGGCTGACAGCGGAAGCTATAGAGGTCCACATGCTCCAGGAAGAACTTGAGGCGGACCCGTTGTCCGGTGACCGTGTTGATCGCTCCGGCGTCTTGCTGCCAGGTATAGACATGCTGGGTGCTGTCGCGCTGGAACACATCGGCGTCCTCGCGGGTCAGTCCGCTGATCGGCTCCAGGTCCTCGGTCAGCACCTCCACCCACAGGCCACCGTTGCCGCCACCCCCCACTACCGAGGCATTCACGTGCAGCTCGCCGCCCGGCCAGACGAATGGCTTCGTCACCAGCGTGCCGGGGAAGCGGTGCGCGCGCAGCGAGCAGAACCCGTCGGCGCGGAGTTGAGCTAGGCCCAGGCCGCGGCCGTAGGTCAGGTGACGATTGCCGTGCATGGCTTGGCCCCCCCAGTAGTAGAGCCACAGGGTTTCCATACCCCCCGGCTTGGTCGTGCGGATGGGTGGGGAGAGGGCAGTGTCCGTCGCCTGACAATCGAACAGGCCGACAGCGGCACCGCCGGGCGAACGGGGAAGAAACGCCTGGCGGGGACTCAAGCGGTGCCAGGTGATGGTGTCGCGGCTGGTGATCAGTTCCATTTCGGCGTAGGGGTCGGTCGTCTCCCAATACCACTGGAACAGACCGACGTAGGTGTCCCCGTAGCGGAAGCCGTGGGCATGGTATATCTGCCCCGCCGGGTCGTCTGCGAGGTCGGGGGTGAGCACACGAGTCGGCTGGCCCTGAGCGCGTTCGCTATTGATCGCCACGCGATGCACCGACCGCACCAGTCCCCATTTGCGGATGTCGTCCAGCCCCCGGCTGAGCAACAGATAGGGATACTCTGGATCAGGTCCTTTGAGGGCCGTACAGCGGTCCCCCATGCCATGGGCGATACCGTTGGGCTGCGGGCGCTCCCATTCCCAATGCACCCCGTCGGCCGAGCGCAGAATGTAGGCTTTGTAGTCCCAGGACCCATACACAGCCGAGCTGATAATCAGCGTCCACGGTGTCGGCTCGTGCTCCGGCTCGTAGATGATAGTCGGCGCACAGGTGCCACCGACCTTACCCATGTCGAGGACGATGTTGGTCTTTTCGCCGTTATGACCACGGTATACGTCTAGTTCCGGCCGTTCCCACTGGATGCCGTCGGACGACGTGATCAGGCAGATAGCGAAGGTGATCTCCGGGTAGGCCGGCGGATACAGCGTAGCGTACCAGGCTTTCCAGAGCTGGTCTTTCGGGTCAATGTAGACGCCGCCCAGGTAGACCATGCCCTCCCCTTCCCAGGGGGCACCTACGGTGTAGAGTGGATTGAGCGGATGCTTTTGGGGCTGGTGGATCACCCGCTGGAGGCGCACGGTCTGCTCGATGATCTCGTCGTCCAGAAAGAGTTGCGTCTTGCAGACATCTCGCGTGGTCATGATGCTTGCTCCTGGGATCACCGTCTGGCCTTACCCCCGGCGACTCGGAACGAGTAGAGTTCGGCCGACCGCAGCAGAAAGCGCAGCGCGACGGTCTTGCCAGTCAAGGCATCCAGATCTGATGCCTCCTCAGCCCAGGTCAGCTCGGCATCGGTGGCATCCCGATACAGCGGATTGCTCTCGTCCCGGGAGTAGCCGGGAATGACGTTCCCAGCGGCATCGAGGATTTCGGCCCGCACCCAGCCATCGCTGCCTTCGCGGTCATATGTCCACTGATTGCCGCCGAGCACACGATAGTTCACCTGCAACTGGCCGCCGGGCCAGGTGAACGGGACGGTCGTGACCATTCCCTCGCGCCGGCCGGCTCGCAGCGATACAAAGCCATCGGGCCGCAGCTTCGCCAGGCCCAGGCAGCGACTGCGCGTCAAGAAACGGTCACCGTGGAAGCTCGACCCCCCATAGTAATAGATCCACAGCGCCCCATCGTGCAGGATCGGGGGGCTATTGGCGGGTGTGGCTGCGGCGCAGTCGAAAGCGCCCTGCTCGCGACCGTTGGGCGGCGGCGCGAAGAAGGCCGTGCGCGGACGGATACGTTGCCAGGTGCGGGTATCGCGGCTGGACGTCAACTCGATATCGGAGTAGGGCGGGTCATCCGTGTGGTAGCGCTCGATGAAGCCTAGGTAGAGGCTGGCGTACCGAAAGGCGCTCATCTGATAGAACTCGACGTAGGGTCCGTCCTCCAGGTCCGGCCGCAGCGCCAGCAGCGGCGCAGAGTGGATCGTCTGGGCATCGTCGCTGCCAGCGCGATAGATGCAGCGAACCAACTGCCGCTGGTGCATGTCCGCGCTGTCACGGCTGAGGATCACGTAGGGCTCGTCCGTGCCCGGCGCCAGCAGCGCGGTGGTGCGGTCGCCGAAGCCGGGGAGGATAGCGTCGCTTGGGTCCGGGGGGATTGTCCAGCGCACGCCGTCGCGGGAGTGGCCGACGAAGACGTTGCCGTCTCGGTAGAACACCAACTTCCATGGCCGCTCACCGTCATCCGGGTCGGGGAGCACGGTCGGTCCGTCCCACCGCTGCTCCGAGACGCACAGGACATTGCTCGGTCCGCCGATGACCTCCTGACAGAGGTCGAGCTGTGGTCGCTCCCAGTGGAGACCATCGTTGCTGGTGGCTAGACAGAGCATGGAGTGGTAGCCCGGATATGCTTGGGGATACGTCACGTACCAGGCGCGGAATTGGCCGGAAGATGAGTCGCGATAGACCCCGGCGATGAAGTCGAGGCTGGGCTGCTCCCACGGCTCATCTGGCGTCAGCACCGGGTTGAGCCGCGAGCGCACTGGCGCATGCACTACCCGCTCCAGCAACGTCTGATGCGCGATGATCGCGTCGTCAATGAAGAGTTGCGTGTGGCCGGTATCAACTGTGGTCATGTCCTCGCTCCTCCTTCGGGTGGTGAGCTCGCCGTGGGTCTCGGCCGCAGCCTGCTCGCGCTCACGGCCGAAGTACACCACATGCGTGGGCTCAGGGCCCTGCTCCCGCCCCTCGAGCACCGTCCACCAGCGCCGCGAACAGCCCGGCGATGCCGGCGCCGACGACGGCGACATCCACGTCGTAGGCGACCGGCACTTCGCGCTGGGGCTCCGTGATCGTTCCCAGTCCACTCTCAACGGCCATCACGTCCTCCCGGTACCGGGGGGCAGGTCGGGGACAAAGCCTAGCCGGCTGGGGTGAGGCCCCTGATGTACGAGCGGTGGTGCCGCGTTGCGGGCACACCCAGAAGGAGGATACAGCCCGGCGGCGCGTCGG
>NYXZ01000038.1 GCA_002686595.1 Planctomycetota bacterium | reverse complement strand
CTCATCCTCTGCCAGCGCGAACCCCGAGCACTCGCCCGTGCCGCGGCCCTGCCGGACCTGGTGGCCAACCTGCGCTGGTTGCGGGATGACAAACTAATGGCCGAGCAACTGCGGACCTTCGCACGACGGCCCGTTCCGGCCGCCGTGGGCTTGGATGGCCTGGCCCTGGCGGCTCCCCCCGGCGCTGATCAGGCCGCTCCCACGCGCAGTCTGTTGCGCGCCCTGGACTTGCTCGCACCTGAGAATGAACTGCGTTCCCTGGCCGAGGTGGTCACGGCGCCCCCGGGTGAGGGCCTGGCGCCCAGCGCCAGGCTCAACAAACCGGGCGCCACGCCGGACGAGATCCTGCGCCGCCTGACCGGTCTGGAGTTCTTGCCGGATGGCTCCCTCCAACTGACACCGGACCCGGGAGCCCTGGATCACTTTCGCTTCGATGGCATCAAATGGGATGACGCGGAGCTAGCCATCAACTGGAACCGCCCCGGCGGGCGGCAAGTGGACGAACGCTATCCACAAGGTCTGACTATTTGGCGTGATGGAGAGAGCGTGCACGGGAGTTCGGCGCCGGTCCCGGTTGTTTTGAGGCGCAGCGCGGGCGACTGAGGGTCGCTTGCATCAGAACTGGAAGTAGATGAAGGGGGTGTGGCCGGTGGCTGCAAAAAAGAGGGCCAGGGCCGTGGCGCTGCCGAGGACGAGGCCGAAGGCGGCGGGCGGCAAGCTGTCCAGGCGTTTCTTCAGGCGGCCGTCCGCCAGGGCGTAGTGGCAGCTGGCGAAGGCCAACACCAGAAGCCACCAAGCATGGGAAGCGCCGGCCGCGGGAGGGCCGGCTTCCGGGGTGCGGGCTCCCACCATGACGAGCAGGAAGCGGGCCACATCTGCCATGTTGTGGGCGCGGAAGATGATCCAGCCAACCATGACTACCAATAGGCTGTAGACAGCTCCCAGGGGAGCGGGCAGACGTTGCAGGGGTGGGGGCGAGTGGTGGTCGAGTTGCTTTCTTCCTCCCAAACGCTCCAGCACCAGGAACAGGCCGTGGAACAGGCCCCAGAGGACGAAGTTCCAAGCAGCGCCGTGCCACAGGCCGCAGAGCAAAAAGACCAGCACCAGGTTTTGCAGGGTGCGCCCCCGGCCGCGGCGGTTCCCTCCCAGGGGGATGTAGAGGTAGTCGCGGAACCAACTGGAGAGACTGATGTGCCAGCGGCGCCAGAAGTCGGTGATGTTGCGCGCCAGATACGGATGGGCGAAGTTGTCCGGCAGCGTGTAACCGAGGAGCGCCGCGCTGGCGATGGCCATGTCCGAGTAGCCGGAGAAGTCGCAGTAGATTTGCAGCGTGTAGAGGCTGATGGCCAGCCAGTGATCCAGGGCTCCGCTGGCGCCGACGCTGGCGAAGACCGTGTCCACCACCTGGGCCACCTGGTCTCCCACGCAGGCTTTCTTGATGAAGCCGAAGAGGAACAGGGTCAGGGCGGCGCGCAGGGGGACCGAGTTCCACAGGCGGCGCGCGTCGAGTTGGGGCAGGAAGGTGACCGCGCGCACGATGGGGCCGGCCACGAGTTGGGGGAAGAAGCCGACGAAGAGGGCGAAGTCCAGGAAGCCGCCGACGCCGCGCCGGGGTGCCAGCTGGCCCCGGTAGACATCGATGGTGTAGCTCATGGTCTGGAAAGTGAAGAAACTGATCCCCACGGGCAGGATGATCTCCAGCGTGGCGGGCGAGCAGGGCAAGCCGATGGCGTTAGACAAGCGCGCACCCTCGGCGACGAAGAAGCCCGCGTACTTGAAGAAGCCCAGGATGCCCAGGTTGGCCAGCAGGCTGGCGCCGAGCCAGCGGCGTTTGGCCCGTTGAGTGCCGCCGCGCGAGAGTCCCAAGCCCACGGCGAAGTCGATCAGCGTGGAAGCGAGGATCAGGAACAGGAAGCGCCAGTCCCAGGCTCCGTAGAAAAAGTAGGAGCAGGCCAGCAGCCACAGTTTGCGGCTGCGGTTGCCACGCAGGCCCCAGTGGACCAGGAAGGTCACCAGGAAGAAGAGCAGGAAGCGGCCTTCGACGAAGAGCATGATTCAGTTGCCGCTCTCGGGGCCGGCGTCGCTTGCCTTGGAGCCGTTGGCCCGCGAGGCAGCGGCTGGAACGCTGTCAAGCGCCGCGCCGCTCCCGTTGCTACTCGGGGGGAGGGCCATGAACTCGCGGGCCAGGTATTCGGCGAACAAGGCCGCTCCCAGGCCATTCAGGTGGACGGCGTCGTTGCGGCTTTCGAGGGCGTAGAGTTCCGGATAGCGCTCTGGATCGTCGAATGCCAGATAGGCGGGCAGGCGCCCAGCGGCGTGTAGACAGCGGCCCAGGGGCTGGCCAAGTTTGCCCGGGGGCGTGAAGTAGATCGGGCGCAGGCCGGCGGCTTCGATGCGTCCGATCTGAGCGGCCAGGGCCTGCAGGTTGTGGTGATCGGCGAGGGGTACCTGGGCCCTGATCTGGGCGGGGATGTGTGCCACGCGCCGCGTGAACTTGCCCGGGCGTTTCAGGAACTCCTCGTGGCCCCGGACGCGGAACTCGTCGTCGATGGCGGAGAGGTCCTGGAAGCCGCGGCGCTCTTCCAAGTCGGCGACGGTCAGCCACTTGTCTCGCCGCCAGGCGGGTTCGCTTGCCACCAGGCCTGCGACCGTGCGCGGGCCGGCGCCCACGCAAAAGAGGTTGCGGGCCAGGGCGTCAAAGTGCGTGACGAAGTCACCCAGGCGCCAAGTCAAGGGATGCTCCTGGCGCCTGGGCAGGGGAGTGTTGCCGAGGGCCACCAGGGCCTGCCAAGTATTCCCGGGCGTGTGCCAGCCGATGCTGCGGTTGGAGAGGGCGTTCTTTCTGTCGTAGATGCGCCCGTCCCAGGCTCCGAACTCGAGAACCACCGTGCGCAGGGCAGGAAGTTCGAGGGCCAAAACGCGGGAGAGAACCTGATTGGCCTCCACGGTGGTCATGCCGCCCACGCCCATATTAAAGGAACGGGTCGGCGCGCCAAGCTCGGCCATGTGCTCGTCGAAGGCCACGGCATCCACGCCATAGGCCACGCGGCTGGAACCGATGAAGATCGTGTCGAAATCCCCACCGGCCTCTGCCAGGTAGGAGAGTTTGGCTTCTAGGCCGTACTCCGCCGGGGCCGGCACCAGCTGCCGCAGGGCCAGCTCCGTGACGAAAAGGGCCAGGACGAATCCGCCCAGGCCGGCGATGGTGCGGGAAAGGGGGGAGTGGAAGCCCATGGGCCCATTCCATCGGCCCTGGGGCCGTGCAACTGGACACCATAGGGGGCCAGGGGCCTGTGTTTAGGCGGCGGAGCTGATGGCGGATTGGCGTGCGGCCCCGCCCCGCACGCCGCCGGGCTTCAGCCGAGCAGGTCGGCGACCATCTCACGCTCGCCGCTGAGTTCGGCACCCGTGGCGGTCAACCGTTCCTGGAGGAAAGGGGTCAACTCCAGGCCCTGGGTGATGCTCCAGTCGCCATCTGCTCCCACGCTGACGGGGAA
Source organism: Planctomycetota bacterium (assembly GCA_002686595.1). Classification (GTDB taxonomy): domain Bacteria; phylum Planctomycetota; class UBA1135; order UBA1135. Next base: position 6,556 of record NYXZ01000038.1, on the reverse strand, counting down.
GGAGGAGATCAGGCCCTCCGGCACGCCGTAGCTGCCATCGCTCTTGACGCACACGGAACGCCACTCGCCGCCCGCCGTGGGCTTTACGAGATCGCTCACATGGTCCACCAGGGAACTGGCGGCGGAGGCGGCGCTGGACAGGCCGCGGGCCTTGATGATGGCGGCGCCGCGCTGCTGGACCGTGGCGAAGAACTCACCCTGTAGCCATTGGTCGTCGATGACCGTGTCGGCGCGCTCGCCGTTGATGCGGGCGTTGTGGAAGTCCGGCACCTGGGTGGCGGAGTGGTTGCCCCAGATGAGCGTGCCGGTGACCGAAGTGGAAGGCACGCCGGCCTTGGCGGCCAGTTGGTTCTGGGCGCGGTTCTGGTCCAGGCGTGTCATGGCGGAGAAGCGCTCGTCCGGCACATCCGGCGCCGAGTGCATGGCGATCAGACAGTTGGTGTTACAGGGATTGCCCACCACCGCCACGCGCACGCTGTCGTCGGCGCAATCGTTGATGGCCCGACCCTGGCCCGTGAAGATGGGGCCGTTTTCACGGATCAGATCGCCGCGTTCCATGCCCGGGCCGCGGGGCTTGCTGCCCACCAAGAGGGCCCAGTGGGCGCCGTCGAAGCCGGTCTTCACATCCGCGGTGCAAGTGATGTCCTGGAGCAGGGGGAAGGCGCAGTCGGAGAGTTCCATGGCCACTCCGTCCAGGGCAGCCAGGGCCTTGTCCACGGGGATTTCGATCAGCTGCAAGATGATCGGTTGATCGGGCCCGAACATCTCGCCATTGGCGATGCGGGGCAGGAGGGAGTAGCCGATCTGGCCGGCTGCGCCGGTGACGGCGACGCGCAGGGGGGTGGTGGTCATGGCGAGGTGTTGGTTGGCGGTTGTGGGGCCAGGGGCACGGGCTTGGCGCCAGCATTCCCCTTCGAAGAGTGCAGGTAGTGTGCCTCACCGGGGGCCCCAGTTGGCCCTGGGCCTGGGTAAAACATCAGCGGTTAATCGGCCACGCAACACTTGCGTCATAGATGCCCAGGGGGCGGGCGTCGTGAGTTCGCGGAGGGGGCTTATTAATGTGGCACATGGAGGCGCATCACCGGGCTCGGTGGCCTAGACTCCATCCCATGGGCAGTACCCAGCAAACGCACCAGGCGCCGACCACAGCCGAGCTGCAGACCCTCTGGGCCCTGCTCGGTGACCTGGGACGCGCGGCGACGCACTGGCGCTTCGAAGTGGCCCCCAACCCCTGTGTGGGGGCGGCGGTCGTGTCCCGCGGCCAGGAGGTGGCCCGGGGTTTTCACCAGCGTTGGGGCGGGCCCCACGCGGAGGCCGCGGCCCTGGCCGCGGCGGCCGAAAGCGCCGTGCCCGCCGAGCACTGGGACACCATGGTGGTGACCCTTGAGCCCTGTTCGAGTCGGGGCAAGACGCCGCCCTGCGTGGAAGCTATTCGCTCCACCGGCATCAAACGCCTAGTGGTGGGGGCGGTGGACCCGGATGTGCGCCACCGGGGAGCGGGCCTCAAAAAACTGGAAGAGGCGGGCGTGGAAGTCATCGTGCTCGAGGGAGCCGCCCCCCTGGAAGATGTCTGTCCCCACTTCCTGGCTTGGTCCGGCCCGGACCGCTTGCGCCGACCCCATCCCTGGACCATTGCCAAGTGGGCCCAGACCCGCAGCGGACATCTGATGCCCCCGGCCAACTCCGACAACAACCGCTGGATCAGTTGCGGCGCCAGCCGCGACGAAGTACTCGAGTTGCGCGGCGGCGTGGACGCGGTGGTGACCGGCGTGGGCACGGTGCTGATGGACGATCCGCGTTTCACCGTGCGCCCCCCCGGCGACACGGAAATGCGTCCCCTGCGCGTGGTGCTCGACAGCTACCTGCGCACGCCACCGGAGTACGCCCTGCTGCGCCAAACGCCCGGCCCGGGCGTGGGCCCCGTGCACATCCTCTGCCAGGGCGGCGCCGACGTGGGCCGTTGGCGCGCCCTGGAAGATGCTGGCGCGGTGGTGACAGGCCTGCCCGCCGGTGAGACCGATCATGTCTCCCTGCTCGACGCCCAGGCCTGGCTCTGGGAACAGGGGGCGCGACGGGTGCTCTTGGAGGCCGGGCCGACGCTGCTCTCCCGTTATCTGGACCGTGATCTTGTGGACCAAGTCCGCGTCTATACCGGTTCCGCCATCGGCGGCGAAGGCGTCACCATGGCGGCCTGGATGGCCAGCGCCAACTTCGCCCAACGCCTGGATCGTGAATGCGGTGCCGACAGCGTGCTAGAGGCGTTCTCGGGCTGAGGGAGTTTGTCCCGCGCGGCCCCAGCGCCTAGGAGGGTGTCGGAAAAGTCACGTCGCGAAGCGCCGCATCGGCGTCGATGGCGACGGCGTAGTAGGGAGTGTGTCAATGGGCTCCTAGTCGGCCAGCTCGGGCCAACGCTGGCGCGCCCGTTCGAAGGCCGGCGTACCGGCGTACTTCTTCTTGAGGAGCTTCTTGGCGACGCGCTCCGCCTTGCGTTTCTCGCCCCTGCTTTCCAGATCCGTGGCCTCGCTCCAGAGCTGTTCCGCTTCTTGCGCCAGTTCGAAGTGCTCGATTCCCTCGCGCAGATCCTTGCGGCGGCGCAGTTTGCGCAGCCGACCGCTGATCTCCTTGGCCATGGGCAGGTCGGCGCATTCGCGTTCCAGTTCCAGCAGGCGCCCGTAGGGGATGGCGATCTCGTCGGGAGCCAGGCGTTTTTCCAGACCGTCGATTTCAGCCCGCAGGGCGGTCTCGATCCGGGGCGCCTCGGCCGCCGCTTCCTCGGCAAAGGGCCCGTCTTCGGTGACCTCCAGGATCGCCAGGTAGGCGCGCCAGGCGTCGGGCCAGGACTTGGCCTTGGCCATGATGCGGCCGCGGGCCAGGTGCGTGGAAAGGGTCGCGTGTTCCGCGCGGGAAAGGCCGCGTCCCAGCTTCTTCGCCAGGCGATCGAGGGCAGCGGTGATGTCAGAAAGGGCCGGCAGTTCGCCGCTGGAAAGGCGCCAGACAACCTGGGCGTTGGCGTTGTCCACGCCGGGCTTCAGGTTGGCATCAATCACGATGGTCTCCGGCAGGCGCAGCTCGCCCTTGACGGCATAGGCGAAGTAGAGCTCGTCCCAATGGCGCATGTGATCCTCGCAGGTGCCTTCGGGATAGCGCGAACAGACTTCACGGGTGACCTTTTCCCCGTCAACTACTTCAGTCAGCTTGCGCGTGGCATGGGGCACATTGTTGGAGACCAACACGACGGCCCGGGTTGCGCGCCGCCGGAAGCCCGCGTCCGCCAGAATGGCTCCGTCGTAGTTGTCGGACTCTATTTCCCCTTCCAGCGTCATGCAAACGAGCAGGGGGATATTGCGCTCCCTGGCCATGGTGCGCGCCTCCCCGAGGGTGCCGTGGAAGGGTTGGTACTTTTCCGCCGGCGCGCCTTTCTTTTGGAGGGGAGCGTGACCGCTGGCAAGGGCGAGGCACAAGCACAGGCCAGGCCAATGGGGCTGAGTGGCGAAGGGCATGGGGCCAGTTTCCACTGCCGACGGAATGGGTGCAAGGCAGGACCTCGGGGCGTAGGATGGAAGGTGAGAACCATGGACCGGCACATACAAGCAGGACGCAGGGAATGGAGGCGGGGTACGGCCTCGCTTCCGTGTAGCCGCGGTGCGTGGTGGGGGACGCGGTGGGGGACATGGGTGGGGACATGGGTGGGGTCATGGTGGAGTGCCTTGGAGAGTGCGTGGTGGGGTGAGTGGTGTGGAACATGGGGCGCGGGCGCGGCGGACACCCTGGAAGCGCAGCACCTGACGCGGCGTCTGGCGCGGCGGGGCTGGCGTTGAAGGGCCCGCGGGTTCCGCGCTTTTTGTCCCACGGCCTGCTCTTGGCGGCTGTGGGACTAGCTCTCAGCGCCTGCCAGGTGTTCAACTCTGGACCGCGCCGGCCGGTCGTCCCCGTTGACGAGGCGGCTTCCGAGGCCTTCGCAGAGGCGCGCCTGCTCCTGGCCACTGATGCGCTCGCGGCGGAATGGGATCGAGCCCGGGATTTGGCGCGCCGTGCGGTGGAACTCGAACCGACTTGGGCCGCTCCGCGCCGTCTGTTGGATGATCTGGCCCGGGGCGATTTGGCCGGGGCCGCGGCCCTCGCCGGGCACCTGGAAGTGATCGAGGCCCAGCCCACTTCCGCCTTGCACCTGTACCTCGCCGCGCGCCTCGAAGGCGCTTCCGAAGCCGCCGCCCAACACATGCGCGCTGCCGCCACGGCCGACGACAGCTTCGCCTGGGGCCACCACGGACTGGCTTGGTTGGCACGCCGGAACAGGCGTTTCGCCGCCGCTGAGATGTACGCCGGGCGAGCCCTGGAACGGGCGCGCGATCCCTATGAGAAGGCGCTGTTCACGGAAATGGTGGCGCGCGCGGCGGCGGGTGCGGATGAGTTGGAACGGGCCGTGGCCATCCTGGACACCTATTTGGAGGGCCCGGTGCCGGAGCCGGAGCGCTCGCGGCTGGCGGTCTTGGCGGTGCAACTGTTGGCCAGCATGGAGCAACCGGAAGAGCAGGACGGCGCCTTTGAGCGCGGCTGCGAATTGCTGGCTCTTGGCGATCTTGTTCCGGGGGAGCTCATGTCCCTGACGCGCACCCTCTCTCGCCTGCGCACCGCCGTTGGCCTGCGTCATGGAGCCGAGGCCACCGGGCGCCGCCTGCGCACGGCCTTGGCCATGGGGCGCAGGCGGGCGGCGCAGGCCGAGGGCGTGGGCGCTTCCCGCGGCACTAGCTGGCCTTGGGATGCGCTCTACGGTGAACTCCTGCTCGAAGCGAGCCCCACACCCCTGGCCCTGCAGATGCTGGAGGACAGTGGAGTGCGCCTGCCGGCGACGGTCATGCGCGCAGCGCGTTTTGCCGCCGGGCGTCCGCGCGAGGCGGTCAACGGCTGGCTCCGCGAGTTGCCTGACCAGGTGCTCGACGGTTTTGGACTGCCCCTTCAGTTACGCTTGGCTGAGCTGGTACGCGCTGCGAACGCGGCGCCCGAATCGTTAGCCCTGCGCCGTCGAGCGAGCTTGGCTGAGTCGGCGCAAGCGGGCGAGGCAGCGCCGATGCTGATGGTGGAGGCGCGCAAGTCGGAGTCATTGTCGGAGTCAGCGGCAACACAGGAGCCGCTGCTGGCCCTGGGCGAGATCTGTTTGGAGAGCGGCTGGTTTGCGGAGGCCCGGGCCTGTGCGGGCCTGAGCCAGGGCTCGTCGGCGATCCTTGGCGACGGCGGCGACGCTGGCGACGGCGGCAAGCCAGGGGCGGCCCCGGGCGCGCTGCCCGCCAGGGCTCTTACCCGGGAACTGTACGCCGCCGCCGAGGCCGGGCAGTTCGCGCTGGACGAGTTGGCGCGCACGCTAGAGCGCATGGATGCTGACAAAGATGAACTAGGAGGCTCGGGCAGCTCATCCGCCGACCATGACTCCCGGGCTGGGGCCGCTGGTATTGACCTGGACGAGGTGCTCGCCGCCGCCCGGGCCGAGGTGGGGGATGGGGACGGCTTGAGTGAGCTGCTCCTGCGCTTGGCACCGGCCCTGACCGCATGGGAAACCCTGCGCCCGCGCACGCCCCCAGCATCAGAAACCACGCCCGGGGCCGCTCCCCTCGAGCCGCTGACGCTGGAGGGAGTTCTCGACGAACTCAAGCGTTCACCGCGCGTGTCGTTTTCCGGCATCGGCGAAATGGTGCACTGCGGCCCGCTCTTCTCGATGTTGGACGAGGCCGCCGGGCGCGGGGACGATGGCGCCGAGGTGCCGGGACTGGCCTCCTTTTTCTCGGGCATGGGACGCTTTGGCCTCTTTGGCACGCACGCCCTGGACCCGGTGCCGGATGGCGTGGTCTTGCCCCTGGTACTGGCCGAGTTCCGGCGCGGGACGCACCTGGGCGTGCCTTGGTCGGGCACGGTACTCTGGTGCGAGGGAGCGGATCTGGCGCCACGGGCAGCCCGCTCCGGAGCCCGCATCACAGGTTCCGCCTTGCACGAAGGTTACTGGGTAGACATCGAGGCCGTGCGCGGTGAGCAGGAGGCATGGCACAAACTTGCGCGGCGTTTCTTCGGCCCAGCAGCGCTGGCGAACGCGGCAGCGGACGGCGCGGAGTTGACGAGCGGTGCCCGCCAAGCACGCCTGCGAGCCGCCCTGGCGAGCCGCGGCCTCGACCTCGCGCGGCAGTCAACGGAACGAGTTCACCGGGACCGCGTGGCCACGACGCCTTTGCTCGGCGCCGGCCAGCTCGTGCGTCTGGCGGTGCTGGCCGATGCCGATGGGGTACCCCCCACGCTCAGTACCCTGGTGGCCACCACCGCGCGCCACGAGGAAGGGCATCTCTGCGACCGCAGCCGCTTCCTGCCCCTATCCGATAACAAGGCCAAGGCCCTGGGCTTTTTCATGCGCTGCGGCTTCTCGCCGGAAAAGGTCATGCGGCGCCTGGAATACCGCGCCCAGTTGACCGCCCTGTGCGTGGACGATGATCCACGCCTGGCCCTGGCCCAGGTACTGCTGGCCGCAGACCGCAGTTCCGGATCAAGCTCCATCCTGCCCCACGGCGCGGCCTAT
>NYXZ01000109.1 GCA_002686595.1 Planctomycetota bacterium | reverse complement strand
TTGTGAGCCACATGGACCAGGTTATCCAGTTTGCTGCCGCTGCCGATGCGCGTGGGTCCAAAGCGTCCGCGGTCAATGGCGCAGTTGGCACCGATTTCAACACAGTCGCCGATTTCCACCGTGCCGCACTGAGGAACTTTCTGCCAGCCGGCGACGCCTGTTCCCGAGGCCCCACTCGCAGCGGAAGGCTCGAAGCCAAAGCCATCGGCTCCCAACACTGCGCCCGCATGGATCAAGCAGTTAGCTCCCACGGATGTGCCAGGATAGAGCACGACGCCCGGATGCAGCTCGCTGTTGCGCCCCACGCTGGTCTCCTCCGCCAGGTGCACGCCGCCGTGCAGGATAACGCCATCGCTCAGGACGGTCCCGGCGCCCACCGTGCAACAAGGACCGATGCTGACCCCCGGTGAAACCTGCGCCTCACCATGAACAACGGCGCTGGGATGTACTCCCGCGGGCATGGGGGTGCGCGGTGGGCGGAAGGCCAGGATGATTTTGGTAAAGGCCTGACCCGGGTCGCCGTGGCGCAAGATGTTGATGCCCGCCGGCACTTCAGCCACGCCCTCCCCCATCAAGACGGCGGCGGCGGAAGTGTCAGCCAGCTGTCCGGCATACTTGGGATGGGCCAGGAAACTGACTTGGTCGGGGCCAGCATCGGCCAAGGGAGCCGGGCCCCTGACCTCCACGGATCCGTCGCCCTCGAGTACGGCGCCGCACAGAGCGGCCAAATCGGCAAGTGTCTTGCGTGTCATCGTCTTGAGGCCCAAGCAGTGGGCCCTACCGGCGTTCTACGGAGCGAACAGCCGTCCCGGGGGGCCCGATGTTTAGCCCGAATCACGCGCCCTGTCAAACCCCCGCCCAACTCGGGCTCTGTTTCGGCAGTATCCGCCCAGTTTCAGCCGACGGGGCTCATTCTCGCGGAATCCCTCGCCGCCGCGGCCAGACCGGCCCAAGCCGGGCCTAGGAGCCCGTTGACAAACTCCCTACTACGGCTTCGCTTCGCGCCTGGACTTTTCCAGCGGACTCCTAGTAGAACGAGATGGTGAAGGCGAACTCCTCCAGCTCATCCCCGGGGCCGGACTCCAGGGGCCAGCCAAAGGTGAAGATCAGGGGGATGGGGTTTGTCAGACCAAAACCAATGCCGTAGGAGGCACGTAGCTCGGTGGTGTCCAGACTCCAAGCGTCGGGGTCCAGCACCCCGCCATCCAGGAAGAAGAGCATGCGAAACATCTCGATCTCGCGGAAGGTGCGCGGCTGGGTGATGGTGTACAGCGGGAGGCGGTATTCGAGGCTGGCCCGCAGCATGGTCTCTCCGCCAACTGCGCTGCCGTTTTCATTGGGCCCCACTCCGCGAAAGTTGAAGCCGCGCAGGGATTTGGTGCCGCCGATGAAGAAACGCTCCGTATAGGGAATCTCATCGCTCACGCCAAAGGGAACCGCCACTCCGCCCGCCAGGCCGAAGTGGATCCCGTGACGCACCTTACCCACGACGCCACCCAGGGGGCGGAACCAATCCAAGCTGAATTCGCTGCGCACGAATTCATGGTTGCCTCCCATGAAGGAACCATTGAGGCTGTTGTTCCAACTAGCTATCAGGCCTTCACGGGGGTTCATGCGGCTGTCCACATCCCTGTACGAGAGGCCGAAGAGCAGGCCCTGTACCCGCGACTCGTCGCTCTGGCGCAACAGGGTGCCGGGCACATCATCCGCCCGATCACCAATGACAATGTTCTGCTTGGAGACACCCAGATAGGTGCGCAGATCGTGCCCGAAGGCCCGCCCAAACTTCACCTGATAGCGCGTTCGGTCTTCATCGAAATCGGGGTAGAGGCGATCGCGTCGCAGAAACTCCGTGTCCAAACTCCAGGCATCAAAGTGCGAGGCGAAGATATCCGGATGCATGAAGCGCATCTGCCAGGACTGAACTTCAGATCCCGGAGAGAGGTTCATTTCGAGCAGTTGGCCAGCGCCGTGGAATGCCTCTTTGTGATAAATCTCGCTGAATGCATTGCCCAGGGAACTAGGTAGATCCGCGGCATCGAAGTTACGCATGCGCAGGGAGATCAGGGCGAAGGCGCCCGAATCGCTCTGCACGCCGCCCGAAAGCTGCATATCTACTACCTGGCCTTCGGTGACGGTGTACTCCACATCGACCAGTTCCGGGTCATCGGTCTCATGGAAGCGCATCATCGGATCGAGATGCCCCAACTGGTTACGCGGATCCGAAAAGAAGCCCGTCGAAGTAATCCGCGCCAGAGATCGGCTCAGCTCCCGCATGTCTGCCCGTTCACCTGGCAAGACACTAACTTGGCGCCGCAGGACGGAATCCCGCGTGTGGTGATTGCCGGTGAACAGCACCTCACGAATAAAACGCTCGCGCCCCTGCAACAGGCGGTAGGTCACCAGCGCACGATGCCGTTCCACATCCAGTACCAGCTCCGGGTCGAGGAACTCCCAACCGCCCTTGCCCCGTAGCGAGGGGTGGGAGAGGTGGCCGAGCTCTCCGTAGCGGTTTTTCAGAGCCGTGCGATCCGCCATCATCAGATGGGCTTCGTAGGTCTTACCCGGCCGCAGCTGACAGAGCTGTGTTAGCTCGTCTTCGTCCAAGATCAGGGGGACGGGAACAAGTTCACCGTTTCCCTGGGAGTCCTGCTCCAGTCCGACAATGTTCAGGGATTCGACTATGTAGCGCGGCCCTTCATCCACATGAATGGTCAGGCGCACCTGATCGCGCGCTTGGTTGAAATCCAATTCACCCAACTCAACCACGGCATCCAACCAACCGCGCTGGCGATAGATTTGACGCATGGCGAGCAGGTCTGCCTCGAGGGTGTCCTCCACCAGCAATCCGCCCCACCAACTAAACGGACCGCGCCCGGCTATTTCATTGTTGGCCAGGCTACGCAGCCCTCCCTTCCACCACCACATGCCCGTGTCCGGCATGGAATGACTGCCGATAACATCCACTGCTATGACGCGCACCTTGGGCCCTTCCCTGATCTCGAAGATGAGATCGGCGGGTGCCTCGGCGTCGCCGCTTTCCTCGCGAGCCACAAACTCCACCTCCGCGAAGTAGTAACCCGCAGCCCGATAACCCTCTAGGATACGCTGGCGCACGCGGGGTGCTTGGTGGAGAAACAGCTCCTGGCCCTCGATAAGTTGGGCCCAATCCAGGATCTCATTGAAGTCGATCTCGTCGTTGCCCACGAACCGTGGCTCCAGGTCGGCGGGCAGTTCACTCACCCGCAGCAACAGTTCCAGGCCGCCAGCGACCTCGCTCACATCGACCTGGGCGCGCACATGAAAGGCCTTCCAGAGGGTGTGGATGCCGCGCTCGATGGCGGCGGGATCCAGCGGAGCCCCCACAGTTTGGCCCAGGGCCGCCACCAACTGCTCCCGGGTGTAGCGTCGGGCACCTTCCACCTGGATGGCGATGACCACCGGATTCTGTAACGGGGCAGCGGGCGCGGCGTCGGACTCTGGAACAGCTGGGGCAACCGACTCGGATGGGCCGGCTGCCTGGGCCTGGACCGGAAGCGCGCTGGCCAAGACGAGCAACAGGCCGCAGCACAAGCCGCGCGCAGCTGGCAGGCGGCTCATTAGGGTGAGTGTCACAGTCAAAGTGGCGAGTGAGGCGGGGAGATCGTTGGTAACTGAGCAGTCAGGGCAGAATCGGCTCGGCCATGGATGGCTCGCGATTCTCGAAGCGCATCGTGCTGGCGCGGAACTGCAGCTTGACGCGGCCCGTGGGCCCGTTGCGCTGCTTGCCACAGATGATCTCCGCCAAGCCCTTGTTCTCGTCCGTGGGGTTGTAGTACTCCGCCCGATAGAGCATCAGCACCACATCCGCATCCTGTTCGATGGAGCCAGACTCGCGTAGGTCGGAGAGTTGCGGACGCTTGTCCTCACGGGACTCCACGGCGCGGGAGAGCTGGGAAAGGGCGATCACGGGAATCTCCAGCTCACGGGCCAGGCCCTTCAAGGCCCGCGAGATGGCGCTGATCTCCTGTTGCCGACTCTCGGCCTTGGGGTGGCTCATGAGTTGCAGGTAATCGATCACAACCATGTCGAGCCCATGCTTGTGCTTGATCTTGCGGGCCCGGCTGCGCAGGGCCATGACCGACAAACCGGGCGTGTCGTCGATGAACAGGCGCGTCCCCTGTAGCTCACCGGCGGCCTCCACTAGATCAGCGTAATCATCCTTGGGGATACGCCCCGTGCGCAGCTTGTGACCATCGACGCGCGCCCGGGAACACAACATGCGGCTGGCGATTGACTGCCGCCCCATTTCCAGGCTGAAGAACAACATCGACGGTTCCCTGCCCAACCACTCTGGCTTGTGCAAGGAGGCGTACTCCAAGACATTCAAAGCAAAGGCTGTCTTTCCCATGGAAGGACGCGCGGCGATGATTGTCAGTTCGCCCTTGTTGAACCCGCAGAGCATTTCGTCCAAGTCGAAGAAACCGCTGCCGATGCCCGTCAGACCCGAGCGGTGGGACATGGAATCGATGCGCTTGAAAGTGGCTTCGATGGCGGCCCCAATACCCTCGGTCCCCCCCGCATCGCGACCTTCCGAAATCTGGAAAATGCGGTGCTCGCTGGCATCGAGCAGAGTGGCCACGCTGTCGCCCTGGGGCGCCGTGGAGTAGGCCTCGGTGACAATTTCCGTGGCCTCGCTGATCAAGCGCCGCAAGGTGGCGGTTTCCTGTACCAGACGCCCATGGTGCATCAGGTGCGCCGAGGTCGTCACGGCATTGGCCAACTCCAATAGGTAGCCGTTGCCGCCCACCGAGCCCAGGGTGCCGTTGGCCTTGAGGATCTCCCCCAGGGTGATCATGTCCACGCCCAGGTTGCGCTCGGTCATATCCCAGAGCGTCTCGAAGATGACTCCGTTGCGCCGCGTAAAGAAGTCATCGGCCTTGAGGAATTCGGCCACATCCACCATGCGGCCGCTGTCCAAGAGCAGGGCCCCCAGGACCGAGCGTTCGGCCACCTCATTGTGGGGCGGGACACGCCCACCGCCGCGCTCTTCTTCTCCTTGCCAGATATCTTCAGTCACGGTGTGGGGGGGGCTTCCGGGCAGAGCATAACCGGAGCGGGCCTTGATCGGAACTGGATTCAGCCGGGAGTGCCGGGATCACCCAAAAAGAACAGCGCCCCGGTGGTCGCATGACCACCGGGGCGCGTCTTCGTTCTGGCTCAAGCCAGGTCTAGTCAGTGCTCGGCGCGGTATCGGGCACCAGGGCCTCCGGCACTTCCTCAGCGCCGGACTCCCTGGCCTCAGCGTCCGCCGCCGTCTCACCGGAGAACTCACCCACCACGGTCACGGATATCTCCGCGAAATGCTCACCGTGGACATGCAGGCGCACACTGTGCTCACCAGCTTGGCGGATGGGGCCTTCCGGCAGGCGCACATGTTTCTCGTCGAGTTCATAACCGGACTCGGCAGCTAGGGCGCAGATAGTCGCGGCGTTCACGGAGCCGTATAGGTGTCCATTCTCATCGACATTCTCGACAGTGCGCACCGCAATGGCCGAGAGCGCTGCAACGCGGGCCTCGATCTCAGCCAAGTGCGCCGCCTCTTCCGCGTCCAGGCGCGCCCGACGGCGCTCCATTAGCTTCTTGTTGTCATCCGTGGCCGGCACGGCCAGCTTGGTGGGCAACAGGTAGTTACGGGCATAGCCCGAGGCCACCTTGACCACATCGCCACAGCGCCCGAGATTTTCAACGTAGTCCCGCAGGAGTACTTCAACGTTTTTCATAGCAGTCTCCCTCAGCCCACATGGGGGACAAGTGCCAGGTACCGAGCGCGCTTGATGGCACGCTTCAGGTTTCGCTGGCAACGGGAACAAAGAGCCGTCTTGCGCCGCGAGACGATCTGTCCCTGGGCGGAGATGTGCTTGCGCAGATACTCGAGATCCTTGTAGTCGATCTCCGGGTGCTGGCAGCGCTTGGTGGGTTTCATGCGGGGCAGCCCGCGCTTCATACCTCGTTTGATAGCCATATCTAGGCCTCCTCGGAGGCGCTGGCCTCCTCTGTGGTTGTGGGGCTCGCAGCCGCTTCAGCCTCACCACTGGGCGCTGCTTCCTCGGTCGCAGGGGCTAGCTCGGCCTCGGGCGTGGCGTCCGTGGCAGCGCCTTCGGCCTCTGCAGCCCCTTCCTTGGCAGCATCATCGCCACGCTCGGGCTCGCGTCGCCTGCGACGCCCATCGTCCTCATCATCATCTTCATCATCGAAGAACTCCTGCTCCGGCTCGGGGGCATCGTCCTCCGGCGGGGTCGGAATGCTGAAGTCATCGGCCTGTTCGGCGGCGCTGAGCTCCGCTTCACCCTCCGGCACTGACTCCACGCGCAGGCTCTGCACGCGCAGCACGCTCTCGTTGAGCTCGAAATCGCGCAGCATGGTCGGAATGCCATCGCCCGGGATTTCAAAGTGCGACAGGATGTAGGTCGCCCGCTGGCGGCCCTTCACCGTATAGGCGAGGCGGCGTTCGTCCCAGCGGCGCGAGGTATGCATGGTGCCTCCATGCTTCTCAACGATATCGCTGACAAGGCTCTTGGCCGCCTGGTAGTCCTCCCGGACAAGCTCGTTGTCCAACAGGAACATGGTCTCGTAAAAAGTAGTCAAGTGATGGCCTCCTAGGGGGGCGGGGTTGCGGACGATCCTGCTAGGCAGTGTCCTGATTCCAGCGGCTGTGGTACCGCGACATGCACTGGGCCAGGTCGCCGCTGTCGAGCCAGAAGAGCAAGGCCTCGGAGGCTTCCGCCACCGAAATCTCGATCTCCGCCTGCTCGCCAGTGTCGAACCTGGAAAGAACATGACGCGCCGCGTCGGGTCCGGCTTTTCCAATGCCCACGCGCAGGCGCGGGAACTGGTCAGTGCCGAGTGAGTCAATGAGTGACCGCATGCCATTGTGCCCGCCTGCTCCCCCATGGGGCCGGATGCGAAGGCGTCCGAGGTCCAGGTCAAGATCGTCGTAGACAACCATGATGCGACTCGGATCCAACTCCGCCGGGGCCTCTTCACCGCTGAACAGCCAGCGCGCCAGGGAGGCGACGGGAGGGCCTGAACGGTTCATGAAAGCCTGGGGTTTGATCAGGAAGGCGGGCGGATCTTCCAAGCGGGCCCAGGCAATACTCCCGGGGCCACCATAGTCGTCCAACCTGCCTGCGGTCTGAAAGAGCACCCCCTCATGCAAGGCCAGGTGATCGAGCACATGGAAGCCGACATTGTGTCGCGTCCAGTCGTACTCCGGTCCTGGGTTGCCCAGTCCGACGATGAGCCTGTTCACCGGGACAATCCTGAAGGGGGTATGTGATGCTCCCCGCCCGACAAAGTGCCGAGCGAGGGGCGAATATGATACGGGCCAGCGCGGCGAGGGCAACCCCCCGCCCGCCGTCCCAAGCCGGGCCAGTGAGAACTAGCCCTCGCCGCCGCCGGAGGAATCGCCCTCCGCGGCCGAATCCGAGGCATCGGGAGCCTCCGGGGCTGCTCCATCGCTTTCCAAGGCATCTTCGCCCTCGGCGGGCTCCGCGACCTCTTCCTTGTGGGCGGAGATTGTGATCAGGACGGTTTCCCCATCCATGGCCAGGCTGAGGCCCTCGGGCAGCTCCAACTCGTTGGCCAGTAGGCTGTCGCCGGCTGTCAGCTCGCCCACCTTGACCTCAATGGAGTTGGGGATCAGCGAAGGAATGCAGCTGATTTGAACCTCGTTCACCAGCACGTTCAGGTCACCGCCAGAGGCCGCGCCAACCACATCCAAAACCACCGAAGCTTCGGTCGCCACGCCGCGCTGAACACGCTTGAACTCGATGTGGTTCAACCGATCGCCAAAGGCATCCCATTGCAGCTCGCGCACAATGGCCGTCTCCATGGCTCCCTCCACATCAATATCGTAGAGGTGCACATGGTGGCGCCGGGAAGCGAGGAACTCCCGTTCCCCGACGGAAATGTCGAGGTGCGGCGTCTCGCCTTCGGCTTGGATGGACGCGGGGATCCGGCCTGCCTTGCGCAGACGCCGGGCGAAGCGGCTGCCCACGCGTTCGCGCTTGGCCGCCTTCAGTATTTCGCTGGAACTCATAGTTTACCCTGGGTGGTTCGTTGCCCGCGTCTATCCGACGGGCGCAACAGGGAGGCGGTCGAAGAGAGAACTGACCGACTGGGATGAATGGATGTTGTGAATGGCCCGCGCCAAGAGCGGGGCCACGGAAACCACCTCGATCTTGGCCGGTGCGGCGGGATCGAGGGGAATCGTGTCGGTGACCAGCAGGCGATCCACCGGAGCGTTTGCAATGCGCTCGAAGGCGGGGCCGGCGAAGACACCGTGGGAGACGGCGATAACGACTTGACGGGCGCCTTGGTCGCGCACGATGCGCGCCGCCTCGGTGATTGATCCGCCGGTGGAGATCATGTCATCAACGATGATGATGTTGCGGTCCTTGACATCGCCAATAATGTGCTCGACGACGATTTCCGAGCCTGAGACACGGCGCTTATCGACGATGGCGAGATCAGCGTCCAGTTCCTTGGCATAGGCCCGCGCCATTTTGATGCCGCCCACATCAGGCGAAACCACCAGGGGCTGCTCTAGACCGCTTTGCTTGACCGCGTCGAGCAGAATCGGCTTGGAGTAGAGGTGGTCGACGGGGATGTCGAAGAAGCCCTGGATCTGGGCCGCGTGCATGTCGATGGTGACCACGCGGTCGGCGCCGGAGCAGGACAGGGTATTGGCTACGACCTTGGCACTGATGGGTACGCGCCCCTCGTCCTTGCGATCTTTACGGGCATAGCCGAAGTAGGGCATGACCGCCGTGATGCGGCCGGCGCTGGCGCGGCGCAGGGTGTCGAGCAGGAGCAGGAGTTCGGCCCAGTTCTCGTTCACCGGCGGGTTGGTGGGTTGCAACACGAAAACATCCGTGCCGCGCAGATCCTCTTCCACCTTGATGTCGATCTCACCATCGGGGAAACGCCCCACATGAGCCTTGGCCAGGGGCAGGCCTAGCTCGGCGGAGATGGCCTCCGCCAGGGCCGGGTTGGCATTGCCGGCAATCAGGGAGATCTTGTCACTGTAGCTGGTCACGGTGGATTGCCTCGCTGGACTATTCTTGTTCGTCGGTGGCGTCGTCGGCCCGCTGCTCGCGGTCCGCGGCTCTGGAAATGGGGCGAGCCGGAACACCGACCCAGGTTTCGTCCGCGCCTACGGCGCTCTGACCAGTCACCACGGCGCCCGCGCCCGTGGTAGCTCCGGCGCCAATGGTACCCGGAGCCACCAGGATCGTGCCACTCCCAATGAAAGCGTCCTGGCCCACCTCCGTGCGGTGCTTCAGCTTGCCGTCGTAGTTGGCAAAGATCGTCCCAGCGCCCACATTCGTTCCGGCCCCAATGGTGGCGTCTCCCAAGTAGGAAAGGTGCTTGGCCTTGACGCCGGCTCCGAGAGTTGAGTTCTTGCTCTCGGTGAAGTTGCCCACCTCGGCCCCGTCAGCCATGACCGTGCCGGCGCGCAGGTGCGTAAAAGGGCCTACCTCACAGCCCTCCCCCACCACGACACCGCCGCGGATGACCGTGTAGGGCAGGATATGCGTGCCGGCGCCGATTTTGACGCCGGCATCGATGGTCGTGCTGGCGGGATCCTCGATGTAGACGCCCGAGGCCATGTGCTTCTCCAGGATGCGGACCTGCATGGCCCAGCGCACCTCCGCCAAATGGGCGATGGTGTTGACGCCCAGGGCTTCATCCGAGTTTTCCAGAGTGCCCGTGGTCACCGCTCGCCCGGCCTCCACGGCCAGGGCCACCAGGTCCGTCAGGTAGTACTCGCCCTGGTCGTTGTCATTCGTAAGGCGGGGCAAGTCCGCCAGCAGTTGGGCGCCGTCGAAGCAATAGACACCCAGGTTGCACTCGTCGATGGCGCGCTCCTGCGGGCTGGCGTCGCGCTCCTCAACGATGCCGGTGACCGCTCCAGCGCTACGCAGGATGCGCCCATACCCCCGGGGATCATCCATCTCAAAGGTCAGCAGCGACATGCCGCCCTCTTCCTGGGCCGCGACCAAATCGGACAGAGTCGCGGAACTGAGCAGGGCCATGTCTCCGTAGAGAACAACCACGCGCCCCGGATCACTGCCCAAGGCCTCCGCAGCCATCTGCACCGCGTGCCCCGTGCCGAGCTGGGGCTCCTGAGTGACAAATGTGACCGGCGTCGCTCCGGCGGCGACGGTCACGGCTTCCACCACGGATTCGCCTCCGTGGCCCACCACCACCACCAACTGCCGCGGCGCCAATGACAGGGCCTGGTCCACGACCCAGGCCACCAGGGGACGGCCACAGACCGGGTGCAACACCTTGGGCCTGGCGCTCTTCATGCGCGTGCCCTGGCCAGCGGCCAGGATCACAACAGTGCCTACCTTATTAATGGAATCGGGCACGGGCTGGATCGGGGCGAAGTGTGCGGGGCAGGAGGGCGGACGCCGAGGAGATCATGGGAGCACTCCAGGGCGGAAAAGGGGCAGAGGTTCTATCCGCCCGCCGGGGAAGCTGTCAACCGAAGGCGCGGGATCCGCCTCGAAAAGGGCCTTGCTGGCCTGGCCCGGGCGCATTGGGAAGGCGGCGCTGGCAGGGGCCGGCCATGGGCCAATCACGGACCAGCCGCCGCCCCCTCAGCCGTTTTTCAGCACATCCCTGGCCAGCACCAGGCGCTGGATCTCGCTGGTGCCTTCGTAGATGCGCGTCACCCGGGCGTCGCGGTAGAGGCGTGAGATGGCACATTCCTCCGAATAACCCATGCCACCGTGGATCTGCACTCCGCGGTCCACGATGCGATCGAGGGCCTCGCTGGCGAAGAGCTTGGTGGCCGCAGACTCGCGGCTGAAGGGGCGCCCGGCGTCGCACATCCAGGCGGCGCGATAGACCATGGATTCGATGGCGTAGAGTTCCGTGGCCGAGTCAGCCAGCATCCATTGGATCGCCTGTTGGGCGGCGATGGGCTTGCCGAAGGCCTCGCGCTCCTGGGCGAAGGCGCGCGAAAGGGCCAGGGCCTCGCGCCCGCATCCCAAACAGTTTGCGCCGATGGCCAGCCGTCCGCGATCGAGGGTTTTCATGGCTACGGCAAAACCGCTGCCCTCTGCTCCCAACAGGTGATCCGCCGGTACGCGCACATCCTCAAGCACCAAGGTCACGGTGGACGAGCCCCGTTGGCCCATCTTCTCCTCGCGCTTGCCGACCGTAAAGCCGGGGGTTCCCGCCGGCACCACAAAGGCCGAGAGGCCCTTGACGCCGGCCTCGCGGTCGGTCACGGCGAAGACAGTTGTAAGTCCCGCGATATCCCCGGCGGTGATCCAGATCTTCTCGCCGTTCAGGACCCACTGATCGCCGTCGCGTTGGGCCGTGGTGGCCATGGCCGCGGGGTCAGAACCGGCGTTTGATTCAGTAAGGGCAAAAGCACCCAAGACCTCGCCGGCCGCCATGGGGGGCAGGAACCGAGCCTTCTGTTCTTCGCTGCCACCGACCTCCACGGATGTCGCTCCGATGCTCGTGTGGGCGCCGTAGGTGGCGGCCGTGGAGAAGCAGCCGCGGGTCAGCTCCTCCATGACGATGCAGAGGCCGGTTTCCCCCAGGCCGGCGCCGCCGTAGGCCTCTGGGATAGCGATGCCCATCAGGCCCAGCTCCGCCATCTGTTCGAGCAATTCCCCGGGGACCTGGTGATTCGCCTCGATGGACTCCGCCAGGGGACGCACGGCCTCGTCGGTGAACTCGCGCGCCATGGCACGCACCATCTCTTGTTCTTCTGAAAAGTCGAAATCCATCTTCTGGCGCCGGGCTGGGGCTGGTGAGAGTACCCGCCGGTCTTGCTGGCGGCGGGTTGGGATAGGCGAAGGAGATCAGACAACGGGAACCTGATGTCCCCGGATCCGTGGATCGGCAGGCTACCCGGCTCCCGAGCTCACAGAAAGGCCCCCAAGCCCAATAAGAGCCCTTTTTCACCTCTGGTCAGATGGACTAGGAACTTGGCACGGCGCATCGGTTTCCATGGACTGACGACCGTGAATCGCTCCGAGCGCCCCCCTACTCCCCCGACCCAGCCCCGACCAGCCCCATGAACAAACCCATCCTCGGCCTCCTCACCGCCTTTGTCGCAGCCACGCTGATTATTGTCTCCGGAGGCGTCTACTTTGTGACTAGCCACATCAGCAATGCCCAGGGCAAGTCTGAACAGGCGCTGGAAGCTCTTGGTGAAGCCTCCAGCGAACACGAACGCGTCAGGAATGAGCAGGCGGGCGAGCTCGCGCAACTGGCAGGCATTCCGGATAGGGAAGACCTCCTTGCGCGCATCGCCAGACTGGAGGATCAGGTCGAAGCCCTGCGCTCAGATCTGGAGCGGGCTCCCCTTCAAATGGGACAGGCCACCACGGCGGGGGTCAGCTCAGGCCGGCTCGCCTCGGTGGAGAGGGATGCGATCCTGACCGTCATGGCCGAGGAGCGCGAGCGCCAGGCCACCGAACGGCAAACGGAACGGGAGGAGCGCGAACTCCAAGCCCTCCTGGGCCGCGCCTCAAGGGTGGCCGAAACCCTGGGCCTGGGCGCCGATGACGAAAAAGTCCTGGCGGATCTGATGCTCAACGACCAGGAGAATCGCCGCGAGGTAATGGACGAGATGCGCACCCTGCGCAACGAGCCCAATGGGCGGGAACTCGCCCGTGAAGGCTGGGAGGCCTACCAGGAGGAGCGCCGGAGCGAGTTGGCCTCGGCCTTCGGCACTGACTTGGCCGAACAGATCATCAACATGGAACGCCCGGGCGGCGACCGCCGCGGCGGGGGTGATGCGGGTGGATTCGGCGGGGGCGGCGGCCGCAGTGGGTTCGGCGGTGGTGGTGCTGGATCCGGACGCGGTCAGGCAGGCCGCGGGCGGGACCAGTGACGATTGTTTTACTGAAATAGACAGCGACCCCAATGGCCTCTGCCGGGTCTCTCACCAGATCCCCTTTGGGTGGGTGGGGGTTTGGGATGGGCACGACCTGGGGGCGGCCCGGAATGGACGGTGGCGGGTGAAGGGCACACCGGACCGGCGGACCGCATCGCCCTCCCACCCGACATCAGCCACTCCCCACCCCCTCCGCCACACTCCCCTGAGATTCGCGATCCGGAGGCGCAATCCCCCGTGTACGCTGCGCCCATGGCCACCCCCCTGCGCCGCGCCCTGTCCCTCGCCGTCGGCTGGCTCGCCGACCGCCGCCTCCCGCGTCCCCTGCGCGGCCCCCTGTTTCGCGCCTACGCCCGGCTCTACTCACTGGATCTCGACGAGGTGCTCCTACCCCTGGAAGAGCATCCGAGCCTGACAGCCTTCTTTATCCGCCGTCTGAAGCCAGGCTCCCGGCCCTTGGACGGCGCCCCGGAGGCCCTGCTCTCCCCCGCCGATGGGCGCATCCTCTCCGCCGGGCCTCTCTCCGCCACGGACAGCGTCAGCGCCAAGGGCCGCACCTTCTCCCTGTCCGAGCTCACCGGCGGCCTGTCGGACTCCCTCGCCGGTGACGGAGGCACGGCTTGGATCGTCTACCTCTCGCCCCGGGACTATCACCGCGTCCACGCACCCATCGACTGCCGCCTGACGGAAATCCGCTGGCTCCCGGGGGCCCGTCGCAGCGTGGCACCCGCCGTCGTCGCGCGCCGTCCGGTGCTGGCGGAGAACGAGCGCTGCGCCCTGCGGCTCGAAACCGACTGCGGGCCCCTTTTCATGGTGCTCGTCGGCGCCCTCAATGTCGGCCGCCTACGGGTTATCGGCCAGGAGAAAGGCCGCTCCGGTCCCCTTGCCAGTGCGCGCACCTTCGCCCGCGGCGAGGAAGTTGGCCGCTTCGAGCTGGGCTCCACCGTGGTCCTCTTCGCCCCCGCCGGTGGGCCCACCGCCATTCCGTGCGAAACAGGCCAGCCCATTCTCCAGGGGGAACGCATCGGCACATTCCCCACACTCCCTACGGAGCCAGCCCCGTGACGCTCACGGAAGACGAAACGCGCCTGGTGCGCTTCTTCACCGCCTGCGTCATTGGGGACTGGCCCGTGGCTCGGCGGGAACTCACCTCCGGCGCGGTGGACTCCTCCTGGCGTGAAGCCCTGTTGCAGCTCCATCTATTCGCCGGTTTTCCCCGACTGATCCAGGCTTTTCGCATTGTGGATGAAACGCTGGAGGAAACGCGGCCGTTGCCTAGGGACGACACACCCGAAGCACCGCCCGAGGAACAGGCCGAGAACGGCGCGGCCCTCTTCGATTCCATCTACGATGATCTGGCGGAGAGCGTGCGCGGGGAACTCATGGCCTACGACCCAAACCTCGCCAGTTGGATCGCGGATCACGCCTACGGACGTGTCCTGGCGCGCCCCGGGCTCACGCCGCGTCTGCGGGAGCTCTTGGCTGTGGGAGCCTTGATTGCCCTGGGCCAGGACCGGCAACTGGCCAGCCATGCCCGTGGAGCCCTGCGCTGTGGCGCCGCTGTCGAGGAACCGGGCCAGGTGCTGGAGGCCCTGACTGACATCTTGGCGTCCGAACAGCTGGCCCAGGCCAGGGGCGTGATTGAGCGCTTCACGGCCTGACAAACACGCCAGCCGCGCGCTGCCGGGGTGCCCGACCTCAGAACCCGCCCAGGATCGTGGCTGACAAGAGGCGCACGGGTTCCCAACTGCGCAGGGAGACTGAAGCGCTGCCGCTGCGATCGGTAGGTGAACTGAGCACTGAGCGGCGGGGGATTTCCTTGCCGTCCACAAAGACACTGGCCCAACCATTGGCCTGGTGTACGAGCAAACGCAGGCGATGGGTGACGCCAACCCGCAGGCCATCGAAGGCTTGGCCCTCGCCGTTTCGCGCCCGGGCCAACACATCTTCCGCCGAGGAGCTGCCCACCAGACACAGGGGGCCAGTTCCTCGGGCGCCCAATAGCACGGCGTGAAAGCCAGCCACGGAAACCACCAGGGAATCCGGCGGGCCCGAGGATTCCAACTGCTCCACGGTCAGCTCCACATCCAATTCCTCGCCCCCCAGATCCAAACTCCCGCCAAAGACCAGGCGCGGCGAAGTGCGACGCAGGAACTCCCCATCGCTGGCGGGCCGCGCGGGCCCCACCCAGCCCAACCCATCACCGGCCCAGGTCCCCGGCTTCCAGGCCCCGACCTGGGCGCGGTCAAAGGCAAAACGCAAACGCACGCGGTCCCCGGGCAGGCTTTCGATGCTGTCAGGACCGAGGAGTGCCGCCAAAGACTCCAACCGTTCGCGGTCCGCGCGTTGCAACCGCGCATCGCGCATGGCCCGCAGCTCATCTAGCTCGACGCGGCTGAAGGCATCCCGCGACTCGTCCAACAAGCGCCCGATGAGGGCCAGTTCCCCGGCCTGTCCCGCACCGATTCCGGTCCAGTTCAGGCGCTCGCGCTTGAGGCGCAGATACTGGGATCGAGCCCAGGCATCCCGCTCTGCCCGCTCCTCCTCGGCGCTGCGCAGGGCTTCCCGCAGCCGCAACTCCAGGTCGCGCCCGAGGTCCGTGGCGGCCGCCGTCGGCGTGGCCTCCAAGATGCGGCGGGCGGCGGCCAGGTCTCCCTCGCGATAGTAAAAGAGGGCCAGCACCAAGGCCTTCTGGCGCTCGCCCAACTCCTCCGGGGCGCGTTCGGCCAGTTGGACAATCACCGCCGCCTCCGCCAGGGGCCGGCCCTCATCCGCACACAGAGCGAGGCGCCGCTGTCCTCCGGCGTACTCGAACACCAACGGTTTACCGGCCAGCGGTTCACGGAAGCGGCCAGAGTAGAGGATGCCTCCCAGCCACAGTTCAGCGATGCCATTTGCTTCACCTGTCGCATCACCAGTCCCCGCCAGCGCCCCGCGCCGCGCCCGTTCCAAGAGGGCGCTCAGATGTTCCGCTTCGGCGCGGCGCAGGGCCATCTTGGCGGCCATGGACACGCGCCAATCGTCCGCCTCATGCTTGCTCCATTGACGCGCCAGCTCGGCGTAGGCGCGCTCACCCCACAGGGAAGCGGATCGTTCTTCCAAGGCCTCGAAACCCGCCTTTGCGTCTTGATCGCGAAATTCCAGTGCCAAGGCGGCGAGACGCTCGGAGGTCTTCTCCAGGGCGCTGAAGGCCGTGCCCACGCCGACGATCTCTTCCTCCGGCGCCAATCCGGCCGCCGTCCGGGCCCGGTCGAAGTCAATCTCCAAGAGCTCGACCGCAGCGCCCGTTTCCCGGCGCCTGAGCGCCGTCTCCAATTGGCTGCCGCGTTCGCTGACGAGCTTGGCCAGCTGTGCATCCAGTTGACGCCAGTTCCGCAGCAACTCCAGCCGCCGATGGGCCAGCGACTCTGACACTCCCCCATAGACCTGGCGCAGCACTTCCTCGTCGATGCCGCGCTGGTCGATCTCCACCTCCCACTGCCCCGGTTCCAGCGAGAGCTCTGTGAGGGCCGTGCGCCACCGGCCGGCGCGCACATGCTCCTCCACCCGGGGCAGCAGGTGCCCGGAGAACCAGGCGCCCAGTCCGGCACTGAGTTCGTTTTGTGCAGCCGTTCGTGCCGCTTCCAAGCGCGCTTCCAGGCCTGCCTGCCAGGCGCGCTGTCTAGCGGCTTCTGGCGGCAGTTCAGCGGGCCTGGCAAAGCCCGTCGCCAGCAGCAGCCGACGCTCGTACTCGGCGGCCAGCAAATGCTCCGCCGCGGCGAAATCACGTCCCTGAAGAGCCTCCGCAAAGGAAGTCTCGACGGCCTTCCCCAGGGACTCCAGGCACTGGTCGAGCTGCCCTAGAAGTCGCACCTGCTCCCGACCCCAGCGGTCCCGGTGGCGCTCCGGCAGGCTGGGATAGATCCCGGCCAGCCCGGCCAGGGCGGCCTTGAGTTCCTGGGGTTGATCGAAACGCCGCACGACATCATCCAGGGGCGGCCAATGGTCGAGCTCATCCGTGTCCGCGGAGAACAGCGTGTTTCCCTGCTCCGGCGGAGCCCAGGGTGCCCAAAGCGCTAGGAGTCCCACGATCAACGCGCTTCCCCCGGCCAGGGCCCAGGGGAGCCAACGGCGCCCGGCCGCGCGGGCTTTCTCCAAGTCCTGGCGCCGAATTTCCGGAGCCCGGCGCGCCCGCACCCGGCGCAGGTCCCGGGCCAGCTCATTGCAGCTCCCGTACCGCCGCTTGGGATCGCGGCTGAGACACTTCCTGATCACCAGCGCCAGGCCACGGGAAATGTGTGGCGCCAAATGCCGGGGATCCGGTACCGGCGCATAGAGCACTCCGGAAAGAATGTCCGCCACACTCCCTCCCGCAAAGGGCGGCCGCCCGCAGACGCTGTGAAAGAGGGTCGCCCCCAGGGACCACTGGTCGCTCTGCCCATCGGCTTTCGCGGGATCGCGGGCTTGCTCGGGGCTGATGTAACAGGGCGTGCCCAGGGTGCCGCCGGCGCGGGTAAGCAGTGGATCGTCCTCGGCAAAGGCCAGCCCCAGGTCCACCAGGCGCGGCTGGCCGGTTTTGTCCACGAGGATGTTGCCCGGTTTGATGTCCCGGTGGGTGACACCGATTTCCTGGGCATGGGCCAAGGCAC
Organism: Planctomycetota bacterium; assembly: GCA_002686595.1. Taxonomy (GTDB): domain Bacteria; phylum Planctomycetota; class UBA1135; order UBA1135. The sequence goes on along the minus strand of NYXZ01000109.1, from coordinate 1,506 downwards.
CGGCCAAGGGCAGGAAGAGATCGATGGCCTCCGCTTCCGACAGGGGCCCATCTTCGAGCAGTTCGAGCAGGGAGCGCCCCTCTACCAGCTCCATGGCAAACCACCAATGCCCCTCGGCCCGCCCCAGGTCGATGGCCGAAACGATGTGCGGATGCGAGAGGCGACCCGCCGTGCGCGCCTCGCGCTTCAAGCGCTCCACGGCGCGTTCCGTGCCCACCAGATCAGCGTGCAGCACCTTGATGGCCACCGGACGAGAGACGGCCAACTGGACGGCGCGGTAAACGACACCCGTGGCCCCGCGCCCGATGAGGGCCTCGATGGTGTAGCCCGGGATCTCCGGAAAGGGAGCGCCCGGCCCTGTTTTCACTGCTTCAGTATCCATGCTCTCCAGGCCAGATCGGCCTCCTGGCGCACCATACCCGCCGCAACCCCGAAGGCTTCATCATAGAGTATACCCCGGGCGTGACCGTCCGGATCCACGCGTCCCGGGGCCGGCGGGGCTCCCCGGCGCAGGACCCCGTGGAAGGCCGCCAGGGCCCCTGGCCCGCGGCTTTCGATCCACGCCAAGAGCCCCATGGCTGCCGCGGTGTCGATCTCCGTCAGTTCCCCGAACTCCAGGGCGGCCAGCTTGTCGAAGCGCCCCACGGCGTTTTTATTCAGCAGGCCGACCAACGCCTGACGCCAGCGCCCACCGCGCAGGTCAGCCCGGTCATAGCCCGCGCCGGAACGCGCGGCGCTGGTGCCGGAAGCGGGGCGCGTCGGTGCTCGCCCACGGCAGAAGACACGGTTCTGTTCATGGCAGCGGAACTCCATCAAGCCCGCCAGGCCCTCGTCATACCAAGGCGGGAGCAAGCGCCCATCATCGCCGGCCAGGTTCGCCAGCAAGTGCCCCCATTGATGGTAGGCGTGGCCGGCGATATCGATGTCGCCGCGCTCGCCCTGCCGCGCCACGGAAAGCGGCGTCGGGCTCCACCAGTAGAAGCCGTGGGTACGGCGGGCGGAGTCCGCCCAGCCCTGGGGCAAATAGCGCCCGAGGGGAGCGCAGTGTTCGACGACGCGTCCGAAGATCTCCACATCACGACCCAGGAGCACCACGCGCGCCAGGCGACCATTCAGGGGATAGGAGCTAGCGCTCTCGGCTGCCTGTGCGGCGTCCGGCGCAGCATCTGTTTCCGTTGCCGGCGGTTCAGTGCTGGCCCGCTTCCGCGCCGCGCCCTCACCTGTTCCTGTGCCTGTTCCTGTGCCGGCGCCTGTGCCGCTAGGCGACCCCGCGCCGGCCTCGCCGGCTCCCTCTGTCGCCGCGCCTCCTCCGGCTTGGTTTGATGCCCCGGCCGGCGGCTCAACCCGTTGCGGATTGAAATGCTCTTCGAACCAAGCCTGTCCACGCCCCAGACCGGCGCCCACCTCGGCCAGGAATGCAGCTGGAAACTCCCCGACCACCAAAGCCTGCTCCGTCAGCGAGTTCTCGACCTGGGCCCCGGCGGCCCTGGCCAGCTCGAACGAATC
>NYXZ01000037.1 GCA_002686595.1 Planctomycetota bacterium | reverse complement strand
GCAGGCAAGAGCTTCTCGGGGTTCATGATGCCGGCTGGGTCGCAATGGGCCTTGGCCGCGCGTAGCAGTTCGAGCTGGCCGCCGCCCAGTTCGGTGGCGAGGTAGGGACGGTGGTCCGTGCCCACTCCGTGGTGATGGCTGAGGGTTGCCCCAAAGTCCAAGATCACCTGGGCGCTGCGCGCTTTTATGCGCTCCCACATCTCCAGAGCCTGGTCAGGGTCCGGCCCATCGCTGATCCAGGTGAAGTAAAGGGAAGCTCCATCGCGGTAGGCATGGGAGAGGTGTGTCAGAACGAGAGGAACGCCGAGTTCCTGCAAGGCGGCCAACATGGCGGAGTAGAGATCCGGTAGACGGCTCCAGGTGGCAGCCGTTTCAAAGGTGTCCACCACCAGCCCCATGTCGAGCAGCGTGTCGCGCAGGTAGGGCAGCTCGAAGCGCTCCGCTTCCCAACGGCGCCCCGGCGCTCCGCCGACAAAAAATACTCCGCCATCCACGGAACGGCGGGCCAAATAGCGCGTGTGCCTGAGGTTGGATTCCACCGTCGCGGCGCTGCCCTCAAAGCCGACCAAGAGGTGCGCGCCATCGAGCCAGGGGCTTTTCCCCAGGCGGCGCGCCAGGCGCACGGCGCGCGAAGCGTTGGCCCCGCCGAGGATCAGGTGCAGGGCCGTCTCTGTTTCATCGGAGAGGCGCAGCACGCTCGGCCGCGGGCCGTTTTGCATCAACTCGCGCACCACATCGACGCCCTCGGCATAGCTGCGCAGGAAGAAAGAAGCGTAACGCGTTGTGCTGGGCAAACGGTGTACGCGCAGGCTGGCTTCGGTCAGAACACCGAGGCTGCCTTCGCTGCCCACCAAGAGCTCGCGCAGGGCCGGTCCAGCGGCACTGGCGGGGAGTTCACGATTGGCGATTTCACCGCATGGAGAGCTGAGCTTGACCGCACTGACGAGGTCCTCGATCTTGCCGTGGAGGGTCGAGTTTTGACCGGCGGAACGGGCGGCTATCCAACCGCCGACGGTGGAGTACTCGAAGGACTGGGGAAAGTGGCCAAGGGAGAAGCCGCGCCGCGCAAGTTCGGCCTCCAGGTCCGGCCCGAGGAGGCCGCACTCCACCCGCGCCAGGCCAGAGACCTCGTCGAGCTCCAAAAAACGGTTCAAGCGCCTGAGGTCCATGGTCACCACCGCGTGCTGCTCTCCGCGCAGGGGCGCCACGCCCCCCACCACGCTGGTGCCGCCACCGAAGGGCACGACGGCCACCTTCTCATCCGCGGCCCAACGAAGCAGGGCCTTCACTTCATCTATGCTGCGCGGGTAAGCCACCGCATCGGGGGCAGTCTTCACGCGGTCCCAACGCAGGCGCAGGAGATCCGGCGTACTGCGACCGGCGCAATGGGCCAAGCGTGCTGGGCCGTCCGCCTCAAAAAGACCGGGAGGCGCCAAGGGCTGGGCAGGTGGCAGGTGCGGTTGCGCGGTCGGGCTATGTGCCTCGCGGATGGCAACTCCGACGCGCTCACAGAGCAGGGCGCGCAGCTCGTGAGCGAGCTGCCATTTGATCTCTGTGTTTCCCCAGCCCCACCACTTCATGGGCGCGACTATACACGAAGGCCGCAACGAATGCCGCCGCTCTGCGAGCTGCCCAAGGCTCGCGCCGGAATGTACCTAGAAACGGAAAGTGATGGCCTTGTTCACAGTTACCGCCGACGGCTGGCCAGCGCGCAGGGCCGGTGAGTAACGCCAGGTGCGCACGGCCGTCAGGGCGGCCTCGTCCAACAGGGCGTGCCCGCTGGAACGCTTGACATTCGCCGACTGCACGCGTCCGCTCGCATCAATCGCCAGGATCAAGTGCACCGTGCCGCGCCACCCCAGACGCAGGGCCGCTGCCGGGTAGGGCGGAGCCGCGCCCTCCAACAACACCGGAGGCCGCTCTCCCGCAGCGGGGTCTTCGGCCTGGTCGACTTGGTGCGGCTCAGCCTGGGGTTCCGGGACAGGCTTCACTTCACCTTGGCCCGGCGGCGGCGGGTTGAGGGCATCCAAGGGCAAGCGGGCGAAGGTCTCCGGGAGCGTGTCGATGGGCTCGGGGAAACGCATCTCATCCTCCTCCGGAAGCGGCCGGGGGGCGTCCTCCGCAACCGGCTCGGCGGGGGTGTCGGTCAGGTCGGGGTGATCGAGTGGTTGATCGGGTTCCGAAGGTACCTGCGGGGGAGGCTCTGGCCTGGCAGCCACCGTGACGACGGTCTCCCCGCGGCGCTTCGTCGGCCCTCCGAAGATGCTCCAGGAAGTCCAGGCCAGCGCCAGAAACAACAGAGCATGTAGGGCGCCGGAGGCCGAGAGGCTGGCGATAAAACGCGAGCCGCGGCGAGCCGCAGGAAAGTCGGCCTGGGGACGGGTATCGGGAGCGGGTGCAGGATCAGGCGCGGGCGCGGGATCAGGCGCGGGCGCGGGATCAGGCGCGGGCGCGGTATTGGACGAGGGATCAAGCCCGGGCATGGTTTCAGGCGAGGGCGCTGAGTTGGATGAGGGATCAAGCCCGGGCATGGTTTCAGGCGAGGGCGCGGGCGATGCCTCGGGCTCTTGCGCTTCACGCTTGTGGGCATCCATGGTGCCCAGTTTCCGCTGCTGTCCGTTGCCTGTCCAGGGCGCGCGCCGCGGCTCCTGCTCGACATCCGCCCCGGGGGCTGAACTCGCTCCGAGGGAGCCCTTCTCTGCTCGGCCGGCACTTCTCATTGACCCGCTTTTCAATGGCCCGTTTTTCATCGGCCAGCCGCCCATTTGCCCGCTTTCACTGGCCCGCTTTCAATGGCCCGCTTTCATCGGCCCGCTTTCAATGGCCCGCTTTCATCGGCCCGCTTTCAATGGCCCGCTTTCACTGGCCCGGCGCAGTCTGCGTCCGGCTGGCGCCCCCGCCGGGATCCCACCGCCCCCTCCTCCACCCTAAGAGTGGAGCGCGGGGCCAAAGGTCGCGGGCTTTCTCCGTAAAACATCTACCTGTGGCCGGGGCTCGGTACCGCGCCCAGTTATAAGGCCGCACAGCCTTCCCGGGCGTACCAGCCTCCCCGACCTCGCCAATCGCCACGCCCTCGCCAATCGCCACGCCCTCGCCAAGCGCCACGCCCTCGCCAAGCGCCACGACCTCGCCAAGCGCCACACCCTCGCCAGGCGCCCCGACCTCGCCAAGCGAACCGGCATCACCAGCCTCGGCGACCTCACCAAGCGCCCCGACCTCGCCGAACGATCCCACACCGCCCGCCACTCCAGAAGCACCCGGCAGTCCGGGGATCCCGCCCAAATGAGGCACGAGGATTTGCCGGGCGACCTGGGGCAGCTTCAACGCATGAGGTTCAGGCTGACTACCAGACTGCGTCCGGGGGCGTCGAAGCCAGAACCGTGGATGCGGTAGTTCTTGTCGAGGATGTTGTGCACGCCGATGGACCACGAGGCACCGCCGGGGCCGGCGGAGGCCATCAAGGGGCCGTGCAAATCCAAATCGAGGCGTGCCCAGCCGGGGGTTCCCGTGGGATCAATGCGCGGATCGCTTTCGTCCTGGGGGTGCAGGCGATCCTGGCGATCGGCCCACACCATCTCTAGCCCGGCCCTGGCCAGGCGGCTAGCCGTGGCGGGGTTCTGCCAGCCGAGGCCGAAGCTGCCGTAGAGGGGCGGCACGCGGCGCCAGTCCACACCGTCGTAGGGCGCGGTGCCAGAGCTGATGTCCACCGTGTCGTCGTGCTGACGGCCGAGGACATAGGCGGCCCTGGCCGAAACGGACCAGGGGCCGTCGGAGAGCTGGCGGCGCCAGGCGCCTTCGAGGCCCCAGATCCGCACATCTCCGGTGTTCTCCCGCAGGTAGGTCTCGTCGCCGGCCACGGCGGGATCGCCTTCGTTGGTCAACACTCGGCCAATCACATCCTGTATATCAGTGTCGTGCAGGGCCAGGCTCCAACTGCTCTTGTCCCGGGTAACATCCAAACCGATTTCCGCCGTCAGACTCTGTTCCGGATCGAGGTCGGGGTTGGCCAACTCGTCGCCACCGCCAAAGTCGCCGTCGTGGACCAAGTCATCCAGGTTGGGCGCGCGGAAGCCCTGGGCCAGAGAGGCCGAGAGACGCACGCCGTCGGCCAGGTCCCGCCCCGCGCGCAGGCTACCTGTCAGGGCGTCAAAGGAACCGGAGACATCTCCGGCGGATGGCTGCGCGGAGAAGTCGTACCAGGAGTAACGCAGACCTGCGGTCAGGTCGAAGGGCAGGCCACCGAGGACATCGTCCTGCAGGAAAACACCGCCACTTGAGTACTCGGAACCGGGGGCAAAGGAACCGTCCTTGTCCGTCGCGATGCCCGTGATCAAATCCGTGTCAACGCGCATTGAGTCCACCGCATCACGGCTGATGTCCACGCCCCAGGTCAACAGGTGGTTGGCGCCCAAGAGCTTCTTCACATCCACGCCGAGGCTGAGGGTCTCCACGTCATCTCGCTCGAAGGTGAAAGTGTCCGAACCGGTCTTCTGCTTTTCGCGGTCCTCGCGGTAACGATGGGCCGCCAAGCGCACCTGGATCTGATCCGCCAGGGGGCCGGTGTTTTCGTCCGTGTAGGTCAAGCCATAGCCTTCGCGCTGTTGGCGCGCGAAGTTGTAGATGGCGTTCTTGGGATCCGTCTGTCCGAAGCCCGCAACGAGCTTGTCCGTGCGGGGGATGTCGTTCTGGCGTGTAAGGCGCGCGGTGAAACGCAGATTGCGACCGGCGGAGATGCGATGATCCAGGGACTGGAACAGGCCGTGTCCATCGTAGCCGGTGAACTCCTGGTCCTCGGCGCCTCCTGCGCGCAGGGTGCCCCAATCCTCCAGGCTGCCCACGCCGAGCCAGCCCCAGTTGGCGTCCGCGAAGGAACCGCCGACCGAGAGCCGACCGCCGCCGGCGGCGCTGTCATAGGAAAGGCCGACCTCGCCGGATACACCCGCGCCGCTGCCGGGGGTGGCGCGCCGCGTCCAAACCAACACCACGCCGCCGATGGCGTCGGAACCATATAGGACGGAAGCCGGCCCGCGCAGGACCTCCACGCGCTCCACCGTGGCCGGGTCGATCGTATTGAGCGACTGGTTGGGGCCGAAACGCGTAGTGGAATCGTTGATCCGAACTCCATCGACAATGAGCAGCACCTGGTTACCGGTCAGGCCGCGAATGAACGGGGCGCCGCCGCCGAGGTTGGTCTCCTGCATCCACACGCCGCCGGCGCGGGCAATCGCCCGGGGCAGGGAGCGCTCGCCCGTGGCGCGCAGGGCCTCGCCCTCGATGACCGTGCGTTGGGAGGCCGAATGTGTCTGGGTGCTGGCGGATCGGGGTGCTTCCACCACCGTTTCCGGCAGGGTCACATCCTGGACGGGGGCTGCGGCGACGAGTAGCAGTGAGATGGCGGGGATCATGGCGGGGATCGCGGAGGGACAGCCAGGCCCACGAGGGCGCTGCGGATTGGCCGAGCCGGATGGCCGACGGTGGCTAGGAAAATGGCGCGCGGACAGGAGGCCCGACACGCCGATCTGGACGCCATAACGGGTCCTCCCCAGGCCGGTTCAGGAGCCCAGTTTTTTTCTTGGAGACTCCTCGAAACAGGCTCCCCAGGGGCGCAACTTCAGCCCTCGGGCAAAGCGCTAGGCAAGCGAAACGAGCAGAGGGGGAGGTGGAGCGGCTGAACGGATTTGAACCGTCGACATCAACCTTGGCAAGGTTGCGCTCTACCACTGAGCTACAGCCGCAAACCCCTCGGGGGCGCAAAAGGTTATCACCCAATCGCCCGATGGCAAGCCTCGAAGGGTCGCGGATCTCAAGTTGTCCAGGAGGCCCCCTCTCCGGCTGTTTTACGGGGACCTGGGCCTAAAAACGGATGGGCCGGGAGGCGGCGGCGAGAGGCAGGGCGAAAGCGAGGGGCTGGGCGGGCGAGGGGCCCGCGCAGGCGAGGGGACGGACGAAAGCGAGGGGCAGGGCGAAGGCGAAAGCGGAGGGCTGGAGCCGACCAAAGGGGCCAGAGGCCTGAGCCGGGTCTGGAGCCCTGGCCTTGTGAAGGGAGATCACCCCACCCGGGATCCCACCGCCCCCACCACCTCCCCAATACCCGACGGCGGGCGCGAAGGTCGCCGCCTATTCGGGGAATATTTGGCCCGGCGCCGGGGCTATCAACGCCTCCCAAGAGGCCAACTAGGTGCGCCTCCCCATGAGGCCAGCCAGGTGTGCGCTCGCCCCCCGTGCGGCCTGGATCAAGGACTGCCCCTGGGCCAGGCCCACCGCCAGGGCGCTGGCGTGGCGGCAGCCGGATCCGCGCAGGCCCGGGCCAGGGATCCGGGGGTGTCGGATCCAGCTGGGCTCGGACCCTGGTTGGGCCAGGAGATCCTGGATCTGGTCCTCGATGCCGTGGCCGCCCTTGAGCAGGACTGCGGCGGCGCCGGCACGGAGCAGGCTGGCGGCGGCGTCCAGGCGCGGGGCTGGGTCCGAGGCTAGCTGGCGGGGGTCGCTGGTGGTCAGCAGGGCGGCCTCTGGGATGTTGGGGGTCAGGATGGGGCCGGCGGGGAGGACGTGCTCCAACAGGAAGCTGAGGTCGCTCCGGGAGAGAAAGGGGCTGCCGCCGCTGGTGCCGGCCACCGGGTCCAGCACCACTGGACAGCGGGGAGCTAGCTCTCGGATTATCTCGGCGGCCATTTCTAGGTGCGCCCGGCCCGGAAGCAGGCCGAACTTGGCGGCCGCCGGGCTCTTTTGTGGATCCGCCAGGATGTGGCGCACCTCGGCCCCCCACTCCTCTGCCTTGCGGGCGCCGAGTTCATGCAGCTCCATTCCGCTTTGAACCGTGTGGGCCGTGGGTACGGTCAGGGCTGACAGGGTCATTCCGGGCGGGAGGTCCCTGCTTAGCAGCGCCACGGTTTCCCGGTCGGCCCCCAGTCCAGCGCGCCCGCTTGAATCCTCGCCGCCGATGAGCAACAGGCGCAAGGGAACTCGCGCGGTTTCCCGGGCAGCCGGCGCCATCTCAGACGATAGGACGCCCGAGGGGGACGCTCGATGTGGCGAGTTGGCTTGGGTCGGGTTCGGCCATGACCGCCAGGGCATTGGTGCGCAGCGTCTCTTCCAGCCGCGCCGGTGTTGGGCCTGCCCCCTTCGGCAACAGGATGCGTGCGCCGGCTACCTGGCCGTGGCCGCCGAAGGTGCCCAGACCTCCGAGCACGCGCTCCATCAGAGGCCAGGCGCGCCCGAAGGCAAAATCAGTACGCAGGGAAAGGACATACTCCTGCTCGAAGGCGCCGCCCACCACCACCCAACTGCAGCCGCGCATGCGCAACAGGAAGTCGGCGGTCTCCGCTATGGACTCAGGATTTGCCACTGGCCCGAGCAGGGCGAGAACCAGTGAACCGTGTTGGCGAGCCAGGGCCAGGGCGCGGTGCAGTTCAGCGTAGTAGACGGGAGGCAGGGGCGGGTGCTGGATGCGGGCGATGGCCTCGCGGTCGGCAAAGCTGAATGTCGCGTAGTAGGCCTCCTCGTCCAAAGGCGAGGCGTTGCGGGATAGATCCGCCGTATCGAATCGCACGCCACAGAAAAGGGCCGAGGCCGTGGCCGCGTCCAGCACCGCCTGCGCCTCGCGCAGATAGGACCAGACAATGGCCGCAGCCGAGCCAAGGCCCGTGCGCACATCTCGGTGGGGAACTCCGTGCGCTGCCTGCCCGGATAGCTCTGCACCGCTTACGCCAGGTCCCGGCGTCTGCACTGACGCGCCATCCGGCGGCAGGTGGTGATCAAAAAGCGCCAGCAGCGAGATGCCGGCGGGCAACTCCGTGTGACCAAACTCCGGCTGGGTGTCGACCAACAGGGCTCCACAGTAATCAGTCGGGTTCACTTCGTCGTATTCGAGCAACTTCAGCTCAAGCGTGCGCACCAGGGCCAGGTTCTCCGCGCGCCGGATTGGCCCATCCGTCGCCACCTCCACGGCGAACCCAAAGACCTGCGTCAACAGCAGGCGCAGTCCTTCACAGGCCCCGAGGGCATCCGGATCTGGGCTGCGGTGGGTCAACACCAAGAATCGTCCGCGGGCAGCCTCGGGGGCCGCCGCGGAGGCTGCATCAAGGACCCGGCGTAGGTGGGCCAGGGGTGAGGCTTCGCCGAAGGGACTGTTCACATCGGCGATCGAAGAAGGCGTGTCGGTCATGGCGCGGCTTTGCTGCCATTGCGCCCAATACCTCTGCCTTGTTCAAGGACCGGCGCTTCCCCGGACTCCGGCGGCGCACTCGCTCCCCTTCCAGAGTTCACATACAAGCCCTGGAAACTGGCCTGGCGCGGCTTTGCTGACATTGCGCCCAATGCCTCTGCCTTGTCCAAGGATCGACGCTTCCCCGGACCACGGCGGCGCACTCGCTCTCCTTCCAGAGTTCACGCACAAGTCATGACAAATGGTCTGGAAGACACTCCTGGCCCTAGTTGCTCGGCAGATGGCTCCGCCGAGAGCTATGCAGACAACTTAACCACAGGCTCCAGCAGTGAACTGAAACCTGTGCGATGCAGGGGGCGTGGGCTCCTAGAAGCCCATGTCCGCCAGGAACTGCACCGAGGCCAGGATCTCAGGGCGGCCGTGGCGAGGGTTGACCTCCACGACCCGCACGGCGGTGCCCGAAATGCTGTCCAGCACCATGTGAAAATCCACCTCGCCCTGACCAGGCGGCAACTCGGCTTCCTCCAGGGTTGAGTCCTGCAGGTGCACGCCGGCCAGACGCTCGCTAAAAGCCTCGAGCCAGGCACCTTGCCCCGGCAGGCCGGCGGCCTGCCGTTGGTGGATGCGCCCGGTGTCGTGCCAGTAGGCCACATCCTGGCGGGAGAGATCCGCCAACGCCCACTCCATGGCCTCGAAGTTCAGGATGTCGTTGAAGTGCAAGCCCGGCTCAAGGGCCAGGCGTGTGTCGGGGAACTCCGCTCGCAGGGTGTGGAGTGAACGGCAGAGGTGCTCCACTTGCTTCTGTCCTCGTTTCTGCACACGAGCCACAAAATCACCGATCTCCGCCTGGACGCGTTCCAATTGGCCATTGGTGGCTTCCAACAAATCGCTGTGCAGGGACTCGGCCTCCCGTTGGAGCTTTTCGTTCTCCACGGCGCAGCCGCGCACGATCACCAGGGG
>NYXZ01000036.1 GCA_002686595.1 Planctomycetota bacterium | reverse complement strand
CAGGGAGTGGCGGCGGAGTTGGCGGCGCGCCTAGGACTGCGACCGGCGACGGCTGGGCCCGAGGGCGAGGGGGCTGGCGATGGCGTCCTGCTGACCTCCATGCCCAACTACGCCATCGTGGCGCGTTTCGCCGATCCCAAGCGCGCGGGGCTGCCGCTCTTGCTTTCGGTGGCGGCGAATGAGGAGATGGCAGCGGCCCTGGTGCATCGGGATGGGATTGGCTGGTTGCCTTCCGCTGATCTCTATCAGATGGGGGATCGCCTGGGGCACTTTCGCCTGGAGGTGGACGGCAGTGCGCGGCCGGAGTCCTGGATCATGTTCGCCGTCGCTCGACCCGCCACTGGCAGTGAGGCGAGCGTGCGGACCGGGGAGCTGTTCGAGCTGCGGGCTGACTCGACCGTTCCCTCCGAGCGCTTGGACTTTTACACGGATACGTTGGGGGAGGTGCTCAACCGCATAGATAGCTGGGCCGGGGCGGGCGAGGAGGATGGGGGAGCGGTAGGGGGCATGAAGATGCCAGAGATGCCAGATGTGCCAGAGATGCCTGAGGACTCCGAAGACACAGAGGTGCCCGATGTTGTTCGCGTCGTTCGCGTCGTTCGCATCATTATAGACGGCGACCTGACCTTCCTCGCGGGGCAGGGGGCAGGGGCTGACCTGTGGCGCATCAATCCGGTGACGGGGGCTGTGCAGACCGTGCTGGCGCCGGGTGTGGCCGATGACGGGGGGCGCGGGGTGGCTCGGGCGCGTTTGCGGCACTTGCTGGGCCAGCCGCGGGCGTCCTGGCTGGAGGACGGAGCCGCATTGGATGGAGCTGACAGTTGGTGGGGGCGGGACCTAGAGGAGTGGGTGGCGTTTTTGCGGGTTGGCGAGCTGTTGCCGAGTATCGAGGAGTTGCTGGCGGAGGACAGTCACCTCTTGCTCTCGCCACATCGCCTTCTTCCGGCCCGGGGAGCCCTCTTCAGGGCCCTGCGTGAGCGCGACGGGGCGGCGCTGATGCGGGCCAGGTATGCGTCTCCCGGAGGGACCGGCGGCGAGGCCGCTGAGTTGCCGGGGCAGCAAGAGTTGGGGCAGCTCTTCGCGGACTGGACAGCGGCCGCCCTGGCGCGCCGAGGAGCGGGCCTGGTGGAGCGGCGGAGTTTCTACGCTGATCTGACCGCCAAGCTGGCGGTGCCGGGCGGTGGACTTTTCCAGGGTGTGGGCCTGGTGCCTCCCGGCAACGACCTGACCGCTCCAAACCTGTCCGCGAGCTTGGCAGAGGCCCGGGCCGCCGGTGCCGATTCATTCACTCTCAGGGTCAGCTTCACCAAAGCTCTTGAGCCCTGGCCCGGTCTGCCGGCGGGCGTGGCGCGGCGGCTCGGAACTATCGAGGGAGACGCCCTGGTGGCCGGGGCCATCGCCGCCGGCCGCGGCGTGGGGCTGGCGCCGGTTCTGGCCCTGGAAGTTCTCACGGCCCCCTCTGGCAATCGCTCCGGCGAACGCAAGCGCACCACGGTCGCGGCTTGGGACGAGTTTTTCGCCGATGTGGGGGAGGGCGTCACCCATGCCGGGCTCCTGGCGGAGCTGACCGGTTGCAGGCTTTTGGTTATCGGTGAAGGCCAGGCGGAAGCCACCCGCGTCCTGCCCCAGCCGGATGGGCGCGATGATCCGGCAACCCTGGCCCGGCGCCGTCTGGGCTGGGAACAGATCATCGCCAGGGCCCGGGCCGCCTTCACCGGCGGCCTGACATACGGCGCCCGCTGGCCCATGCAGGCCCGCGGCATCTCCTTCTGGGAGCAACTGGATTTCGTGGGTGTGGAACTGCTGGCTCCCCTGCGCGATCCGGCGGCCCCCGGGGAGCCGCCGGCGGACGGCGTGCTGCTCAATCGCCTCCAGGGTGCCCTGGTGCAATCCGCGGAGCTGGCCGCGGGCCTGGGGAAAAGCGCCCTGGTGGTGGAGGTGGGGTTCCCGGCCTCGGCCCGGGCCTTCGAGGCGCCCGGCCTGGGCCTGGGCGCGACTGACCCGGAGGAACAGACGCGCCTCTACCGTGCCCTGGGCCGGGTGCTGCGGCGGGCAGGTCCGCGCCTGGCTGGCCTGGCCGGTGTGACCCTCTGGTCCTGGCCCCCGGCCCTGGAAAAGGGGGACGGCCCCGCCGAGGGCAGCGACTCCTGGCGGCCGGCCTCCGGCGCCGCCCTGGCCGAAGTGGCCTCGATTCTCAGCATGTAACCCAATGGCTGCGCGGGCCGCCGCGCGCCGGTTCCGCTCTGGCTGCCCGGGCGGATTTCGCGGTCCCCCGGAGCAACAGGCCCCATGGGCCATTCCGCCCGGGGCCATACCACATGTTGGGGTCTGGACATTTGCCGCCCACATTCAGTAGTATCCGCGCCTGGCATCTGGCGGCGACAACTGCCCCTTTGGGGGCCGCCCAACAGCTATCAGGTGCCCCCATCCACCACCCATCCGCCCCAGAGACCCCCGCCGCCGCGCCCCACAGGCATCAAGCCCAGCCCATGCCCAGCAACCAGGCCAACCGCCAACCCACCTCCACCCCCACCCTCCCTCCCACGCGCGTTTACCTAGTCGGCGCCCATGCCACGGGCAAGACCACCCTGGCGCGCTGGATTCGCGACAGCTACGGCCTGCCGATGATCTCGGAAGTGGCCCGCGGCGTGCTGGCGGAGATGGAGGCCCAACTCGACGCCCTGCGCACGAATGTGGACCTGGTCAATCACTACCAGGCCCAAGTGTTCGAACGCCAGATGGAGGCCGAGGAAGATCAACAAGGGCCCTATGTCTCCGACCGCGCCTTCTGCAACCTGGCCTATGCGGCCCATCACTCGCGCATCATGGGGGAGGTGGCCGGCGATCCGCGTCTCCTCGACTACATGGATCGTGTGCGTGGCGGCATCGTTTTCTTCCTGCGTCCGCACAAGGAACTGATCGTGCCCGACGGCGTGCGCGCCGGTCTGGAGTGGGAGGATGTGGTGCGCATCGACGGCATGGTGAAGTTCATGTTGGAGATGTTCTCCATTCCCTACATCCCAGTCGAATCCCTCTCCATGCAGGAGCGCACGCGCCTCTTGGAGCGCGTCCTGGGTCTGGCTGGTCTGGAACCGAGCGTGCCCCAGGGGCGCTACCTGCGCGGTGCCAATCCCCTCGTCTCGCGCCAAGTGCGCGCGGCGCGCGCGACGCCGGGCGAGCAGCCGACGGGCATTGTTGGTTCCCTTAGGGGAGCGGGCGAAGTCGACGGTCTTGGCGCCGATCAGGCGCAATCCGCCGTCCGGGGCGAGTCCGCCACCCGCTGATAAACCAAGTGCTCGCACGCTATCGCGCCGATCTGGCGCGCATCAGCCCCAACGCACGCCACTTCCTCCTGGGGAGCGCCTGCATGGGTTTGGCCGGGGCCATTCCCTACACCCTGCTGACCCTGTACCTCGACCGCCTGGGTTTCAACAAGGAACAGGTGGGCGCCACCGAGGCCGCCTGGTCCTGGGGCCAGGCCCTGATCGCCCTGCCGGCTGCGGTCCTGGTGGGGCGCCTCCCGGCGCGGCGCGTACTCGTGATCTTCGGCGCCCTGGCTGGCATCTTCGGCGTTCTTCTCCCTTGGGCCGGTGGCTTCGTAGGCATCGCTCTGATGGCCTTCCTCGGAGGACTCTGTTGGGCGGTGCACTACGTGGTCGTCTCGCCCTTTTTGTTCCGCAACACTGGCGGGCAGGAACGCAGCACGGTCTTCGGCTTGGTGGATGCAGTACACACCACGATGGCCGTCATCGGTTCGTTTACCGCCGGGCGTTTGGTAGTCCTGCTAACCGAGCGCCTTTCATCGGAGACCACTGCCCTGGCCTGGGTCATCTCCGTCTCCGGCCTCTTGCCGTTCATCGGTGTCATCTTCTACGCGCGCATCCGAGAAGACGCGCCCAGCTCCGTCGAACGCGCGCCGCTCTGGCCCGCACTGCGCAAGCACCGCGGTACGGTGCTGCGGTTCTCAACCCCTTCGCTGCTGCTGGGCCTCGGATCCGGCGCCACCATTCCCTTCCTGGCCCTTTACTTCAAGGATCGCTTCGCCTTCACACCCGGCGATGTGGGCAACCTCTTCGCCGTGGCTCAGATCTTCATGACCACGGGCTTTTTGATCAGCCCCATTGTCCTGCGACGCCTGGGGTTCGTGCGCTCCATGGTCGCCTTTGAAGTCTCATCGATTCCCTTCTTCCTGTGTTTGGCATACACCGATGCACTGCCGGTGGCGGTCGGCGCCTATCTGCTGCGGGGAGCCCTGATGAACAGCGCCGGTCCCATCCAGCGCAACTTCATGATGGCGGCCATCCCCGCAGAGGCGCGCACCGCCATGAATGGCCTGCACGCCCTGCTCTGGGGCCTTGGCTGGGTGATAGGCCCCTGGGCCGGGGGACGGGTGCTCGACGCCACGGACAACAACTACGCAGCCCTGCTTTCCTGCACCGTGCTGTTCTATTGTCTAGCGAGTTGCTCGACTTGGCTCCTGCTGAGACCCGTGGATCGGCGACTTTCAGCAGCAGCTGGCAAGCCCGATCCCGAAGATGGTTGAGCGCGCCACAAGATCAGCTAACCTCGCCTTGCCCATGACTTCCTCAGCACACACCACTAAGGAAGCGCCGCGCCACTTGGGGCCCTTGACCGGTCTGACGGGTATTGGTCCAGCCCGTGCCAGTCAACTGGCGCGCCTCGGACTCTTCGATATCTGTGATCTGCTTGTACTGCTCCCCGCCAGGTTGCGAGTCTGGCCCGCGGTACAGCCAGCGACCAAGCTGATCCCAGGGCGCGTGGGGCGCGTCTGCGGTGAGGTCAAGGGCCTGCGCTTTAGCCGCCTGGGAGGCCGCCGCAGCATGGTGCGAGTTCGGTTGGCCGACGCCAGCGGCGAAGTGTCGCTGCTTTTCTTCAACCAGCCATGGATGCGCGAGCACTTCAAAGTGGGCTTGTCCATTGAAGCTTGCGGGCAGGTGGTTGAGTCCAAGGGGGTGGCCCTGGCCAGTCCGCGTTTGGGCTGCCAGGCCAAGGGGGAACTCGCACACGGTTCGAAGACGATTGATGCAGTGCGTCATGCGCGGGAAGCTTCCGCCCAAGACGATGCTGGCGTCCTGGCACCGCTTCCGGCGCCGGGCACCCTCGAACCGATCTACGCCTTGACCGAAGGCGTGGGCCAGGCCTTTTTGACGAGCCTGGTCTCGCGGGCCGTGGACGAGTTTGCCGAACGCCTTGAGGATCCGCTCGCGAGCGAGATCCTGGAGGCCCACGACTTGCCGCCGTTGCCCGCAGCGGTGGTCAGTGTGCACCACCCGCGCTCCGAGGCGGCCTATGCCCGCGCCCTCCGGCGGCTCTCCCTGGAAGCTCTGTTGCGCTTGCAAGCCGAGCTGTTGCGACGCCGCCGGGCACGGCGGCAGGGCACGGCGCGGGCGGCGAAACTCGATCCGTCACAGGCGGCGGAGCTGCGCGCGCTCTTGCCCTTTCCACCGACGGCGGGTCAGACGGAAGTCATGGCGGAGATCGCCGCGGACCTTTCGGAAACGCGCCCCATGCGCCGCCTGCTCCAGGGAGATGTGGGCGCCGGCAAGACCATGGTGGCCCTGGAGGCGGTTTTGCGCGTGGCCGCCAGCGGAGGGCAATGCGCTTTCATGGCGCCCACTGAGCTATTGGCGGAACAGCACTTCACAATTCTGGCTCCGCTGTTGGATGGGGCCGGCGTTTCCAGCTTGCTGCTCACAGGCTCGCTTTCGGTCCCCGAGCGACGGTTGGCCCTTGGGCGGCTCACGGCTGAAACGGAAGCCGGTGGGGCGGCGGTGGTTTTTGGTACCCACGCGCTCTTCAGCGAGGATGTGCAGTACCGCCGCTTGGATTTGGTGATCATCGATGAGCAACACCGCTTCGGTGTGGCGCAACGCACGCGGCTCTTGAAAAAGGGAGCCCATGTGCACGCCCTGTTCATGACCGCCACACCGATTCCGCGCACCCTGGCCCTGACCGTCTACGGTGATCTGGATGTCAGCATCCTGCGCGGCCTGCCACCGGGGCGCGGGGAGTTGGAGACGCGCTGGTTGCGCGGAACCGAGCGCCGCTCCTTGCCCCGTTTGTTGCGCGAGCGGCTGGCACTGGGCGGACAGGTGTTTTGGGTCTGTCCCAGAATCGGCGCGAACGGCGCCCAAGCCGACGAGGCCGCAGGCGCGCCGCGCGCCGGGGATGCCCAGTCGGCCTACAAGCGTCTGCGGGATAGCGAGTTGGGAGAGTTCGGCGTCGAACTCGTCCATGGCCGACTCAAGAGCGCCGAGCGCGCGCGGCGTTTGGAGCGCTTTCGCCAAGGATCCTCACGCCTGCTGGTGGCCACGACGGTCATCGAAGTAGGTGTCGATGTGCCCGCGGCCACGGTCATGGTCATCGAGAAGGCCGAGCGGCTGGGCCTGGCTCAACTGCACCAACTGCGCGGACGCGTGGGGCGCGGCAGCGCGGACGCGGTCTGCTATCTGCTAGGTAACGAGGACGCGGCAGCGCGCTTTGAACAAATGGAACGCAGCCGCGACGGCTTTGAACTGGCGGAAGCGGACCTCGCCCAGCGCGGCATGGGTGACCTGGTGGGCGCGCGCCAAGCCGGCGCCAACCAGGAAGGGCTCGCGGACCCGGCCACCGACCTCACCCTGATCCTCTTGGCTCGGGATCTGGTACGCACCAACGCCCAGCTCCAAAGGGCCTATCTGTCACCCGACGCGGATCTATCAACCACCTGATAACCATGAGTCATCTTTTCACTCCCGAGAACGGAATCGCCCTGCTGACGCTGACTGCCCTGGAGATTGTCCTGGGTATCGACAACATCGTCTTCATCTCCATCATCACCGGCGGCCTGCCGGATAAGCAGCGCCCCCTCGCCCGCCGCCTGGGATTGGCCCTTGCCATGGGCATGCGCATCATGCTGCTGTTCGCCATTTCCTGGGTGATGGGGCTGACGGCCCCACTATTCCATGTGGACTTGCTGGACCACACGGTCACGGGACGCGACCTGGTGCTTTTCTGTGGCGGTCTCTTTCTGCTCGCCAAGGCCACGGTTGAAATCCACAAGACCCTGGAGGGCGATGAACACGGGAGGGATGGCGCGCAGCGCGCATCCATGCTCGCTGTTCTGATTCAGATTGCCCTCTTGGACGCCATCTTTTCCTTGGACTCGGTCATCACCGCCGTGGGCATGGCGGACGAGATCGCCGTCATGATCGTGGCCGTCGTCCTGGCCGTGGGCGCCATGATGGTCTTCGCCACGCCCGTGGCGGACTTCGTCGAACGCCATCCCACGGTCAAGATGCTGGCGCTCTCCTTCCTGATCCTGGTCGGCGTCTTGCTGACGGCGGAAGGCCTCGGCCGCGAAATCGAGAAGGGCTACATCTACTTCGCCATGGCCTTCTCCTTCGCCGTGGAGATGCTGAACTTGCGCATTCGCGGCCGAGCAAAGGCCCGTGCCCAGGCGCGAGCCTGACGCCGCCGACGCGCTCGACGCCCTCGACGCGCTCGACGCGCTCGACGCCAATGGCAGCGTCAGGCCGCCGCGCCGTGCTCAACAGCCCGACAGGGCCGCTTCCGCCGTCTCGTCTTCGCTGCCTCGCCGCCGCTGGCTGCGCCTCGCGGCGGGACTTTTTCAACGAACTCCTAGCCGTCCGTGTCCAAGGTGCTGGCGATGAACTCGCCGCCCTTGACGCTGCCCGCCGCTTGCACGCTGACCGCCCCTTGTCCGCACCACTCCATGCGGCCCAGGCCCAGCTCCTTGCCGTTGGCGATGGGCAGGAAGCTGCCGTCAATGGAGATGTAGTTGCCGCAGTGGCCGACCTCTTCGATAACGCAGCCACACTTGACCGTGTGGGCGCCGGCGGCAACGGCCTGGTCGGCGGCCGGCGCGGAGGACGATGTGGGAGCGGGGCTTTCCGACTGGGCCTGTTCGGCGGGGGCGGGCGCTACCTGGGTACAAGCGAACAAGGGCAACACAAGCAGGAGGGAGGCGTTGAAGATGGTGTGTTTCATGGCGCACAGCCTAACCGACAGCCAGCCCCCTTGGCCCCTGTCAGTCAGAGCTAGATTCGCGAACGACAATCAGGCCCATACCCGCGCCCAGGCCAGGGCCGGGAGCGCCAGGGCGAGGAAGGCCCACAGGCGTTGGCGGCGTTCGAGGATGGCGCCCAGGCGCGGGCCGGCCACGAGCGTACCGAGCATCAAGCCCGCGACGAAGCCGGTCACATGGGACAGGACATCGGTGTTCTCGCCTTCCATGCCGAGGTAGCCGAGCAGCACCAAGCCCGCCAACACTGGCCCCCAACGCGTGGCTGCCGTACCGATACCTCGGCGGCGCGTGAATCCAGTGAGTAGACCGACGGCGCCAAACACGGCTGTGGAAGCACCAATCGAGAGGTGCGTCGGGCCGGCCACCCACAGTTCGTGGATGAGAGAGTTGGCCAGGTTGCCGAGGACGCCGGCCAGCAGGATGCAGAACCAGGCCAGGCCCGAGCCCAGGGCCTGGGCTGCCAGGACTCCGAAGAGCAGGCCGAAGGCCAGGTTCCCGATCAGGTGCGGCAGGTCCCCGTGTAGGAAGAGCCCCGTCACTGCCCGCCACCACTCGCCGTCCAGCAAACGCGCCGCATCACCGCGCCCGTTCTGGAGCATCGTCCGCCGCCATTCAACAGAACCGCCGATGGTGCCGGCGCTCTTGAAGAGTCCGGTGGGCAGGCGTTGGAGCAGGTGGAAGCCCATGATGGCGATGGCGTAGATCAGGGCTCCGGTCCCGCCAGCGGAACGCGGCGTCCATTTGACCTTGGGCGGCGGCCAATGGAGGTTTTCCCGTTCCCACTCGGTCAACTCGCGGCCGGCTCGCTCCAAACTCGCGGCGGGCACGATCAGCTCCCAGCCAGCGGCCACACGCACCAGTTCAAAGGGCAGGCCGACCGCTCGCAGGACCAGGGCCCGTTCTAGGCAGGGACGGCGCGTGGCGCAGAAGAAAACCGGCTCGCTGGAATCTTCCCCCTGCGCCGGGGCCATGGCCCGGTGGGCAGGGGGGCCTGAAGCGCTGGGGCGAGCCGTGGGCGTGTCTTCTGATTCACTGTGGTCACGGCTCAAGGGAATGGGGGGTAGCGCGGAGTTCGAGGGCCAACGCCAACCTAGGCATAGCGTATCCTCTGGGGCGAGTCCGGTATGACCCCCATCTCTGAACGCGTCCATGCTCAACCCTGATCCGAATCCGCAACAGCCAGTGAACCAGAGCCAGGCGGGCCGTGGCCGTCGCCGCTGCGGGGGATTGTTCATCCCTATTCGTCTGGCCCAGCGCCCACGGTTGTCCTGGCTCGGCCGGCTGTCGTTGGGAGTCCTCGCCGCGCTGTTCTGCTCGGCCCCCGCCGGGGCCCAGCTCGATCTGCCGAAGACCAAGCGCGGCGCGGACGAGCGCACACACCTCGAACGCCGGGGCAGCGGCCTGGTCGTACACCTCATTTGTACTCGTTGCCAGACGCACAACTACCGGGATGCGGTACTGCCCGAGGCCGCCGATGGTCGGCAGAAGGCCTGGTGCGCCCGGTGCCGTTGGTCCACGCCCCAGCGGCGTTTCGATCCACGCTCCGACCCGTCACAGGGGCTGGACCTGCCGCGGCAGCCACGGACCGGCGGCGCGGGGTCAGCGGGCAAATCCCCGGCGGGCGGCGCTGGCGGTCCTGGCGGCGCTGGCGGCGCCATGGATACTGACGGCGCACAGGCGCCGCCCGGGCCTCCGACTGGAGAGCCGCCGGCAATCTCCGGTGCCGCCGGTTTCGTGTTGGAGCTGTTGGCGCGCGTCAGGCACCTGGAGGACGAGGTCGTGGGGGAGGCCACGACTAGCCTGCTCAGCCTGGGGCCTTCCGGTCTGGCAGCTGCCCGTGGAGCCCTCGCCTCGGATCACGGCCCGACCATTCTTGTCTCCGTACAGGTGCTGTTGCGCGGCGGGGAGCTAGCCGACGCAGTAGCAGTCCGTGGGCGCCTGGGCGAGTCCCTGCCGCCGCTCCTGGGCCCGCTCATTCTGGATGAGCTGTCAGAGCAACAGCCGGTATTGGTGGATGCAGCGCTCCTCGTAAAGCTCATCGACCATCCCCAGGCGCGCCTGCGCGCAGCGGCCCAACTGGCCCTGGTGAGGTTGCGGGCGGAGGGCGGCGTGGCCCCCCATGACCTCGTCAAGTTACTCGCCGCGGGCTTGGAATCTGAACGAGCCGACACGCGCCGTCGGCTGGTGGATCTGCTCTCCGGTTCACCTGATCCGGCGGCCCTGGAGGCCCTGCTCGGCCGGCTGGGGGAAAAGAGCGCGAGCGTTTCCGCCGCCGCGGTCAAGGCCTTGGCCGTCGCTCCCCAAGCGGACACCGCCGCGCGCCTCTTCCGGTTGGCCTTCGACAGCCGTTGGTTGCGGCGCCGCGAGGCCTACGCCTTGCTGGCCCTGGTGGAACGGGAAGATCGCCTGCTCGAACCTATCCTGGGAGCGGGCCAGGTCGAGGAGTTGCTCGGTGCCGCCGCCTCCAGAGATCCGTTCGTCTCCGCCGCCGCCGCGCTGACTCTGGCGGGAATCGGTTTTCGCTCCCAGGCTCCCTGCTCCTGGCTCGACCAAAAGGTGCCGGACATCCTGGTCCACGCCCTTTCCGGCACGGTCTTCCACAACGATTACAGCGCCCTGCAGGCCCCGGCGGCTCGACGACTGGCCCAACTCAGCGGCCAACGCCACGGCACCGCCGGGCCCGCCTGGGTCAGTTGGTGGCTCACGGCCCGGGAAGATTTCCGGGCCCGGCGCGCAGCGCTCCGTGTGGCCCCGGAGGAGGAAGCCCTGCTCGATATTTCCTATCGGGATACGGGCAGCGACCCGTGCATGTTCACCTTCTGGGGACCGGCCCGGGCGCAAGGGACGAGCCCGCAGGGAGCTCCCGCGCCCCTCGGCGGCTTGCTGCGCCTGACCGCGCCCCAATGCCAATCCCTGGTGGCGCTCGTGCGCCGGGAGGGCTTGTTGGGCGCCGAGCGCCTGCCGGGTCTCAGGGGGCAGACGCGCCCCGGGATGCGCGTCCTTGAACTGTCCTTTCCCACGGATGCCGCCGATGCCGACGCCATTACCGCCAAGCGTGCCGCCGACAAGACTTTCACCTTTGGCCCGGACACCGGGGCCCCCTGGTTCGAGGCGGTGGTGGCCGCCCTGCGCGACCTGGAAAAGCGTAACCGTTGGCAGGCTTTTCCACCGCCGGAGCTGGCCACTGACCTCGGGGCCTTCTGGGAATTGGAGGCACCCTGGTGGGAGGAGCCCCACACCCCGGAGGAGCGCGCCGGGCGTCTCAAGGATTTGATCATCAGTTCCCTGCCCGGCCAAGCGCGGCCCCGCCGCGGGCGCGGTGGCGAACTCCTGGCGGAGCTCTATCAACAGCCGAGCCTGGTCTCCGCCGCGGACTTCAAGGCTTTCCTTTTCCTATTAAGAGACGAGCCCTTCCTGGACGGGCGTGCCCGTCTCTGGCTGGCCCTGGCCAGGCGGGCGGCTGGCCTGGAGGGAGGTGTGCCCTTCTCATCGCGTTTTGCCGCGGCTGCGGAGGCCGCGGGAGCCAGGGACGAGCCCTCCACGCCAGAAGTGGCCGCCACACCCCAGTCCATTGCCCTGGCCGGGGATTTGGTGGACATCCTCGAACTCAAGTACGGAGGCGAAGCGGCGGCGGAAATCGCCGAGCTGCTGGCCTTTTGTGGCCCCGAGTGCGCCCGTGCGGCGGCCGGGGACGGGCGCCCGATCCTGCGTGCCGTGGCGGCGTCCCTCTTGGCCCGCACCGGGGCCGTGGAGGACGGAGAAATCCTGCTGAGGCTGCTCGACGACGAAGTGCCCGGGGTCGAGGTGGCCGCCAT
>NYXZ01000035.1 GCA_002686595.1 Planctomycetota bacterium | reverse complement strand
GAGGTCGATGTCCTGGGTGCCGTACTCGTCGCACATGGGATCCGCGACACCGTCCATGGTGGCCGCTGAGTTATCGAAGTTGTAGGTGCCGGGGCCGCTGATGGCCGTGGCGTTGGCGCAGTCGTCGTTGCCGCCGCCGCCGCCGCCACCACCTTCAGCGATGGTCAGGACATCGGCTCCACCGGCTGCTCCGGGGAAGGAGCCGACGCGCAGGATGTAGACATTGCCAGCCGTGGCGGGGAATGAGATGGAGGACTGCAGGCCACAGGTGTCGTCGTTGCAGGCCAGGATGGCTCCGCCACAGGCGCCGTCGTAGGCGGCGATCTTGGTGTCAACCGCACCGGCGCCGTTGCAGGTGTCCACGGTCACCGTGGCCGTCGAGGCGGCGGTGTAGGCGAACCAGACATCGAGGTCGATGTCCTGGGTGCCGTACTCGTCGCACATGGGATCCGCGACACCGTCCATGGTGGCCGCTGAGTTATCGAAGTTGTAGGTGCCGGGGCCAGCAATGGCCTGGGCGCTGGCACAGTCGTCTGCGCCTTGGGCCAGGGCTGCGCTCGTAAAGAGCATGCAACAGGCGGCCGTTAAGATTGATGTCAGTTTCAAGGGAGTACTCCTGAGTGCCCTTCAAAGAAGGAAGGGCGGTGAATGAAGGGGAATCAAAGGTATCTAAAATGGAAGGCCCATCCGGCGCCCCAGGCACAGGGCCACGGTCACCCCGACCTGTTTCAGGCCGGGTTTCGAATAGGGTCTTTCCTTCAATCTACAGGATGACCCCGATTATGGGGGGGAAAAACAGGTCATCGGTCTAACTCACCTGGGGCGCGGCTAGGAGGCCGATAGCAGGGGAAGCAGGGTGGCGGCGCGCGCCATATCAGGCGTTTTCCTGCCTTCTTGACCGTTCCAGGGCATCCGGGACACCCTTATCTGACAGATGGGCTCGCCCGAGACTCCAGGCCGCCGCCTCGCGCACGGTTTCCGACGAATCACCTGTCAGGGCCCGCAGGAGGGCTTCCCGGCCCACGTCCGAAGGCGAGTTCCCGAGTGCCAGGGCTGCGTTGCGAGCCAGGCCGGCGCGGCGTGGGCGCTTGAGTGGGGAGCCGATGAACACCTCCGGGAAGGAATCCCCACACTCCAACCAATCGACCAAGCTACCTTCCGCCACGGCCTTGTGGGTGCCCAGGGAATCCTCGCGGTCAGGGGCGCGGCTCCCATGGGGGCACACCTCGGAGCACACATCACAGCCAAAAACCCAGGCCCCGAGGTGCGGGCGCAGCTCCACTGGCACGGGGTCTGGATTCTCGATGGTCAGGTAGCTGATGCAGAGCCGGGCGTCAACCACTCCCGGCTCCAGGATGGCGCCTGTGGGGCAGGCGTCGATGCAGGCAGTGCAGGTGCCGCATGAAGGCAAGGGGGAGGAGCCTGTCCCACGGTCCAGGGTAGGAACCAAATCCTCCTCGAGGAGTAGCTCCGCCAGGAAGAACCAGGGACCGTGCGTGCGGTGGAGCAGATGACCAGCCTTGGATTCGTGGCCCAATCCGGCCTCAGCGCCGTGGGAACGCTCCAAGAGGGGGCCCGCATCCACGATTGAGCGCTGGCCTCCCCGCGCCAGGCCCGCCTCCGCCAGGCGTCGGCCCAGGCGGCGCAGCAGCTTCCCTACCTTATTATGGTAATCCCGGCCAGCGGCGTAGCGGGCCACCCGGCCGCCTCCGGCCAATTCCACCGGGGCCCGGGCATGTCCCAGGCCCAGACACAGCAGTGAGCGACCGCCCCCAAGGATGCGGGCTGGGTCGCAGATGCGGTCCCGGTTGCGCTCCAGGTAGGCCATGGATCCGTGGTGCCCGTCATCCAACCAGGCTTGGAAGCGCTCAGCGGCTGGTGGAGGAGCCAGTGGGGCGATTCCCGCCATGTCGAAGCCCAGCTCCAGGGCCATTTCAATGATGGACTGTTCGCGTTCCATGGACCCATCCTCCAATCCTGGTGAGCCCATGACAATGCGCCTGCCGAAGCGCCTCTCTCTCGTTCGGTTGAGGTAAGAACCGCGGCTCTCTCTGTCTGCTCCAGGGGAATCGGCCAATCGCCAGAAGTCAGTTGTATCCCGCATCTTGCGGCGCTTTCCCCCGGCGTTGGTGGGTCGCGCGAGGTTGTTGGTAACTCAAATAGAATTCTTATATAGAATGCAATCACAGCCGGACCCTGCCACGACCCTCACTTGGGATGATTCCCTGCCTCTCGGGGATGCCCCCCGGGATGATTGCGCAGACCGGCCTGCCACCCCAGCCCGGCACGTGAAGCAGACCATCGACACCTGGACACCCGAACCTTCGTTGGTGCCCGGAGAGGTGTGCGATGAGTTGCTCGGGCGCATCCGTGGCATGACCAATGAGGTCTCGCGGGATGAGCAGCAGCGCATCGGGGAGATCCTGGACGACCCCCGGCGCGATGGCGAGGCCCGGCGCGACGCGGTCTCCACGCGCCTCATGGAGTGCTTCCGCCTACACCGGGGGCGGGGGTGTTTCGGCCTGCTGTACGAACTCAATAGCCATCACCTTCTGATTCAGGTGGCCGGGCGCCTGCGGCGCTACGCCAGTCACGCAGATCCGAGGGATGTGCTGCAGGAGGTCTTCTTCAACGTCCACCGCTATCCGCATCGTTTCAACTGCGAGCGCGAGGACGCCTTTCGCGTCTGGTCGGCCATGATCGTGCGCAACACGGTCCTCAAGCACCTGCGTTCCCAGGGCAAGGGCGGGCGCCGCATCGTGCCATTCGAGGACCTTTCAGACCAACCCGAGGCCAAGGCCAGCGAACCCCTCGGTGGGGTTATCGAAGCGGAAAGCCTGGAGGAATGCTCGCGCATCTACCTCAACTATCTGCACTTGTACCTGCGCTTTTACTCGATGCTCTCCGAGCGCGAGCGCAGCGCCCTGAACATGGTCGAGGTGGCCAACCTGAGCTACAAGGAAGCCGCTCGTGAACTCGGCATCAAATTGGAAAACCTGAAGATGGTCATCTTCAGGGCACGGCGGAAGATTCACCGGTCCATGCGTCGCGTGTTCGAGGGCTTGCCCCCGGATTGTCGGCCGGCCCGTGACCCGAAGTCTGAGAAGCCCCTGCGAGTTGCTGGGGCCAAGCGGGCGGCTAGAACCGCCAAGGACGGTGCTCAATGAATACTGAACAGTGGATCGAAGATCGGGAGGAACTCTGCCTTCCGTTCCAGGAAGATCTCTCATCCCTAGTTGATGGGGAGTTGGATGAGTCCGCGGCGGCGCGGGCCCTGGTACACCTAGATACTTGCGGTGGATGCCGGGAGTTCTTCAGCGACATCCAACGCTTTGTACACCTGCACCGCGATATGGTCGAACCTGACCGCATCATGGCTCGCATGGCCCAATGGTCAGGTCGCGACCTGACCCAGGCCGCCGAGCGGGCGGATCTCGACCACCGCCTGGCGACCATCCTCTACCAATTGGGCAAGGCCTATACCCTGCTGGCCATCGACCCCGGTTTCCGAGAGCGGGTTTTCGAGACTCCCGTGGCCGTGGACCAGGCCAAGCATCGTGGACGCGGTTTTGTGGATGGGATTCTGGCCGCAGACCGGGCCGCTGAGCGCAGCGACGACTGGCATGAGGCACGCCACATGCTGAACGGACGCCTCGAACGCATCACCGATCCCCTGGACAAGGGCCGCCGTCTGCTGGACTCCGCCCTGACGATCGACCCCTCCCACGAGGAAGCCCTACTTTACCAGGCCTACATCCTGCGCCACGATGGCAAGCGCCTGAAGGCCGCCGAGGCCTTCCGGGAGGTCTTTGACACAGCTCTCAACGAAGTCAACCGCGGCCATGCCGCCAACCAACTCGGTCGCCTCCACGCCGCCGAGGGCGACCAGCGCGAGGCCAGCAAGTGGTACCGCTGGGTCGTGCTCACTGGCCTAGCCGATCGCGACGATCGTTTCTGGGTCGTCCGTTTTAACCTCGGCCTGTCCTACGCTTTGAGCGGGGACACCGAGCGTTCCCTCACCAGCTTTCGCACTCTCCTCGACCGCCACCCAACCCGGGTTGGCGCCGTGGCCCAACTCTTTGCCAATGCGCGCAGTATGCGCGCGGCCATCGATGGGCAGCCGGGGTTCGCGGAAGCGCTCGTTTCCCGTTGCCCGGAGCTGTTTGCAGCCCCATCCCCTGGAGCAGGCCCAGTGCCTGAATGATCGATATGGTTCGCACCATCCACAAAACAAATGACAGGCCGCGCAGCGGCTGGAAAGCTGCGACTGCTGGCTTGGCCCTTGCTTCATTGCTCAGCGCGGCGGCCCTCGCCCAGGTGGGCGGGGGCGGTGGCTATGCTGACGACAACGACGACACCATCGGCACATTGCCCATGATCGGTGGCTCTGGCTTCGGTGATGAAGTTGCCCCCCTCGATACCCTGGCCGCCCTGCAGTTCGAAGGCTCCTATCCCGCCATCCTCGAGATGGTGCAAAGCGCGACTGGCGACGGCTATGCCGTGCTCGAACGCTTGGAGGGCCTGGACACGGCGCGCCTCTCTTTTCACGGCGACATCGATGTCGTACTGGACCAGGCGGCCTTTATGAACTTGGCCCCCAACGCCTCACTGGCCGCCGGACCGCTCTCCGGTGGCATGCTGGCGGCCTTTGGCTGGAATGACGCCCTGATGGGCCCGCAGGCAGTTCAGGCCTACTGCACCCTGGAACTCCCGATCGCTTTCCTGGTAGAGGCAGACATCTTGAACCCTGGTCTCGCCACCGTTCACACCCAGCAGGCTGAAACGCCCCGTCGACGCCTGGTGATCGAAGGCGCCGCCGGTTCCCTGGCTTTCCACCAGGGCAACTGAGTCCAGGCCCAAGACGAGCTACAAGCCCCGCCTGCGCTTCGGCGCGGACGGGGCTTTTTCGTGTCCCGGGGGCGGCGTAGATTGGGGGGCAACCCTTACCGAGCAAACCGTGACCGAAACCATCCTCGCCATCGACGCCGGAACCACAGGCGTTACCTCGATCATCTTTGATGCCGACCTCGCGCCCCTGGCCCGCGCGAGTCAGGAGTTCTCCCAGGGTTTTCCTCGACCGGGCTGGGTCGAGCACGAGGCGCATGACATTCTGCGCGCCGTCGATGAAACCGTGGCGCAGGTCATCGGTCAGTCCAAGGCCATGCCGCGGGCCATTGGCATCACCAACCAGCGCGAGACGGTCTTTGCCGTGGAGCGCGCCGGTGGGCGAGCTCTGGCGCCGGGCATCGTCTGGCAAGATCGACGCACCAGCGATCGGTGTGCGGTCTTGAAGGCCGAAGGCCTGCAGGCCGAGGTGTCTTCCCGAACGGGTCTGGTGCTCGATCCCTACTTCAGCGCCAGCAAGATCGAGTGGATGCTGGCAAACACAGCTGGGCTTTCCGAACGGGCCGCAGCGGGCGAGGTCGGTTTCTGCACGGTGGACACGCTTGTCATCCAGCACCTCTGTGGAGGCGGGGTCTTCGCCACCGATCACACCAACGCCGCGCGCACGATGCTCTACAATCTGGATAAGCGTGCCTGGGACCCGTGGCTCTGTGATCTCTTTGGCGTTTCCGCCACCTGGTTGCCCGAAGTGCGTCCCTCCGCCGGTGACTTCGGCGAGGCCAACATCGGTGGAGTAAAGGTACCCATACTTGGTGTGGCCGGCGATCAACAGGCCGCGCTTTTCGGCCAGGGTTGCTGGGACGAGGGCAGTTTTAAGAACACCTATGGAACCGGCTGCTTCCTGTTGCTCAACACCGGCAAGCGTCGCGTGGACTCGGCTGGCGGGCTGCTGACGACGCTGGCGGTGGCCCGCGATGGCTCACCCTGCTATGCCTTGGAGGGCAGCGTCTTCGCAGGTGGTCTGATCATCCAATGGCTGCGGGACAACCTGGGGTTGATCGATGACGCGGCGCAATCCGAGGCCTTGGCCCGCTCGGTGGATGATAGTGGCGGCGTTTATCTAGTGCCGGCCTTCGCGGGCCTGGGCGCCCCCTATTGGGATGCCGACGCGCGCGCGGCCTTGCTCGGCATGACCCGGGGCACTGGACCCGGGCACATCGCCCGGGCGGCGCTGGAGGGCATCGCCTTCCAGAGCGCGGAAATCGTCGAACTCCTGCGGGCGGAGACGGGGCTGGCGATTTCATCTCTGCGCGTCGATGGTGGGGCGGCGGCCAATGACTTTCTGATGCAGTGTCAAGCCGACTTGGCGGCCTTGACCATCAGCCGCGGCGGCAATGTGGAAGCCACCGCCCGGGGAGCGGCAGCCCTGGCGGGTCTCGGAGTGGGCCTTTGGTCTGATCCTAGTGAGGCCAGAGCCTTCCACGATCAGACGCAGTTATTCGAGCCGGGCCTGGCAGAACAAGAGCGCCGGCAGCAGCTGGAGGCCTGGCGCCAGGCCGTGGCTCGCGTCCGCACCACCTGATGGTCAAGCGCTGCGGCGGCGGGCCCACGGGGCCCTCGGCCGATGACCGAACCTCGCCTGGCACGGGCTACTCTCTAGGCCAGACGCAGCCGTCCAGGCACAGGCGCTTGCCGTCGCCGGGCGTCGCACCGGGAGGCGCTTGCTGGCCGGTGTACCCCAGCGAGCCCAGCTCCAGAAGATCGCCGCTGTCGAGGTGTAGGTGAACTTCGGAGCGTGCTGGAGTGGCGGCGCGCCGGGCCGCTAGGCTGCGGCGCAGAGCCGCGAGTTCATCGAGAACTGCCGCCGGGGCAGCGCCGCGTCCGCTGGCCTGGCCCTTGTCCAGCGGGCCGCCCGCTTTGGGTTCCAGGTCGACGGCCTCCCATTCGAGGTCCTGTTTCCCCCGCGCGCGCAGGATTTCGTGGCGCTCGGGACCGCGCAGGGCGAGTTGGCGTTCCGGGACCGAGCCCTCGTCGAAGATGAGCAGTTCGCTGGTGTAGGTCCCCGTGCCACGGCCGCCGCTGCGGGACAGCTCCCCCAGGTCGTGCCCCGGCCAGGCCGCCGGGGGCTGCAGGCCACAGGCCGCCAGGATCGTAGGGGCGATGTCTACCAGGCCCACGGGGCCGGCGATGCGTCGCGCAGCGGGCAAAGTCCCTGGCCAGCGCATGATCAGGGGTACTTGGATGGATTCGGGGTAGAGCTGGCGGCGGTGTGTCTTGTGGCCGTGTTCAAAGAACTCCTCGCCGTGGTCGGAGGTGACGATGACGAGGGTGTTCTCCTCCACGCCGAGCTCATCCAGGCCGTCCAGGAAGCGACCCACCTCCGAATCGACCCAGGCGATGCCTCCGTCGTAGAGGGCAATCAGATGTTCGAGATCACGAGCGGGCATGGCACCGTGCACCGGGGAATCCGGCGAGGTGATGCGTCGGCCATCGATGGGGCCCTGGTAGTCGGCGTCGAAACGGCGGTCGTAGGGAGGCGGTGGCGTATAGGGATCGTGGATGTCGAACAGGTGCAGGAAAAGGAAGAGCGGTTGTTCGTTGTCGCCGAGGCGTTCCTCCAGCCAGGCGAGTCCGCGGTCGATGACCTCGGGCGCCGTGGGATGCCCGTCCTCGAAGAGCTCGGGATAGGTGCGCTCCAGGCGTTCGTACTCATCCTTGTCGCGGGCCGCCATGGCCTCCTCCACCTGGGGGCCGACTATGGGGTGTGAGTAGAAAGTGTGTCCCAGGCGCTCGTAGTCATCGAAGCCGGGACCGAAGCCGAACTGGGGTTCGAGGTACTTCCAGCTGTAGAACCCGGCGGTGGCGTAGCCGGCGGCGCGCAGGTGCTCGGAGAGGAAGGTGCCGCGCAGGGGCACCGGGAGGGGCTGGCCGGCTGAGTCGGAGCGCGCCCAGAGACGATCGTCGCAGGCCCCGTGGACGCTGACCGGCAGGCCCGTGAGCATGGTCATGTGGGCGGGGAGCGTCCAGGATGACGAAGAACAGGCCTCCTCGAAGAGCACGCCCTCCGCGGCCAGGGCGTCTAGGCGTGGTGAAGTCTGGCGCCCGTAGCCATAGGAGCTGAGGTGATCCGCCCGCAGGGTGTCGAGGCTGATGAGCACCACATGGGGCGGTGCCGGGGTTTGGGGCTCTGGGGGCCCGCCACAGGCCCCGGCAATGGCCAGCAGCGGGGTGAAAAGGGCGTGGCTTTTAATAAGGTGGTGCGTGTGCAAGGTCTGGGGGTGGCTATTCGTCGGCCGCGCTCATGGGGGGGCGCAATGATCCGACAACTCTATCGGCACGTCCAGGCCGATCCCGGGGGCGTGATTGAGACCAATGGATCCCCTCGCCGCACTATCCGCCGTTCAACCGGCCCTGCGCCCCACCGGGCCCCCTTCCGGGGACCTGGCCGCTATCTTCCAGGAGGGCCGGGTTCTGTCCGGCGAGGTGCTGCAGCGCGGGGACGGAAGCTCAGTCCTGATCGGCATTGGGCGTCACCGGGTAGCGGCGGAGGCCCAGGTGCGCCTCCAGGTGGGCCAGCGTTTCATGGTGCTGGTGCAGTATGAGGGG
>NYXZ01000108.1 GCA_002686595.1 Planctomycetota bacterium | reverse complement strand
GGCTGGCGAGAGCTCCCCTGCCACCTATGCCGCCGAGCTGCCACCGGGCCTTTTGGTGCGCCCCGGGCCACCGGCGAATCAGGCCCTTGGCGAGGCCGACACGGCCGGGTCCTATCTCTCCGCGGCCCCGCCGGTCCATCCCCGGCGGGCGGCTCTGCTAGCCCTGCTAGCGGTCATCTTCCTGGTTCTTTCCCTGGGACGCTATCCCGGCGCAGCCCTGCTCTTGGGCCTTGTTGCCAGCGGGGGCCTGGCTTTCTGGGGTGCGGCCCCGGTTACGGCGGGCCAGGGCTTCGAAGTGCTGGAGGGAGATCTGGACCAGGGGGTTTGGACCAGGGTGCTGTGGGGCGGCTCTGAGTTGGACCTGGGAACGGAGATTCCCGATTCCCTGGATGTCCAGCCTCCGGAGGCGCCGCTGGACTTGCACTGGACGGCCGCCAGCCCCGGTGGCGATTTCTCCTGGTGGGCCAAATCAACCCGCGGAGCGCGCATCCGAGCCCGTTTTAGGGCCGTGGCCCCCCGTGCTTTCCAGCCTGATTCCCCGGCCACCGTCCTTTTCCCCCTGGACGGTGTCTGGCTGCGCACCGCCGCTGGGACCTGGACCAGCCACGGTCCCCTGGAGGCGGGCCAGGCCCTGCCGCAACGCCCATCCGGGGCCGGCACGGGGCGTTCTGGGGGCCTTCCTGCGGATTTGCCCGGGTGGCTCACCGGGGCAGCGCCACCGGGCAAGACCATGCTTGTGGGCCGCCGGAGGCCGGCGGGCAAGGGAGGAGAGGGCGAGCGGAGGGCCTGGCTGCGGGTCTCCGGCATCCGGGACTAATTAATGTAGGGATGGAAAAAAGTGGCCCAGGCTCTGGCCCGCCCCCTTGATGCCAGCAGCGGCCATCGGTACCCTTTTCGGCCCGCTCTGCCAGGGCGGACAGTTTTTTTCGCTCCCACGAGCCCTGCCAAGGGTCCGGAGAGCGTCCAGTTGTAAGACCCCAGACCGGCCAATCCCGACCATCCCATGAGGACCTCCCACGTCAAAGCCTCGGACACCGAAGAGCGCTGGCTCCTGTTCGACGCCTCTCAGCACACCCTCGGCCGCATGGCGGCCCGCATCGCGGTGGCGCTCATGGGCAAGGACCGTCCCACCTGGACGCCCAGCGAGCACGGCAACACCCATGTGGTGGTGATCAACTCCGGCCAGGCCAAGCTCACCGGAAACAAGGACGGGCAGAAGGAATACGACACCTACACGGGCTACCCCGGCGGGCGTCATGTGGTCTCCCTGGCGGCGAAGCGCGAGACCAACCCGGAACAGATCGTCACCCTGGCCGTGCGCCGTATGTTGCCCAAGAATCGTTTGGGAGCGCGCATGCTCACCCACCTCAAGGTGTACGGTGGTTCGGACCACCCGCACTCCGCCCAACAACCCACCGAGATCGAAGCCACCATTTAACAGCATGGCCGTCAACAACCCGTACACCTGGGGCCTCGGTCGCCGGAAGACATCCATCGCCCGCGTCCGGATCAAGCCCGGCGAAGGCGCCTTCATCGTCAACGGTCGCCCCATGGAGGAGTTCTTCACGACCCTCCAATACCGCCAGCGCGCGGAAGCTCCCCTCAGGGCTACCGAGACCGTCGGCTCCTATGATGTCTTTGTGAATGTCAAAGGCGGTGGTGTCACCGGCCAATCTGGCGCCGTTTCCCTGGGGATTGCCCGGGCGCTGAAGACGGTCAACCCGTCCCATGACGAGGTCCTGCGGGAGAACGGCCTGCTGACGCGGGACGCGCGGGCCGTGGAACGCAAGAAATACGGTCGACGCGGCGCCCGACGCGGGTTCCAGTTCAGCAAGCGCTAATCCGCCTGCGGACACCCAAGAGCCCGGGACGCAACGCGTCCCGGGCTCTGTGACCCTTCGCCCGGCTCGCAGCGGGCAAATGGGCTTAGCGGGCCGGTTTGCCTGGAACGGATCCGCTGCACGCTTGCCACGGAGACCTCCAGGCAGTTTCCTATAGGCAGACTTTTCCCAGCAGGAGCACCCCATGGCAGGCCACTCACATTCAGCGAACATCAAGCACCGCAAGAACGCGGTGGATGCCAAGCGCGCCAAGATCTTCAACAAGCTCGCGCGCAACATCATGTCAGCAGCGCGCGGTGGCGGTCCGGATATGGACACCAACCTGAAGCTCAAGTACGCGGTGGAGAAGGCGCGGGCGGCGAACATGCCCAAGGACAAC
Organism: Planctomycetota bacterium; assembly: GCA_002686595.1. Lineage (GTDB taxonomy): Bacteria > Planctomycetota > UBA1135 > UBA1135. The sequence continues at coordinate 73,951 of NYXZ01000108.1, read as the reverse complement.
ATCGAACGCGTCATGAAGCGCGCCGCTGGTGGCAAGGAGGGCGCGGATTTCGAGGAGTTGACCTACGAGGGATATGCGCCGGGCGGAGTGGCAATCATGGTCACCTGTCTGACGGACAACCGCAAACGCACTGCGCCGGATATCAAGTACGCCTTCGAGCGTCGAGACGGGAACATGGGCAGCACGGGATCCGTGGCCTTCATGTTCGACTTCCTCTCGATCTTCGTGGTGGAGTGCGGTGACCACGACGAGGACAGCCTGATGGAGTTAGCCCTCGAAGCCGGCGCCGATGACATCCGCGTGGAGGGTGAGGTGGCCACTATTCTGGCCTCTCCCACGAACTTCCTGGCGGTCAAGGAGGAGTTGGATGGGGCGGGGCTAGTGATGTTGTCGGGTGAAACGGGGTACATGCCCCAAAACACCGTGCGCGTGGAAGAAAAAAAGGACGCGGCTAAGATCCTCAAGCTGATTGAAACCTTGGAGGAAAACGACGATGTTCAGAATGTCTATGCCAATTACGAGATATCCGATGAATGGCTCGAGGAGCTGCACTCCTAGGCAGCCCGTTGAAAAACTCATTCCGCGCCATGACCGCGTCCTCCACTCCAGGTCTGCACCTGAGAGCCTCGCTGAATCCACCGATTCGCCTGCGTTCTCAGGCACCGACCTGGAGCGGATGCCACCGCCCTGGCATCGAAAGCAGTTCTTCAACGGACTGCTAGGCTGGCGACACAAACCACAATGAAAAAGGAACGGCAAAATGGTTGATGGACTGCGCATGATTCGGGTGATCTCCACGGACGAGTCCCTGGTGGCTTCCGCCCGGGCGGCTACCTCCGGCCTGGAGGGCTGGGAGATGGCTCAGCACGATAGCGTCGACGATCTGCTGGCGGCGCCGCCGGTGGCTGGGGATGTGATCCTGATAGACAAGTGGCTCAGGGGCGGCAATGTCTTCGAGGCTTGCCGCAGCTTGACCGGCCACACACGCTGTCGGACTTTTATCATGGTGGAACAGGGCAATACCCTGGCTGGCCCCATCGCCCGTTTCTGCGGCGGCACCGGCGTGCTGACCCGGCCCCTGGCCGCCAGCCAATTGCGCGATGCCATCGAGGCATCCGGCGGCCCGCGCCCGGCCCTGCCGGCGGAACGCCGCTCGGCACCGGACCCGCGCAGTCTGCCCCAGGACCTGCTGACCGATCTGCAGGGTGAACCGGACCCGGGTCTGATCGCCGCCCTGATCGACGGCGAAACGGGACTGTTCAACTACGCCTTCCTCAACTTCAAGCTCGATGAGGAGGTCAAACGCGCCGTGCGTTCCAGCCAGCCCCTGGCCTGCGTCATGCTCGGTTTCGAGGGCCAGGCGGACGAAGATGTGCTCGGCCGTTTGTCGGCCATCTTCCTGGATACATCCCGGGACACGGATACCCTCGGGCGCTTCGACGAGAGTTCCTTCCTCTTCCTGCTGCCTGGCACGGGCCCCGACGGTGCCGGTGTAATGGCCCGGCGCGTGGTGGAAGCCGCCAGCGAACAGGGCCTGGCGGATATTGTGGGAGATCCCCTGGCCTTGGCGGTGGGCATCGCCACCTGTCCGCACCCGGAAATCAAGCGCAAGGAGGATCTGTTCCAGCAAACCCGGGACGCCTTCTTCGCCGCTCGCCAGGCCGGTGGAGGCCTGGTTACGGCGGTCTGAGGCCTCAAATGCGGAAATGCTAGATTGTAGGCTGCGCATGAATGCAGCCTGCCATGAGCAACTTCCCATTCGATCAGCCGCGGGGCCACACCCCGCCGCTACCAGGTTTCGTCCTGCGCTGGGTTTCCCTGCGCAGGGTGCGTCGGGAGCTCGGTCGGGGAGAGTTGGCGGCGGCCTTGGGCGGCCTTTCGCGGCCTGAGTTGGCCTTGATGCCCCGCGCCGAGCGCCTGCGGGAGCGGGTTATTGAGCAACTGGTGCGGCGGGCGCGGGCGGCCTCGGCCCAGGGGCAGACAGCTTCGCGGCGGGAGTACCTGGAGCTCTTGGCCCGGGAAGATCCGGGGCGCTGGGAGGAAGTGTCAGGGGAGTTGGGTCTGGGGCCGGAGGGTGAGCAGGAATCCCGCCGCAGCGCCATGCGCGAGCTCTTGGGCAAGCTGCGCACGGAAAGAGGGCCGCGTGAGTCCGAGGACGGCGCCCAATGCTTGCACCTGGCGGTGGACGATGCGGGCGAGGTGCTGCTGGCCATGGGGCGCGAGCTGACCGTGGGGCACGCTAGCGCTGGCCAGGCGGAGCTGGGTTTCATGGCGGATTTGGAATCCCGGCATGCGCGCTTGGTCTTTCGTGAATCCTTCCACGGCGGGCCGACCTGGCGCCTGTTTCCCATGGAGTGCAAGGACGGGCTGACGGCGGTCTGCGTCAACGGGGAGGAGCTAGCCGACGGCGGGCGCGTGCTCAAGGCCGGTGACCGGGTGGCCCTCGGCAGTAACCTCAGTTGGACCGTGGCTGCGCCGGATCAAGCGAGTTCAGCTCTGATGCTCCTGCTGGCGGGTGGCGCCGAATGTGCCGGTGCCGGGCGCATTATCCTGCTGCCCCCGGCTGAGGGTGGTGGCTGCGTCTCGGTGGGGCCTGGACACCTGCGGCACCTGACCGTGGGAGCCTTGGACGGCGAAGCACAGCTCTCGGTGGAAGACGGTGCATTGTGTCTGTCGGTGCGGGCCGGCGACGGCGCTCTGACGCCCTTGGCCCGCCTGGCCCTGCCCCTGGAGGAGGGGCAGCGCTTCCGTCTGGGGCAGCGGCGCGGCGGTGGCCCACCCATCGATCTCTGGCTGCGGGCCTGTGAGGGCTCTGGGCCTGGATCGGGGGGATACTAGGATGGGGGGGCAGAGGCTGGGGGCAGTCGCTAGAATGCCCCAGGAGAGCGCCGGTCCTGGGCAGGACCCGAGCACCAACAGCATGGACTGGGAAGCCTTCTACAACAACTTCCGCCGGGCGGACTTCGTACCGGGCTATGAGATCCAGAACCGTCTGGGGGGCGGGGCCTTTGGCGATGTTTACAAGGCTCGCAAGTTGTCCATCGACAAGGCCTACGCCATCAAGTTCCTGAAGATCGAGGATGATGGGCAGCGCGAGGCCGTGCGCCGCGAGCTCGACCAGGTCAAGCACTTTGCCTCCATCGATCATCCGCACTTGGTCAGCATCGAGGACATGGGCGAGGCCATGAATGTGCCCTATCTGATCATGGGTTACGCCGGCGAAGACACCTTGGCGCGACGCATGCGCTCCGGGGGACTGGGCCAGGAAGAGGCCCTGGACATCTTCTACCAAGCCTGCCGCGGAGTGGTGGCCCTCCACGATCGACGCCTGGTGCATTTCGACCTGAAGCCCAGCAACATCTTCCTCAAGGGTGATGTGGCGCGCATTGGCGACTACGGCCTTTCGAAGCTGATGGTGGACGGACGCACAACTCTGTCCTTTGGCCGCGGCACACCCCAGTACATGGCTCCCGAGATGATCCGTAGCCGGGCCGACCATCGGGCCGACCTCTACTCGTTGGGCATCATCCTCTACGAGAGCCTGACCGGGCAACTGCCCTATGCGCCGGACGAGACCGGCGGGCTCGTGTTGCGCGAGGAAGACAACCAGCCTCCCTTTCCCACTGAGTTCCCGGCGCAGCTGCGGGAGCCGGTGACGCGCGCCCTGCGCTTGGCTCCGCAGGATCGCTTCTCCACTGTAGCCGAGTTTTTAACGGCCCTGGGCCAGACGCCGCGGCCAGCTGATTTCCCCGAGCCCGCGGCTGTGAACGTGGAAAGCGGCGGAGGTGAGCCGGCCAGTGCGCAGCGCAAGCCGCAATCCTCCAGAACTTTGGCTGCGGAGGTGGTCCGTGGCACAGCCGGTGTCGTCAAGGGCATAGTGGAGGGGCTGAGTTCAGACAAACCGGTCGGTGGAGAGCCGACCGCCGGGAGTGACCTGCCGGGCAGCGGCCAAGGGCCGGGTGAGGCGCCATTGACGCCGCCCTTGACGCCGCCCTTGACGCCGACATTGACGCCGACAATGCCTGCGGAGCGCGCGCTGCCGACGAGCGCGGAGCCCACCACGCCCCTATCTCATATTTCGCCCCAGACACCCCCGGACCGAGAGCCTGTGACTCCCGGGGGACAGGTACTCAGCGCTGCCCACACCGTGCCCGTGCCTCCGCCGGTGGATGGTGGCCCCATCGGTACTCTGCTGGCCAGCCTGGTGCTCTCCCTGGAAGTCCTGGTCTCCCTACTCGGAGGAGCCGCCAGCGTGGTCTTGGGCGGCCTCGGCTATCTCTCGCCGCGGCGCCGCAGGGCGGGAGCCATGGGCGGCGGTGCCTACCCGTTACCTGACCTGATCGCCACCAAGGCTGCTCCCCGGAGGGCTGGTCGTGGCCTGACCGGCGTCCTCGGCTTCGTGTTCGTGATGTTCGTGGTCGGGCTGCTCGCCACGGGGCTGCTGTTGTTCGTCACCATGGGCGTGAGCCACTCCTAACCCAAGGCCCCCCTTCTCATGGATTGGTCCCCGGACATCGACAAACTTCAAGCTCTGGACGACGGCGAGTGGCTCGCCGTGGAACGCAATTACTGCGGGCGCTTGCTGTCCTTCGCCGCCCGCAAGGTGCCAGATGTCCAGGGGCGGGAAGATGTGGTGCAGGAAGCGTTTCTCGGAGCCGTGCGCGGCATCCAGGGCTTCAACCGCGACTACGGATTCCAGCAATGGCTGTTCAGTATCTGTCGCAACCGCTCCATCGACTACCTGCGGCGACGCAAGCTGGTGAACTCCTCCTCGCTGGCAGCCGACGAGGATGACTGCTCTGATCCCCTCGATCGCATCGCGCCAGAGCAGGAAACCCCCAGCGCCATTGTGCGGGCGGACGACACCCGCGAGGCCGGGCGTCAGCTCCTGGCCGAGACCTTGCGCGCCTGGGTACAAGAGACCTGGCAACAGGGGGAGTTCAAGCGTCTGATGATTCTCGAAGCCCTCTTCCGCGGTGGTTGGCGCAACCGAGATACATGGCAACGCTTCGACCTGCAGAACGAGACCGCCGTGGCCGGCATCAAGTTTCGCGCCCTGAAGCGGCTGCGCGCCTTGGCCGAGGAGCGCGATCCTGCTGGCGAAATACTGGAATCCATGGGCGACTTGGCCAGTGAAAGCGGCGCGAACATCGATGTGGGTGACAACTGGCGCACGGCCCGCGTTTCCTGCCCGGCGCGCCATTGGCTGGCGCGTTTCCTGAAGCCCTCCGGCTTGGATGAGGGGGCGCGCGCCTTCCTGACCTTTCACCTGGACGAGATGCACTGCGAGGAGTGCGCGGCGAATCTGGATGACCTGCGCGCCGGCAGCCAAGCTGATCGCGAGCAGGTGGTCGAACGAATCGGCGAGTCGACGATCAAGTATCTGCGCTCACGCACCCTGCCCGGGCAAGGCTAGGGCCTACTGACCGAGGGCGGCACGAGTTCGGTCCGGGGAGCGGTCCGGACACCCGACCTCTCTCTCCGTTGGAAACCGGTGATGGTCTTCCCGGCGCGTGTGTAGCGTGGTGGGCGCGAAGGGAGGCGGCCCTGGGGCCAGGCCCTGGGGGCCAGCATTGTTCTGGAGTAGGATAGAGCGATGATTACCCTGGCCTCGATCCTCTGTCTTTCTCTCAGTGTCGTTCCGAACGCCGGCGCCAGCTTTCCCTCGGGCAAGCTGGATGTGGCCCTGGACGCGATACGGTCCGAATACATCAGCGCCGACCTGCACTTCATCGCTTCTGATGATTTGGGCGGGCGCGATACGCCGAGTGCTGGCCTGCGCACGGCGGCCCGTTTCATCCGCGCGCGCTTGATGCGCCTGGGGTTTGCCCCGGGGGCGCGGGACGGCTTCTTCTACACCTATGAACTCGGCTGGCTCCAGGCGAACCTGGCAGAGTGTGGCGTTACCCTGGAGAGTGCCGAGCTGGGGCAGAGCAGCTGGGAGTTGGGCCGCGGCTACTACCTGGAGCGGGCCGGAGATTTTGCGGATCAGGAGGTCAGCGGGCCGGTGATCTATGGCGGTGACGGAGGCCGCGGCGACGTGGGGGAGCTGGCCTTGGAGGGCAAGTGGGTGTTGCTGCGCGACCGCGGCCGCTCCCTCCGGCTCAGCTCCCGGCGCCTGCGTGAGTCCGGCGCCAGTGGCATGCTTGTGGTGCCCGCCGAGGATTACTCCGGCAAGGATTACGACAAGCGCTTCGAGCGCGTGTTGAGCTCGCTGGAGACTGGCCGGGCCCGTCACCTGGATCCCAGTGGCGAACGCGCAGCGGCACCGGAGCCCGGTTTTCCCGTGCTCTACCTGGATCGCATGGCCGCAGCGGAGCTGCTCGCCGGGCGCAAACTCGCTGAACTTCAGCTGGGGGCTGAGCTGGGCGTGGAGTTCACTGAACGGCGGCGCCTGGTGGAACCGGATGGGCGCATTGATGTGGAGAATGTCTGTGGTCTGTGGCCTGGCTCAGATCCCGAGCTGAAGAACGAGGTGCTGATCGTCTCGGCCCACTATGACCATGTGGGTACTAGCGGGGGTGAGATCTACAACGGGGCCGATGACAACGGCTCGGGTACCTGTGGCATGTTGGCCCTGGCGGAAGCCCTCGAAGCCCATGGGCCCCTGCGGCGCAGTGTGCTTTTGATGTGGGTCTCGGGCGAGGAGAAGGGCTTGTGGGGCTCTGAGGCCTGGAATGCCGCGCCCTACTTGCCCGCTGGCTATCGAGCCGTGGCGGACATCAACATCGACATGATCGGTCGCAATGCGCCGGACGAGCTGTTCGTGACGCCCACCCGCAAACTGGGTCCGGCCCATAACGGCCTGGTGCGCTTGGCGCAGGAGCTGGCCGCCAGCGAGGGCTTTGGGCCTCTCAAGAACGCCGATGCCTATTACCGACGCTCGGACCACTACAACTTCATTCGGGCCGGGATCCCGGCTGCTTTCCTCTTCGCCGATGTGCACGCCGACTATCACAAACCGACGGACACGGTGGAGAAGATAGACTTCGATAAGATTCGGCGCGTGACGCGCCTCGTGCTGCGCATGTTGGCTGGCCTGCAGGCGGACGAGTTGGATATTTGATCCCGAGCGGCAAAGGAGCGAGACCCATGTCACTACACGGAATGCGGATTGCGGTGATCGGTTTGGGAACCATGGGACGCGCCCTGGCGGGGGCCCTGCTCTCCGATGGATCCGTGGCGGCGACTGATCTGGTGGCAACCGTCGGCCACGCTGAAAACGCCGAACGGTTAGGCCGGGAGCTCGGTCTGGCAGTGGGCACGGATAACTGCGCGGCAGTTGCCAAGGCCGACCTTGTACTGTTGTGTGTCAAGCCCGGTGTCCTGCGACGCGTGCTGGGTGAGTTGCGCGAGGCGGGAGCACTGGAGCACGGACCGCTAGTGGTTTCCATCGCCGCTGGAGTGCGCAGCGGCGAACTGGAGCAACTCTCCGGCGGCGCCCTGCCGGTGGTGCGCGCCATGCCCAACACTCCCTGTCTGGTGGGGGAAGGTATGAGCGCGCTCTGTGCCGGCGGTCTGGCGAGCTCCGCCCACCTGGATGCGGCGGAAGCCCTGCTCGCGCCCCTCGGGCGCGTTGTGCGCCTGGACGAGGAACACATGGATGCGGTGACGGGTCTCTCCGCCTCGGGGCCTGCCTTCGTCTACCTGATTATCGAGGCCCTCTCCGAAGGAGGCGTGATGGTCGGCCTGCCCCGCAAGGTGGCCGTGGAACTCGCCGCCCAAACCGTCCTGGGGGCCGCGCGCATGGTCCAGGAAACGGGCCGCCACCCAGCGGCCCTCAAGGACGATGTGACGACCCCCGCCGGCTGCACCATCTCCGCCCTGCTGGCCCTGGAAGACGGCAAGCTGCGCTCGGTCCTGGCCCGCGGCGTCCAGGAAGCGGCCCGCGCCGCCTCGGAACTCTAGGAGTCCGGTGACGTAGTCCCGCCGCGAGGCGAAGCCATCGGCGGCGAGGCAAGGAAGGCGAAGGGCAGATGGCGGAAGCGGCCCTGTAGGGCCGTTGAGCACGGCGCGACGAGCCTGACGTCGGCGTCCGCGTCGCCACCGTCACCACGGTCGATGGCGACGCGGACGGCAGGTAATCTGTCAACGGGCTCCCAGAGGCCAGCTAACTCAGTCTGGAGCGTTTATGAGCAGTTGCCGGGCGCGCTGCTCAGATACTCCCAGTTGCCTGTCCCATCGGTGCCCAGTTGGCTCTTGTCTAGGTGAGGCGCACCATCGTGCACCTACCCCGACAACCCAAATTGGAGAAACACCATGCGTATTACCACGCTAATGGCCTGCGCCATTTCCTGCCTCCTGGCTTCCCAGGCCCAGGCCGAGGAACACTTCGTATTCCACCCCGATAGCATTCAGGCGGCCATCGCTGGCGCCCAATCTGGAGACCGCATTCTGGTGGGACCAGGGACCTACGGCGAGGTGCTGGACTTGGCCGGCAAACAGCTTGAGGTGGTGGCCAGCGCTGGGCCGTTGCAAACCACGATCGACGGCAGCGGCCACAACAACACGGTTGTACTGGTGGAGGCCGGAGAACCGGAGGGCACGCTGATTTCCGGCTTCACTCTGACCGGAGGCGCTGGTCGTCCCCACGGATCGTCATACGGCTATGATTACTACGGCGGCGGGCTCTACGCCAACGGTGGTGCGCGGGTGCGTGTCGAGAACTGCGTTATCCAAGACAACGGTTGGGGCAACGGCACCTTCGCCGGGGGCGTCTACTCCGGCGGCAGCGGCACCCATGTGAGCCTGGTGGATTGCGTCATTGCCCACAACCGCGCCTGGGCCTCGGGCGGCGCGACCCTCGTGGACTGGTACGGCACCATGTCGTTCGAGTCCTGCACCGTCTATGGCAACAGCTCCAACAGTTTCTTCGGCCAGCAAGGGGGCATCTCCATGGCGAACTACGGCACTGTCGATGTGCGCGACACTATTGTCTGGGCCAACGAGGGGGCGGAGATCGGAGCATTCGGGGCACCCTATGACCAGGGGACCCACGCCGCTGTCAACTACAGTTGCGTCGAAGGAGGCTACGCCGGCTCGAACAACATTTCCTCGGATCCACTTTTCGCGGATCTGGAGCAGTACCGGTTGCTGGCTTCGTCGCCCTGCGTGGACAGCGGTGACCCCACCGGGACCTGGGACGAGGATGGCAGTCCTCCTGACCGTGGTGCTAGACACCTGGCCTGGACTGGAGCGGCGACACCCTTTGCATATTGTGAAGGCAAGGCCTCTTCCGCCGGATGTCTGGCCACCATGGGCTTTGCTGGAACTGCCAGCCTCGCTGGCGATGATGACTTTCACCTCTTGGCTTGGGATCTGCAAAACCAGCAGTTCTGTGGCTTGATTGTCTCCCTGGCACCGGACCACGCGCCCTTCGCAGGCGCCGCCAGGTGCATCGCCGAGCCCTTCACCATCTTGGGAGTCCAAAACACCGGCGGCAGTTCCTTGCCCGCCAGCGATTGTTCCGGAACCATCGACTTCCAAGTGCCGCAGGAAACCCTGGGAGCCATGGGCGGAGTTGGAGCGCAGTTCTTCGCCCAGGTCTGGTTTCGTGACCCGGCCCACCCAGATGGAAGTTCCCTGGGCATGTCAGCTGCACTGGGGGTTACCCTGCTCCCCTAGCAGGCGTCACCTCGCCCACTTGAGCGCGGGTGATTCGTTTTACCCGAGGCCAAGGTCTTGGCGCGTCCTGTCTGCCAGGCGGGACGCGCCGCAATGCACTCGGCAAACACCGCGCTGGCCTAGCCGTGGCTGGCGGGCAGCAGGCGGGGCCACTGAGTTATCCCCTTTGAGTTAGCCGTGTCAGTTTCGGGTTGGCGGCCGCAGATCAAGCTTCAGTCGAAGAAGCCCGCGCGGTGGTATTCGAGGTAGATCTCGACGAAGCGGCCAGCCTGTTCCTTGTAACGCGTCCCGAAAGCCTGGATCAATAGGTGGCGCACGATGGTGGTGCTGGCGCGGGCATCACCGCCCAGGGCCAGGGTGCCATAGGCTCCGCCTCCGGCGGTTGCGATGCGCGTCATGGTGTCCGCCACCTCCGCTGGGATGCCGCCCCGGCCCACGGCGATGGCGGAGGTGACGAAGGGGCGGTTGGCGCCCGTGGACGTGCGGCGCGAGCCTTTCTCGGGGGCCTCCCGGGGACTCTGGCCGAAGGGCTTCTCGAAGGCGGCGCGGACCAGGTCGATGGCTTCCGGCAGGGCTTCCGCGTGGGCTGGCGCATCGCCGATCAGCAGCACGATCTTGTTGGCCTTTGGGGTCCAGCCGCGATCCGGGTCGAGGGCCAGGGCCAGGCCCATTTCCACGCGCTCGGGGATGTCGCCGCCGCCCTCCGCCACCAACCTTCCCAGGGCTTTCTCCACGGATTCCACCTTCTCCGAGAGTTTGCGGATGACCTCGGCGGCGGGGACGGGCTCGCCCAGATCCTTGTAGTGCACGAGGCCCAGTTTGAGATCCGGCGCGATGCCGGCCAAGAGCGCGATGATGTCCGCCAAGCCGTCCCGGGCGGCGTCGATCGTCTCCTGCATACTGCCGGTGGAGTCGATGCAGATCATCACTTCCAGGCCGTCCTGGGAGAGATCAAAGGCGCGCTCCACCATGGTGCCAGCCAGGGTTTCGTGTGCCTCATCCGCCAGCGTCCAGCCCGCGGGCGGCCAGGGGAGAGGCGCGTAACTCTTGCGCTCCTTGGACCAAAAGCGCTTCCAGCCCTTGGCATCCAGTTCGCCCGCCTGGGGGAAGATGCGGGCCAGGAGGTCGAGGACGCGCCCGGCGTAGAGCTCGTTCTTTTCCCCGAGCTCCTTTTTTATCAACCGCTCAACCAAGTCATGGCTGGCCACATGGGGCAGTAGCTCTGGCAGGGAGCCACGCAGTACCTCCAAGCCGAAGGCTCGCAGCTCATCATCCTTGGACTCCAGGGCTTCCAACACAATTGGAGTGCCCACTGGATGCCAAAGCTCGCCCAGGGAACTGAGGGCGATGCAGCGCAGGGCCCAATGGTCCGCACGCTCGAAGGCCACCACGAAGCTGCGGGTGACCGGTTCGCGGGGAATCTCCTGGGCGGGCAGGGACGCCGCCAGGCTCATGCTGGCCGCCAGGGCCAGTGCTCCAGGGCAGCAGAGGAGTTTGGTTGCTCGCGTCTTGAGGCCGACGCTCATTCTCGCAGGGCCGATTGGGCGGCGGCCAGGCGGGCGATGGGCAGGCGGTAGGGTGAGCACGAAACATAGTCCAAGCCCAGGTGGTGGCAGAAGTCGATGGAGGCGGGGTCGCCGCCGTGCTCGCCGCAGATGCCGATCTTGAGGCCCTTGTGCGTGGCGCGGCCGTCGGCCACGGCGATTTCCATCAGGCGTCCGACGCCGGTCACATCCAGGCTGGCGAAGGGGTCGCCGGGCATGATGTCAGCTTCCACATAGATGGGAATGAACTTGCCCGCGTCGTCACGGCTGATGCCCCAGGTGGTCTGGGTCAGGTCGTTGGTGCCGAAGGAGAAGAACTCCGCCTCGCCGGCGATGGCGTCGGCGGTCAGGGCGGCCCGCGGCAGTTCGATCATGGTGCCCACCAGGTACGGCAGGCGCATTTTCTTGCGCGCGAAGACCTCCTCGGCGGCAGCTCGCGTGATGGCTGCCTGGGAGGCCAGCTCGGCGGCGTCTCCCACCAGCGGGATCATGATTTCAGGGCGCGGATTCTTGCCCGTGCGCTTGGCCACATTACAGGCTGCTTCGAAGATGGCCCGGGCTTGGACCTGCGTGATCTCCGGGTAGGTGATGCCCAAGCGGCAGCCGCGATGGCCGAGCATGGGGTTGGATTCCGCCAGGGAGTCGACCTTGTTGCGCAGTTGCTCCGCGGGCACTCCCATGGTGCGCGCCAGTTCGCGGATGGCGTCGTCATCGTGGGGCAGGAACTCGTGCAAGGGCGGATCGAGGGTGCGGATGGTGACCGGGCGCGTGCCCATCTCCTTGAAGATGCCCTCGAAGTCTCGGCGTTGCAGGGGCAGGAGGCGTTTGAGGGCCGCCTTGCGCTCCTCCAAAGTGTCCGCCAGGATCATCTCGCGCACGGCGTCGATCTTGCCTTCGCCGAAGAACATGTGCTCCGTTCGGCACAGGCCGATGCCCTCTGCGCCAAAGGCGATGGCCGTGCGGCACTGATCCGGTTGGTCCGCATTGGTGCGCACCTTGAGGCGTCGAGCACCGTCAGCCCAACCCATGATGCGGTTGAAGCACTTCCAGGTCTGCCCCGCGCGGGCCTTGGCGGCACGCGCCTTGGTGCCGAACAGGGCCGTGTCCACTTCCGAGGGTTGGGTGGAGAGGCGGCCGTTGATGACTTCGCCGGTGGTGCCGTCGAGGCTCAGCCAATCGCCCTCCTCCAGGATCGTGTCATCCACGCCCATCACCCAGTCGTGGTAGTTGACCATCAACTCGCCGGCGCCGGCCACGCAGACCTTGCCCATCTGGCGCGCCACCAGGGCCGCATGGCTGGTCATGCCGCCGCGGGCCGTCAGAATGCCCTCGGCGGCCTGCATGCCCTTGATGTCCTCCGGTGAAGTCTCGATGCGTACCAGGATGACCGGTTCGCCCTGGGCGGCCAGCTCCACGGCGCGGTCGGGCGTGAAGACGATGCGCCCCGTGGCGGCGCCGGGCCCGGCGTTGAGGCCCGTGGTCATGACGCGCCCGGCGCGGCGTGCTGTGGCCTGTTCGTCGGCGTCGAAAACCGGCTGCAGCAGTTGGTCAAGAGCCGCTGGTTCCACGCGCAGTAGAGCCTCTTCCTTGGTGATGCGTTTCTCGCGCACCATGTCGGTGGCGATGCGCACGGCGGCAAAACCCGTGCGCTTGCCGGCCCGGCACTGGAGCATGAACAAGCGCCCGGATTCGATGGTGAACTCGATATCCTGCATGTCCCGATAGTGATCCTCTAGCAGTTTCTGAATGCGCAGCAGCTCCTTCCAAGAGGCCGGTGCCACGGCGGCTAGTTGATCGATAGGCATGGGAGTGCGAATGCCCGCCACCACATCCTCGCCCTGGGCATTCATCAGGAACTCGCCGTAAAAGACGCGCTCGCCATTGGCCGGGTCGCGGGTGAAGGCCACCCCAGTGCCAGAATCCTCGCCCATGTTGCCGAAGACCATGGCCATCACATTGACGGCCGTACCCCAGTCCCCGGGGATGTTGTTCATCTCGCGGTAGGCGTTGGCGCGCTCCGTGTTCCAGGAACCGAAGACCGCGCCAATCGCCCCCCAAAGTTGATCCTGTGGCTTTTCCGGGAAGGCCTGGCCGGTGGCCTTGCGGACGATTTCCTTAAAGGTGGTCACCAGTTCCCGCAGGTCGGCTGCGCAGAGTTCGGTGTCCTCTTCTACCCGGCGCTTCTTCTTCATGGCCTCCAGGGCCTCGCTGAAGGGGGCCACCTCCTTGCCCTCTTCGGCTTTCACCCCCAGCACCACATCCGCGTACATCTGAACGAAGCGTCGATAGGCGTCCCAGGCGAAGCGCTCGCTGCCGGAGCGGGCCGCCAGGCCAACAACCGTTGTGTCGTTTAGACCGAGGTTGAGCACCGTGTCCATCATGCCGGGCATGGAGACCCGCGCGCCGGAACGCACCGAGAGCAAGAGAGGATTACCCGCATCGCCAAACCGCTTGCCCATGGACTTCTCCACCCGTACGAGGGCTGCGGCCACGGCCTTCTTGAGGCCCGTGGGATAGCGCCCTCCGGTCCGATCATAGGCCGTGCAGACTTCCGTCGTAATCGTGAAGCCAGCTGGCACCGGTAACCCCAGGCGACACATCTCCGCCAGGTTCGCGCCCTTGCCGCCGAGCAAGTTGCGTTGGCTGCGATCGCCGTCGGCCTTGCCATCGCCGAAGTAGTAAACGGTGCGGGTGCCACGGGCCTTGCCCGCCGAGCGTTTGGATTTAACTGCCATGGTTGTCCTGAAGGGAATCGGGGTGGAGACGCTGTTGGGGATTGGGGTGGGGAGGCACCCATGGTAATGAAGAGCCGGACGCCCCATCCAGCGTGGGGGGCCCGGTTCGTCTGTTACAGAATCGACAATCCAGCGCCAGGACTTCAGGGGTTGGGAAGATCAATGCGGTTGATCTTCCACTCGCCCCCGAGGCGCACTTCAGTAGGGGTGATGTGGGCGGCCGGTAAACGGATCTCGAGGTCCGGCTTGCCGGGTTCCTGGCTGAGCAGTTGGCCCAGGTCCGGCACCAGGGCATCGTCGAGCAACTCCTCGCCATCCCACATCTCCCAGTAGTCCTCCCGCACCAATTCCAGGAGCAGGGCCCGGCCAGCCACTTTTGCCTCCAGCACGGCTTTCTTGCCCTTGACAGTGACCTGGGTCACGGCGGCCCGGGAGAAAAAGGTCCGCAGCAGGGGCTGATCCTCCAGGAGCTGTTCCCGGAACTCGTGGTAGGTGAGGGCGCTGAGGCCCTCCCGAGCCTTGAAAGCCCCGGAAAAACAACGGTATTCGAGGCCCGCCTGCTGGCCGTCGGCCAGGGCCGTGCGGAACGTGTGAAAGGTCTGGCGAGGGCTCCTGAACCCCACATCCAGCCAGTCCTCGGCCTTGGGCAGCGAGGGGCAGGCGCAGAGTCCGGTCCACAGTAAGAGGAGTACGAGGGCCCGCATCGGGGTGCTGTTTGGCTGCGCCATGGCCGGATTATAGGGACGCTGCCCGCCCCATCCCACGTTGGAGGGACGCCCCTGGGCTGGCCCCGAGCGAAGGACGCGGGCATTCCGCTGCCTGTCCAGGCCCAGACGCGGAGCCCACGGGCGTTCAGCGGGCGGGCGCGGGGGGCGCAAGGGCGGACAGCTCCACCGGATGGTGGGCAGATTTTTCCACATTGGTGCCCGTCGAATGCCAGGCGGAGACCGTATTCCCCTGCCCGGCTCACCAGTTTTTGGTCAGTATTCTGGGCTCCCGGTCCTGTCCGGGGCATCCCCCTGCCGATTGGGGTAGGATATTCAGCTTACTTTCCCACCCACATCAGTCCCTCGCCAGCCTCACTCCGCTCTCACATTGAGCGCCTCGCCCCACCCGCGTGTCATGACCTTGCCCTCGATTCAATCCTTCGCCCGCCTCATCCCCTGCCTGCTCCTGCTGACCGCCTGCGGCGCCGAGGCGCAAAAGCCCCCGGCATCCACCGACCAAGGGACTGCCACAGCGCAGGCCCCGGCTGAGCCGGCCGAGCAAACCGCCCAGACGGAGGTAGTGGCTCCCCCGCGTCCGGAGGATCTGGCCCCGGTCGAGAAACCCTCGCTGGACCAGTTGCGCCCCGGCGAGCAGGAGCTCAAGACCAAGGAAGTTGAAGCCGCTCTAGCCGCCAAGGAAAAGGCCCGAGCCGACGCCAAGGGCCTGGGCATGGCCGTCACTGGCAATGAAGACATCGATCCCGGAGCCAAGCTCGAGTACGCCTTCGGCTCCGAGAAACACGACTTCGGCAAGGTGACCCAGGGCGCGGTCCTCGACCACACATTCAGCTTGAAAAGCGCCGGCACCAGCGACCTCATCATTCGCCAGGCCAAGCCCACTTGCGGCTGCACGGTGGCCCAGATGCTGGTGGAAAACGATGCCGGCGAGATGGTGATCTACAACTTCGGCGACCCGATTCCTCCGGGGCGCAAGATTGAGTTGGCCGCCACCCTGGCCACCAAGAACAAGCGCAACAACGCCTCGAGCCGCATCAACATCGCCGCCAACGAGCCGCGCAAGACGATCCAGCTGTCCCTCTCGGCTTTCGTCGAGCCCTACTTCAACATCACTCCGACCTTCGTTAACTTCGGCGAGGTTTCCGACGATGTGGAGTTGGAGAAGACCGTCGACTTCCGTACAGCCAAGGGCCAGAGCGTTTTGCTGACCCTGGATAACTCCCGTGTGCGGGTCATGCCCCAGGGGCTGAGCATCGGTCTGGAAGCGGTTGATCCAGACGAGCATGGCAAGGCGACCCACTGGCGGGCCACGGTCAATCTCGGGCCGGGGCTCAAGGAAGGCACGGTCAGCTATCCGCTCAAGGTCCTGAGCGATGTGGCCGTTGCGGAAGTGGACGATGGCCACGGCCATGACAAGCCCGGTGCCCACGGCGCCGCACCCGGCGTGCAGACGGCCACCGCCAATATCAGTGCTCGCGTGCGCGGCGTGATCACCTATAGCCCGGCCTTTGTTTCCCTGGGCATCGTGCGCCCGGGACTGGTGCTCTCGCGCACAGTCCGCATCACGAGCCACGATCCGGATTTCGAACTCGGTTCGCCGGAAGTGAGCCTCGGGCCCTTCCAAAACCGCGAGTTCACTTATGGCGAGTACTTCAGCTTTTCCTCGCGCCCGGTGCCGGGGCAGAATGCCATCGATGTGGAACTGCGCTTGGACGGACTGCCGGAGGGCTCGGATGGCAACTTCAAGGCCATGCTGAAGGTGGCGGTCAACCATCCTTCCAAGGAGTCCGTGGAGGTCATCGTCTCCGGCGTGTGCCGCGCCGGCATGACCAGCGGAGCACGCACGGCACCGGCCCCAGGTGTCACGGGCGTCAAGGGGGTTCAAGGCGTCAAGGGCGTCAAGAACGCCGCTGACAAGGAAACCCCGGTCAAGCCCAAGTAGGAAGCGGGGCGCGGTCCAGTCAGTCAGGGCGAGGAGCTCTGGCCCCCCTGAGGCGCCGCCGGTGGGGGCGATGATGGGCGCCGCCGCTGGTGGCGATGGTGGGCGCCGGCGCTGGGCGCGCCGGCAGTGCCGCTGGCGGCAATCTGTCAAGCGCTCTGGGCGGCGGCCTGGATCGGACGCTCCGGGACGCGTAGGCTGGCTTTTCCCGGGCAACTTCCCCCGCCTAGGCGGTAGGGCGAGGACGCCCCTCCCCCGGGTCCTGCCTTGACCAAACCCCTCGGTGAACTCCTGATCGCCTCTGGCGCGGTAGACGAATCGCAAGTGCGCGAGGCCATCGGTCTGCAGCAGGGAGGTGGGATGCGTTTGGGCGAGGCCCTGGTGCGTTTGGGCCATGCGGACGAGATCACCGTGATGCGCGCCCTGGCCAAGCAACAGGGCATGCCCTTCGTCGATCTCTCCAAGGGGCGCGTGGCCGCGGAAATCGTGGAGCGCATTCCAGCCGAGGTGGCCCTGGAGCAGGGCATCGTGCCCCTGACTGAGAAACAGGGGCGCTTGGTGGTGGCGGTGGACGATCCCTTCAAGCGCATCGTCGCGGATCAACTCTCGTTCCTGATCGGCGGCGAGGTGACCTGTGCCCTGGCCACGCCCGAGGCGCTGAAGCAAGCCCTGGCGCGCTACTACGGCAGCGGCGAGGGGGGCGGTGACGAGGCCGGCGTGGCGGCCAGCATGGGCACCGACGAAGAGGGGGATGACGCCCCGATCATCCGCTTGGTGACGCGCATGTTCCGCGATGCCCTGGAGACGCGGGCCAGCGATATCCATGTGGAGCCGGGCCACGGACGGCTGCGCGTGCGCTATCGCGTGGACGGCATCCTGCGCGATGTGGCGGAGCACCCGGAACATTTGGCGGCGCCCTTGATGAGCCGTCTGAAAATCATGGCCAGCATGGACATCGCCGAGAAGCGCAAGCCCCAGGACGGGCGCATCGGGTTGACCATTGACGGGCGTCCCATCGATGTGCGCGCCTCGATCCTGCCCGCCAGCCACGGGGAATCCATGGTCATGCGACTGCTCGACAGGTCCGCGGGCCTCCTGTCCCTCAAGGACCTGGGCTTCTCCGGCCCGGCCCTGCGCTGGTTTGACGATGTCATCCGCCATCCCCACGGCATCTGCCTGGTGACCGGTCCCACTGGCTCTGGCAAGACCACCACGCTCTACGCGGCCCTGGCGGAACTGAACCGTCCAGATATAAAGATCATCACCGCCGAGGATCCCGTGGAATACCACATCCCCGGCATTAACCAGGTACAGGTGGCGCCGCGCATCGGCCTCAGCTTCGCGCGCATTTTGAAGTCCATGTTGCGTTGTGCGCCGGATGTGATTCTGGTGGGTGAGATCCGAGACCTGGAGACGGCGGAGATCGCCATTCAGGCGGCCCTCACGGGACACCTGGTTTTTTCAACCCTGCACACCAACGATGCCGCCGGCGCCTTGACGCGCCTTTCGGATCTGGGCATCAAGCCGTTCCTGGTTTCCGCCTCCGTCCAGGCCATTGTCGCCCAGCGACTGGTGCGCAGCCTGTGCCAGGACTGCCGCGAGGCCTATCAGCCGGCGCCGGAACAAGTGCGTGCCCTGGGCTTGGATGTGGCCAGCATTGCCGGACATCCGTTTCACCGGCCCACCGGTTGTCGGTTGTGCGAGGGCACGGGCTACCGAGGCCGAGCGGGCCTCTTCGAGCTGCTTTCCATGGACAATGAAATGCGTGAAGCCACATTCCGCGGCGACAGCCTGGAGGCAATCCGAGGCACGGCCCAGGCCACGGGTGCCCTCGAACCCCTGCTCAGTGATGGTGCACGCAAGGTGCTCGAAGGTGTCACCAGTCTGGAGGAAGTGCTGCGCGTAACGCGCAGCGATGGCTAGATCTGACCCATGTCGAATACACTAATCCCAGGCCCCCACGTTGAGGATATGTCATGACCCGCTCCCAGCAACTGATGACCATGGCCATCGAAGTCGGTGCCTCCGACCTGCACCTTAACCCGGGGCGGGCACCGGTGGCGCGCATCCATGGTGGCTTGGTCTCCATGGGGAGCGAGGTGCTCACGGATGAGGATGTGGAGAGCCTCTGTCGCGAACTCTGTGACGAGCGCCACTGGCGCGAGGCGGAGGAAGGCGGCACCACCGACTTCGGCTTGGCCCACACCGACGGCAACCGCTTTCGCATCAGCGTTCTGCGCCAACGTGGCCGCTACACGGCGATCCTGCGTCTGATTCCCTCGCGCCTGCTCACCTTCGATCAAATCGGACTCCCGGAGACCTGTATAGAGCTCCTCAAGCGTCCGCGCGGCTTGATCCTGGTCACCGGTCCCACGGGCTCAGGCAAGACGACCACCCTGGCTTCCATGGTGGATTGGATCAACCAGAACCAGGAGCGGCACATCGTCACCATTGAGGATCCCATCGAGTACTACCACAGCCATGGTCAGGGCGTGGTCACCCAGCGCGAGATCGGCGCCGATGTGGATGGCTTCCCCGAGGCCATGCGGCGCGTCCTGCGCCAGGACCCAGATGTGATCTTGTTGGGTGAGATGCGCGACTTGGAGACAATCTCCGCTGCTATCACCGCCGCCGAAACCGGACACCTGGTCTTTGGCACGCTGCACACCACCGGCAGCGCGCGCACCGTCAACCGCATCGTCGACGCCTTCCCGGCCAACCAGCAGGAACAGATCCGCGCCCAGTTGAGCGTCTCCTTGGTGGCGGTCATCTCCCAGATCCTACTGCCCACCGCGGATGGCAAGGGGCGCGCGGCGGCCTTTGAGGTGATGATCAACAACAACGCCATCGGCAACTTGATCCGCAAGAACGAGACGAACAAAATCCAGTCGACCATCCAGACCTCGCGCCGGACGGGCATGGTCACCATGGACGACTTCCTCTACGACCTGGTACAGGCCGGGCGTATCAGCCGTGAGAGCGCCCTGGAGGGCAGTCAAGATCCGCGGGACCTGGAGGCGCGCCTGTGAGCGCAACCGACACGGCCGGGGGCCGACGCCTGCTGGGCCAGATCCTCAAGGAGCGTGGCGCTGTGCGGGAGGGGCAGGTCCAGGAGGGCCTGGAAGAGCAGCGCAAGCACGGTGGCTTGATCGGCCAGTGCCTCGTTGAACTGGGCCACTGCTCCGCCGGTGATGTGAGCGGTGCCCTGGCCGTGCAAGCGGGCATGGAAACCGTGGACTTGACCTCGGGCACGCCCATGGACGAGGCCCTGGAGTTGGTCGATAGCTCCACGGCTCACACCTACTGCGTGTTGCCCCTGCGCCTGGAGGGCAGCATCCTGACCGTGGCCCTGGCGGATCCGCTCAACACGGCCGTGTTGCAGGACCTTTCGTTCACCACCGGCATGGAAGTGCGCGGGGCCGTGGCGGAGGAACAGGCGCTGCGGGCCAAGGTCAGCGAGCACTACGGCGAGGAAGCTTCCCTGGCCGATGCCATCGCCGCCGCCGCCAGCGCCACCAGTGATGCGGATCCGGAGTCCGCCGCCGCCAGTCTACCGGTGGTGCGTCTGTTGAACTCGCTCCTGCACCGCGCCGTGCGGGACCGCGCCAGCGATGTGCACTTCGAAGTCTTCGAGGACAGTTTCCGGATCCGTTATCGCGTGGATGGCTCGCTCTTCGAGGTGGAAGCCCCGCCGGCGCACCTGGCCCTGCCTCTGGTCAGCCGCATCAAGGTCATGAGCGACTTGGATATCACCGAAACGCGACTGCCCCAGGATGGGCGCATCGAGCTATCCATCGATGGCCGCCCGGTGGACCTGCGCGTGGCCACGCTCCCGAGCGTTTCAGGCGAGGGTTGCGTCATGCGCGTCTTGGACCGCAGCGCAGTGAACCTCAGCCTGCCGGCCCTCGGCCTGGGGCCCACGGAAGAGGAAGAGCTGCGCGCCCTGACGAGTTTGCCCCACGGCATCATCCTGGTCACGGGCCCCACCGGTTCCGGCAAGACCACCACCCTCTACGCCATGCTGACCGAGGCCAGTCGGCCGGAGATCAAGATCATCACCACCGAGGATCCGGTGGAGTACGACATCGAGGGCATCGTGCAGGTGCCGGTCAACGAGGATATCGGCGTGACCTATGCGGCGGTCCTGCGCACGGTCCTGCGCCAGGACCCGGACATGATCCTGATCGGAGAGGTGCGCGATCCGGAGACCGCCGCCGTGGCCGTTGAGGCCAGCCTGACCGGCCACCTGGTTTTTTCGACCGTACACACCAACGATGCTCCGAGTACGGTTACACGCCTGGTGGACATGGGCGTGGCGCCCTTCCTTATTACTGCCACCCTGGAGGCGGTGGTGGCCCAGAGGTTGCTGCGTACTATCTGCGCCAACTGTTCCACGGCCTATGAGCCGGACGAGGAAGTGCTGATGCAGCTCGGTCCCCATGGGGAAGCCCTGCGCGGCACATCCTTCTACTACGGCAAGGGCTGCGAGGAGTGCCACCACACGGGCTACCGCGGGCGCGTGGGCATTTTTGAGGTCATGCGCGTTGATCAACAACTGCGCACGGCCATCCTCGACGGGGACTCATCCGAGGTGTTGCGCCGCAAGGCCATCGCCGGTGGCATGCGTACCCTGCGCGAAAGTGGCTTGCGCATGGTGACCGAGGGGCGCAGCACCATCGAGGAAGTGTTGCGGGAAACCGGAGTCTGAGGTTGTTAGGCAGGATCTTGTCTGCCCTGTTACTGTTCCCCATCCCCGTCGGGGGGTAGAGTCCCGCCCAGAAACCATGGCCAAGAAAATACGCAGGAACACACCGCGCGCCGAGTCGGGGGCACCCGCTGCCCCCGCTACTGGAGCAGGCGGCTCCGGACGCCCCACGCGCCCCATTCGTACGGGGCGCGTCAAAGCCCAACTGGTATCGGACTTCACCATTCAACTGGCCACCCTCTCGGAAGCCGGCATCCCCGTGGTCAAGGCCCTCACCATTCTCGAAGGCCAGACCAAACCCGGCCCCTTCAAGGATGTGCTGCGCAGTCTGGTGGAGGATGTCTCCGGCGGCACGCCCCTGTCCGAGGCCATGGGCAAGTTCGATACCATCTTCGACCAGTTCTATTCGAGCATGGTGCGCGCCGGTGAAGCCGGTGGTGTACTCGATCGCATTCTGAATCGTCTGGCCACCTTCCGGGAACGGGCGGCGGAGATCCGCTCGCGGGTCAAGGGCGCCATGATCTACCCGAGCGTGATCGTCGTCGTGGCCCTCTCCGTGGTCAGCGCCGTGATAGTCTTCGTGATCCCCAAGTTCGAGGAAATCTTCACCTCCTTCGGCATCACCCTGCCCGGTGTCACGCAGTTGCTGTTGGACCTCTCGGCCTTCATGATCAAGTGGTGGTATCTGGTCTTCGGCACGCCGCTGCTCTTGCTCTTCCTCCATGGTGTCCTGATGCGCCGGGGCGGCGACTACCGCTACCGCATGCACTCCCTGCTGCTCAAGCTGCCGGGGCTCGGGGCCGTGGTCTCGCGTTCCTTGGTGGCGACCTTCGCCCGCACCTTCGGCACCCTGATCGAAGCCGGTGTGCCGCACCTCGACGCCCTGGGCATCGTGCGCGACGCAACGCAGAACGAAGTCCTGATGGCCGGCGTCGAGGACATTCGCCGTACCGTGCGCGAAGGCGAGGGCATCGCCCGTCCCATGGGGGACACCGGGCTCTTTGATGACCTGGTCGTCAACATGGTTGATGTGGGCGAGGAAACCGGCGAGCTCGACCGCATGTTGCTCAAGGTGGCCGACGCCTATGAGGTGCAACTGGAACGGCGCATTGACGCCATGTTCAAGCTGCTGGAACCGGCCCTCTTGCTCGTCATGGCCGGCTTCGTGGGCTTTATCGTCGTGGCCCTTTTCATGCCCCTGATGGAAATCATGGGACAGCTGGGTTCCGTCTGATGCACGCGCCACCTGTACCGGAACCAGGACAGAGGTCGTGAGGGTGCCCCTGCGGTTGGGCGTGTTGCTGCTGGTGGCGGGAGTGAACCTCTCGGTCTTCGGCGCCGGCCTGGGCCTCTTGACGCGCAAGATGGCCGCCGATCGGCTGGAGCTGGCCCGGGAACTGGCCGGTTTTGTCGAGTACACCATGCGCGCCTCCATCGAACCCGGGGGCGAACTCAATGTGGCCGAGATCCTGCGTTGGCCCTATTGGCGCCACTTTCCGGATGCGGTCATCCTGGGCCGCGCCTGGACCAGCGACGAGGCCGGTGACATCCAACCCCAGGGCGTTTGGCTCAACCCCCTGGGCAGCGGCCAACGCGAGGGGGACTTTCCCCGCCAGGAGGTCCTGCGGGCCATCGCCGCGGCCGCCGACTCGGGGCTCTCCAGGGCTGCCGCCGGCGGATTGGCCCTGCCGATCTTTCCCCCGGGAACACCCGCCCGCGACCTGCTCAGCCATGGAGAGCGGGACGGCGACGACAACCTGGGTGCCTGGGGCGGTTGCTGGTTTCCCTATCCGAGTACCGTGGACCGCGGCGAGCTGTTCACCAGTTTGCTGCCGGCCTTTCTGTTTTCGACCCTGCTCATGACCTGGGTCACATTCACGGGTCTGCGGCGTTTCGTGCTGAGCCCCGTCCAAGCCCTGGCCGGCACCGCACGCCGGGTCAGCGACGGCGACTTTTCCGCCCGCGTCAAGCCGCCGCGCCTACACGGTGAAATCGCCAGCCTGATGGGCACCTTCAACTCCATGGCGGAGCGCATCGAAGGCCACGATGCGGCGCTGCAGGCGGAAGTGCGTCGGGCCACGGCCCAAGCCCGGGCAGCGGAAGCGGCGGCCATGACCCAGCGCCGCCTGGCGGCCACAGGCGAGTTGGCCGCGGGCATCGCCCACGAGATCAACAACCCCCTGGGGGGCTTGCTGAATGCCGTGGAAGCCCTGGACACGGGCCAGGTAGAGGGCGAGGGTCGGCGCCGCTACCACGCCCTCTTGCGTTCCGGCCTGGAACGCATCGGGCAGACCGTGGGCAAGCTGCTGCGTTTCACGCCGCGCCGCACCCAGCCGGAGCCCATCTCCCTGGCCGGACCGGTGGAAGACTCGCTGGCCCTGGTGGCCCACCGGGCTCGGGCCCTGGGCGTGGAGCTGGTGCTCACGGTGGGCGCGGAACGAGGGGAGGCGGCGCTGGGAGCCCTGCGCGCCATGCCACCCATCCTGGGCGAGGCCAACGAACTTGGCCAGGCGGTGCTCAACCTGCTGGCCAATGCCCTGGACGCGTTTGAGAGCGTGCCAGCGGCTGAGGCGAAGGCGGCTGCCCCAGCGCCGCGCGTGGACATTTCAGTCGAGCGCCGCGGCCAGCAACTCCATCTGGTGGTGGCGGACAACGGACCGGGGTTGGCGGAAGAACTCCTGGCCCGGGCCCCGGACCTCTTCTTCACCACCGATGACAGCGGACGCGGCAGCGGTCTCGGCCTGGCCATCGTGCACCAGGTGGCGGCTGATCACGGCGGCGAGGTGCGCCTGGCCAGCAGCCCCGGTGCTGGCTTTCGGGTCGAGGTGCGCCTGCCCTTGGCGGGGGCCGCTGATGGAGAGCAACCCACGCGGATTGTGACTGATGGCACGGCCCGTGACGCGGGCCAGACGGGAGGCACGGTCTGATGGAGGCTTTTCTGCCCGTCGGAGTGGCCCTCTCGCTGTTGACGGTTTCGGCCTTTTTCGCGGCCTCCGAGGCCGCCCTCTTTTCTCTGGGGCCAGAGGATCAGGAAAACGCCGGGCCCCGGGCCAAGCAGCTGCTAGAGCATCCGCGGGACTTGCTGGTTTCTGTACTGCTGGGCAACTTGGTGGTCAACTTGGTCTTCTTCGCCCTCGTGCCACGTTTGGCCGCCGGCGCAGGCTGGAGTCCCCTGGCCGCCGCGGCAGTTGCTCTGCTGGCCATTGTCCTGTGCGGCGAGATCCTGCCCAAGACCCTGGGCCTGCGGGCGCCCCGCGCCGTGGCGCGCTTCACGGCGCTGCCGCTGGCGGCAGTGGTCCAGATCCTGGCCCCTGCGCGCCGCGCCGCCAACGCCGTCATAGAGGTCATCCTGCGCGCCCTCGGAGAGGCCGGCAAACCGGAGCAGGGGATCACCACAGAAGCCTTGGCTGAGGTTCTCGAGCGCAGCGCCGGCGAGGACCTGCTGGCCGATGAGGCTGACCTCCTGGCGGAAATTGTCGAGCTCGACAGTATCCGCGTGCGGGAAATCATGACGCCGCGGGTCGATATCACCGCCCTGGACCTGGCGGCGGAGGATGCCTCGCCCGCTATTTCCCAGGCCATTGAAGAACGCCGCTCATGGCTTCCGGTGGTGGACGGAGGCATCGATCGCGTACTTGGCTGCGTCAAGGTCAGGGATCTTCTGCGCTGGCCCGAGCGGCCAGTTGACCAGTTGGTGATGCCCGTCAAATTCGTACCTGAAGTGGCCTCGGCCCTGGACCTGTTGGACACCTTCCGCGAGGACCGGACTTCGGAAGCGGTGGTGGTGGACGAGTGGGGCGGGACGGCGGGCATCGTCACCGTGGAGGACGTTTTTGAGGAGCTGGTGGGGGACCTGCGCACGGAAGAGGAGGGTCGCCGACCGGCGGTGGTACCCCTGGGCGAGGGGCGTTTTAGGGTTTCGGGCCAACTCTCCATCCGCGACTGGAACGAGCTCTTCGGACGCAAACTGGTGCCCCGTGAGTTCGAGACCGTGGCGGGATTGGTGCTGGCCCTGCTCGGCCGCATGCCCCGGGCGGGAGATCGGGTCAGTGCGGGCGGCTTGGAACTGGTGGTGAATGAAATGCGCGGGCGCCGGGTACACGAGGTTGATCTGCGTGTCCTGCGCGAGGAGGAGCGATGAGCTTCGCCGGGACCCTCGTGCTTCTGGGGCTGTCTGTGGTGGCTGCGGCCCTCTACTCAGGTGTGGAGACGGGCTTCTACTCCCTGAGTCGCATTCGCGTGGACATGGAAGCGCGCGCCGGCCACCGCCGCTGGCGCCTTGTGCGTTGGCTGCTACGCGACGAAACTGGCCTCCTGATCACCGTCTTGATTGGCAACAACCTGGCGGTGGAGGCGGCGACCCTCTCCAGCGGCAGTTTGCTCGGTGTGTTGGCCATACCGCGGGCCGCCCATGAGATCATCCTCACCCTCTTTCTCAGCCCGGTGATGTTCCTGCTGGCGGAAGCCCTGCCAAAGGAACTGTTTCGTCGTCGTCCTCACATCCTGTGCGGAGCTGCGGCACCTTTTCTGGCATTCTCACGCCTGTTCTACTGGCCCCTGGCCCGTCCTTTGCACCTCTTGGCGGGCCTTGCTCAACGCCTCTCGGGTGTGAGGAATCCGGACTTCGCCACCTTCGGTGCCCGCCAAGCAGTTCTCGACATGCTGGCGGAGGGCGAACGCACCGGAGCCCTGGGGGAGGGCGCCGGACGGCTGGCCCGCAACGCCCTGCGCCTGCGGGGGACCTCGATAGACTCGATCATGGTGCCCTGGGAGCAGATCCAGCTCCTGCGGCAGGGAACCCGTGAACTGGGGGAGGTCCTGGCCGAGTGTCCCTACAGCCGCATCCCCGTTCTGGATGGGGATGGCCGCGTGAGCGGTTATGTGCACCAACTAGAGGCCCTGATCGCCCAGCGAGAACAGGCCGCCGGTGCTGGCGGATCCGACGGCGGGGACGGGGATGGCAGCCAGGCAGCGCCGACCGCTGTCCCCGGCCGCCTGCGGCCCTTGCTTTTCCTGGAGCCGGATTTGTGTGTGGATGCGGCCCTGGCCCGCCTGCGCCTGCGCGGCCAACGCCTGGCCTGCGTGGGCAGCGCCGAGGCGCCCCTGGGCCTGATCACCCTGAAGGACCTCTTGGAGGAGATTTCCGGCGATCTGGCGGGCCTGTAAGGCGCCGGGTTCCCGACCCAGGGGATTGGCAAGTTCTGGCGCAACAGATACCAGGCAGTAGGATATGCAGCCCCTTCCGGGCCCCAGCCCGAGGCGCCGCCGTTTTTCAGCAGCCAGCAACACCCCTAACGCCATGTCACCCAACCCCCTGCTCCGCCAGAGTACACCTGTGGTAGCCGCCATCCTGTGCCTGAGTGCCCTGGCCCTCGCCTACCTGCCGGGTCAGCCTCCCCAGGACGGGGGCGATGGCGGCACGGGAACCGATTCCGGGCCCGCCCCCACCATGTCCGGGGCCTTCGCCACGGCGGACTCCAACGGGAGCATGATCGCGGTCACGGGCCTCGATGTGACCGGGGCCAGCCTCTTGTACCTCGTCGACACCGAATCAAAGCAGCTCGCCGTCTACCAGGCCACCGGCGGCTCCCGCAGCATGCAGGGCATCAAGCTCGTCGGTGCCCGGCGCATCGACCTCGATCTGCAACTCGACGGCTTCAACGATCAATCCGAGTACACCTACAAGGAACTCGAAAAGGAGTTCGCCTCTCAGGGCGCACCCTCTCCCCGCTAACCAACCACCTCCCCTTCATTTCAAACGCCGATTCGGCAACACAGGAGACACCCAGTGGCAGAAAACGAATTCTTCAGCTTCGAGGAAGCCCTCGACAAACTGCGCCTCAAGGACGAGGAGCTGAAACGCCTCGTCTCGGAGGGCGAAATTCGCGCCTTCCGTGAAGGCGATACCATGAAACTACGCCGCAGCGATGTGGACAGCCTGCGCAGCGATCTATCCGGCGAAGTGGTCTCGGTGGCCGATGCCGGCGAAGAGGTCGTCTTCGAGGATGCCGTGGACTTGGACGACGAGGCCGGCATGGCCACCCAGGAAATCACCGATGTGGATACGCTCATCGAGGATGTGGAGGATGTGGGTGAAATCGACCTCGCCGAGGAAGAGGACATCGCCGAAGCCGCCCCCGTGCGCCGTAGCTCCGCCGCTGCCGTCGTCGCCGCGCCGGCGGAAGAGAGCGAGGGCATGGGCGTGCGCCTGGCGGCCATTGCCACCACCCTGGTCCTGGTCCTCGGTCTGCCGATCGCCCTGGCCCTCTCTCGCGGTCAGCTGAATAGCGTGGCCGAGAGCGTGGCTGGGATCTTCGGCGCCAAGTTCTAGGAGCTAGGGCACACTCGCTGCGCCGCCGGCCCCCGGTCCGGCGGCGCTTTGCTGAATCCAGCGCGGCCGGTGATCTCTCGGGTTTTCCGGTTTTCCGGTTTGGGGGAGTGGGGGAGTGGGGCTTGGGTATGTGCTTGGGCTTGGGTATGCGCTGGGCTTGGGTGTGCGCGGTGGCAAGGGGTTGTGTGGTTCCCCCCCCCAGCCCCCCCAAGGGGGGGAGTTTTCCGGTTTGGGGGAGTGGGACAGCTGGGCTTGGGTATGCGCTGGGCTTGGGTGTGCGCGGTGGCAAGGGGTTGTGTGGTTCCCCCCCCCAGCCCCCCCAAAGGGGGGAGTTTTCTGGTTTTGGGGAGTGGAACAGCGGGGCTTGGGTATGTGCTTGGGCTTGGGTATGTGCGGTGGCAAGGGGTTGTGTGGTCCCCCCCCCCAGCCCCCCCAAGGGGGGGAGTTTTCTGGTTTTGGGGAGTGGGACAGCTGGGCTTGCGTGTGCGCTGGGTTTGGGTATGCGCTTTTTGCTTTGGTGTGCGCGGTGGCAAGGGGGTGTGTGGTTCTCTCCCCGGCCCCCCAAGGGGGGGGGAGTTTTCCGGTGTTGTTTTTTGGACGGTATCTCCCGGGGAACGCTTTGGATTCGGGCTCGTCGGAGGGCTAGACTCGGCCGTGGGGACGCGGATGCTCACCAGAGCGGTGGGGCGCGTTCCACCCATGGCACGAGCAATCAACAACGCGATGAACACAATTCGACACCACGGCCAAGACGCCGCAACCGCCAAACTGACACCTAGCCTGGCCCCGGCCTTGCTGGGCCTGGCCCTTTTGGCTTCCTGCGTTTCCCAGGGCAAGTACGACGAGACTCTCGAGTCCGCCAAACGCTACCAAACCCAGGTCCACGACCTCAGCCAATATGTGGCCCAGCTGGAGGCGCGCTCCGAACAACTCAAGGGCGAGCTGGCCCTGAGCCAAGTGGAGGTGTTGGAGGCGGGCTTCGACACGCGCATCGAACACCGCATGGGTGAACTGCAGGAAATGCTGAACACCCTCGGCCGGCCGCCGGGAGATGTGGAGCGCTTTGATGTGGAGGGAGGCTATGTCTACATGGTGCAGGACAAGGTGCTCTTTGCCTCCGGTTCGGCGGAGGTCGGCGCGGAGGGGCAAAAGGCCCTGGCGCAAGTGGCTAGTGAGATTGCAGCCCTGCCCCACGGCCGTGTTTGGGTACGCGGACACACGGATAGTGATCCCATCGTTCGACCCAAGACCCTGGAGCGTTTTCCCGGTGGCAACTTGGAGCTCTCGGCGGCGCGGGCGGTGGGGGTCGCCTCGTTGTTGGTGGCCTCGAAGCAGATTCCAGCGGCGGACATGGTGGTGGCTGGCTTCGGCCCCCATGAACCGGTTGTGGCCAATGACAGCGCCGACAACAAGCGCCTGAACCGTCGTGTGGAGATCTTCGTCCAGGACGCCCAAATCGGCGGCGAGTAGTGTTATCGGGCACTGGCCCGGACGGCCCGCGGGGCTGACCGGGCCGCCTGCCCCGGCACGGAGAACCTGTTGAAGATTCGCCGGGCGCCGCGAGTTCTCCTGGGCGCCTGTCTGGTCCTCTGTGTCAGCCTTGGATTGCAGGGTTGCGATGAAGGGGGGGCGGGCTCGTCTCTTGCAACGCGGGCTAGTTCCGCCGCGGCGAGTTCCAGCACTGCCAGTTCCGCCAAGGCTAGCGCTGCGCTGGGGCGCGCGGCATACGGGGAGCCCCTGGCCGTCGAAGGCATGGTCTTTGTCCCGGGTTGTTCTCTGGAGCTGGGCCCGGGCGCGACCTGTCCAGCGGTGGCGGACTTGCTCGTGGAGCGTTTTGAAGTCTCCCGCGGACAGTGGCGGCGCTGGCTGGCAGAGGGCAGCGCCGAGACCTTTCCCCTGGCGGAAGCCGAGGCCTGGGGCGTCGACGGCGATACCTGGCCGGCCACCTGGATGACGCTGGAGGAGGCCGAGGATTACGCCGTGGCCCGGGGCCTGCGCCTGCCCACGGCCTGCGAGTGGCTGCGCATCGCCGGGGGCCAGCGGGGGCGGCCCTGGCCCTGGGGAGCGGGTCGGGCGCGGGCCGTGGCGAACACCCTGGAACTGGGCCTGGGGCGCCTTCTGGCCTGTGGCACGTTCGAGCGCGGGCGCAGTCCAGAGGGAGTTCACGATCTCCTGGGGAACGCGGCGGAATGGACCAGGGGCCGCGTCACGGAATCGCTGGCCGCCCGCGGGCACCGGGACGGAGCCCTGGGGGGCTCGTACCGCACGCGGGGCCGTCCCCTGTCCGGGCCCACTTCGGAGGGCGGGCTGGCCTACAACGAACAGGGCTTCGACCGGCGGCACCGGGCGGCGGATCTGGGCTTTCGCTGTGTGGCGGGGGCCGAGGAGTACCTGCGCTCACAGGCTTCGGGTTGGAGCCGGGACGCCGCCCTCCTGGGCCGACTACGCTCAGTGGGCCAGAGTTGGGGTGGCGCCGCACTGCCACTCTTGGAACGGCTGGCGGCGGAAGAAGGGGCGGCGCCGGGGCTGAGGGCGTTGCTGGAGGGAGCTCGCAGATGAACTCGCCGCCGGAAGGAAACGGCACGGGGGAAAACGGCACGGAGGGAAACGGCACGGAAGAGAGCAACGCCGCGGGAAACAGCGCTGGAGGAATCGGCACAGAGGGAAACTGCGCGGAGGGAAGCGGCACGGAAGAGAGCCACGCCGCGGGAAACTGCGCTGGAGAAATCGGCGCAGAGGGAAACTGCACGATGGAAAACGACGCGAAGGAGAGCAGCGCCGGAGAATCTGGCACTGGAGAATCTGGCGCCGGGAAACCTGGCCGCGGGGAGCAAGGCCGCGGGGAGCAAGGCAGTGAAGAGCAAGGCAACGGGGAAGCCGGCACTTGGCAGGCGGTGCGCGCGGAGTTGGCCGCCCGGGACTACCGGCCCTCCCGGCGCCTGGGCCAGAACATGATGGTGGACGCCAATCTGGCCCGGGCCATTGTGCGGGATGGCGGAGTTGAGGCCGGGGACTTCGTCTTGGAGATCGGCTCCGGCTGTGCCTCCTTGACCGTGCCCCTGGTGGCCGCCGGGGCGCGGGTGAGCGCGGTGGAGATCGACGGACGCCTGCTGGAGGTGGCCCGGGAACGGTTGGCCGCCGCGACTGGGAAAGCTCCGTCAGTGAAGTGGATCCACTGCGATGTACTCGATGGCAAACATCACCTGGCCCAGGAAGTGCTGGAGGCCCTGCCGGACGAGGGCAGCTGGCGCGTGGTCAGCAACCTGCCCTACAGCGTGGGGGGGCCAGTGACGGCGCTGCTGGCGCGTCTGCCCAACCCGCCGCTGACCATGACCCTGCTGCTCCAGCGGGAGATGGTGGACCGGCTGGTGGCGGTGCCCGGGACGCGCGACTGGGGGCCGCTCTCGGTCCAAGTCCAGGCCCTCTACGGGGCCCGCATGGTGCGCACCGTGGGACCCGAGTTGTTCTGGCCCCGGCCCCGGGTGGAGAGCGCCGTGCTCCAGTTGGAACTGCTCCCGCAGCGGCCCGGAGCGCAGGAGATGACCTGTCTTGGGGACTGGACCGGGATCCTCCTGGGCCAGCGCAGGAAGGCCCTCTTGGGACTCCTGGGCCGTCAACTCGGCGATCGGGAACGGGCCGGGGAGGTGCTGGGGAGCCTCGGCCTGGACGGGAGCGCCAGGCCTGGGGAGTTGTCCGTGGCGGAGCTCCTGGCCCTATCCAGGGCCCTGGGGCCTCCCTCCTAGGTGGCGCCGAGGCCCCATCCCGGCTTCGGATGGTCGAGGGGCGGGAAGGCCAATTTGGGGGCATGAGCGTGTTTTGCAGCTTCGCACTCGTCTTTTCCCGCCCACAAGTGCTATAATGCTATGGACTTGGGAAGCGGGCCGCTTTCCTCCACACGGCTGATCCTGGACCTACGGGGGTTCTTGATTGCCTCATCCCACCTTATCAGGAGCGGCCCAGGCGGATTCCCGGGTGCCATTCCTGCCCCGGGAAGAAGTGTGCCTATTGTCCATTTCCGGTGTCGTCCAACTCCCGACGGACGGCCCCTACTTTAGTCCATCCCCTTTGCGCGGCCAAGCGGTCGTCGCACCAAGTCCACCACCTGTTTTTCCAAGTCCAGCACGCTGCCCCCCGAGCGCCCTCCGGTTTTCGTCTTCGATCACTTTTGTCCCGAGGGCGACCGGCCGCCGGCGGCCAAATGACGCGTCCCTAGCCCACACCCACTTCCCAAACCCCGTACACCCCGCGTCGGAGTAATCGTGCTCCGGCTCCACCTCCTTGCCTTCAGACGACCTCCGAGACGCCATCCGGGAGATCAAGCTCCGCGCCCCCATTGAAGAGGTGGTGCGCGAGCGGGTCCCGGGCTTGAAACGGGCCGGCGCCCTGTGGGAGGCGGTCTGTCCGTTTCACGAGGAGAAGACGCCTTCCTTCAAAGTGGATCCGCGCAAGGGCACCTGGCATTGCTACGGATCTTGCAGCAACGGCGGTGACCAGCTCGACTTCCTGATGGAGTTTTTGGGCGTGCAGTTCATGGAGGCCCTGGAGCTGCTCGCGGCCCAGACCGCCGTGGAGTTGCCCAAGGCCGCCCGGACCCGCGGCCCCCGGGAACCTCTCGATCCTCTGCTAGAGGCGGTGGAACGCACCTGTAACTGGTACGAGCGCAAGCTCCATTCCCCGGCGGGTAAGGCGGGCCTCGATTACCTCAGGGCGCGCGGTTTGGAAGAGGGCACCCTCAAGGCCTTTTCCGTCGGCTTTGCGCCGCCGGATGGCCAGGCCCTGGTGGGCGTGGTGAGCGAGGAGCAGCTGGACATAGATGCCTACCTCAAGGCCGGCCTGGTGCGCCGCAACGATTCAGGCCGCAGCTATGATTTCTTTCGCGGACGGCTGACCTTTCCCATTCGCGATCTTGCCGGGCGTCCCCTGGGTTTTGGGGCGCGGCGTCTGCTGGATGACGAGGGCAGCGGGCCCAAGTACGTCAACACGCCGGAGACTGAGCTCTTCCACAAGGGGCGGCTGATCTACGGCTTGGATCGCGCCCGCGAGGCCGTGCGCAAGGGCGGCCATTTGGTACTTGTGGAGGGCTACACGGATGTCATGGCCGCCCACCAGGTCGGGCGCAAGAATGTGGCGGCGGTCTTGGGCACCTCGACCACCGCCGATCATGCGGGCCTTGTCAGGCGCGTGGGGGCCAAGCGCGTGACGTTGGTCTTCGACGGGGACGCCGCCGGACGCCAAGCGGCGGAACGGGCCCTCAAGGGGCTCTTGGCCCTGGATATCGAGTTGGAGGTGGCCGCCCTGGAGCAGGGTACGGATCCCTGCGACCTTTTGATCCGCGAGGGAGCGGAGGCCTTTGACGCCCTCTTGGCCGGAGCCCAGGGCTGGTTTGATTTTGTCACGGCGGGCATCGAACACTTGGGGGGCGGAGATTTGTCCCGGGCCGTGGACGGCTGCGTGGAGTTCCTGGCCTGCTTGCGGCGACCGGTGCACAGGGAGGCGCTCCTGGCCCAGTTGGCGGAGCGCACGGGCCTCGCCCAGGGAGTGCTGCGGGAGCAGTTTGCCAGCCATCCCCTCACCGGGCGAGGCGCTGTTGGACATAGCGGGGGACATACCGGCGGACGCACCTCCGAGGCGCGCTCCGTACGGGGCAAGACGGCGCCGTTGGCCCAAGCGGCGGACGAGGCCGGCTCGACGAATGTGCCGGAAAGGCGCCAGCCTACTCCAGAGGAACGCCGCCTGGTGGGAGCCTACGCTCGCTTGCTGGGAGCTATCTTGCTGGACAACAGCTTGGCGGCCCTGGTGCGTCCTTGGTTGGAAGGGTGTCCCGAGCCGCGCGTGAGCCACGCCCTGGTGACCTTCTTCGAACTCTACGATTCGGAGGACGGCGTCATATCAGAGGGCCTCTTGCTGAGCTCTCTCTTGGAACATCCTGCGCGCCCGCTCGTCATAAAGGCCGTGGAGTTGGCCTCCACGGCCGAGACACCTCGCGAACTCGTGAATGGAGAACTGAGGTTTCTCGAAGAAAACCGCATCCAAACGCGGCGCGCTGCGTTGACGGATGCCATGGGGGAAGCGCAACGCCGGATGGCAGCCGGTGATGAGCAAGCGGAAGAACATTGGCGGGCACAGGCCCGCGAACTAACTCAACTGGGCAACCAGCAAACGGAATCAAACCAGACCTCACCAAGCACCCAAGTCCTCAGAGCGGACGCGCATTAACATGAAACAGAAACAGGACGACGCCCTCAAAACTCTCCTCGAAAACGGACGCACCCGTGGTTTTGTCTCCCGGGGCGAGTTGGACCGCTTGATGGAGGAGCAGTTTATTCCGCCGGACGAGCTCGACCAGCTCTTCGTGGCCATGGACGATTTGGAGATTCGCCTGGTCTCGGATGAGGATGCCCAAGCCGAAGGCCTGAACTCTGACATGGAGCTGGCCACGGAGAGCGCGCCGAAGGAAGCGGCCGCGCCGGCCAAGGGCAAGGCCGCCAAGGCGACCCCCGTCAAGGCCGCCTTGCCGGAGAAGATCGACGATCCCGTGCGCATGTATCTGACCCAAATGGGTGAGATTCCCCTGCTGACGCGGCCGGAGGAAATCTCGCTGGCCAAGACGATCGAGGTGACCCGCAAGCGCTTCCGCAAGAAGTGCATGGGCTCCGGCGTCTGCATGGACGCTTCATTGGACACGTTGGAACTGGTGGCCGCCGGACGGCTGGCCTTTGACCGCACCTTGAAAGTCAATCCCAACCCCAAGCCCGACGACGATCCCCTGATCGTCGAGACCCTCGGCAAGCCCTTTTTGGCCAAGCGTCTGCCGGTGAACTTGATCACCATTCAGGCCCTCGTCGTGCGCCTGCGGGAGGTCTACCAGACGCTTCAAAGCCAACGCATCACCAAGGCCGAGCGAGCGGAAACCCTGGTCAAGGTGCAGAACCTGCGCCGCAAACTGGTGATCCTGATCGAGGAATGCCACCTGCAGATCAAGAAGGTGCGGCCCTATTTGGACATCTTGGAAGACCACTACCGCGAGATGCGTTCCTTGGAACGCAAGTTGGTCAACCCCAAGAACAGCGCGACCCAGAAGCGCGAGCTGAATGAGCAAATCAAGGAATTGGAAACTGTTGCCCTGGAGCCCGCCCCGCGGCTCAAGCGGCGCATCGACCAGATCCGCCTGCACCACGAGGAGTACGAGGAGGCCAAGCGCCTGCTCTCCAGTGGCAACCTGCGTCTGGTTGTTTCGATCGCCAAGAAGTACCGCAACCGTGGCCTCTCATTCCTGGATCTGATTCAGGAAGGCAACACAGGCCTGATGAAGGCCGTGGAGAAATACGAGTATCGGCGCGGCTACAAGTTCTCGACCTACGCCACCTGGTGGATTCGCCAGGCGATCACGCGCTCCATCGCTGATCAGGCGCGTACCATTCGCATTCCCGTGCACATGATTGAAACCATGAGCAAGCTACGCAATGTCACCAAGCACCTGGTGCAGCAGAAGGGGCGGGAACCCTCCGTGGAAGAAGTGGCCGAGGCCACTGGCATCACCATGGATGAGGCCAAGCGCGTGATGAAGATCAGCAAGCATCCGATCAGCCTCGATCGACCCATCGGCGAGTCGGACGATTCCTACTTCGGTGATTTCATCGAGGACGAATCGGCCGAAAGCCCGATGCAGGCCGCCGGCCACGAGATGCTGAAGGATCGCATCGACGATGTACTCTCCTCGTTGACCTTCCGCGAGCGCGAGATCATCAAGCTGCGCTATGGCATCGGCGACGGCTACACCTACACCCTGGAAGAGGTCGGACGCATTTTCCGTGTGACCCGCGAAAGGGTGCGCCAGATCGAGGCCAAGGCCGTGCGCAAACTGCGTCACCCGGTGCGCGCGCGCCAGCTGGCCAGCTTCCTGGATGGAGCCCAGGTGGAGGAAGAGGAGACCAGTTCATCCGGCGGCTGGAGCATGTAGCGGGCTGGGAATAGGCCGGGGCCAAAAACGGGCCCCGGTCAAAAACCATCCTGGCGCGCCAGGATGGACTTTTTTGTGCTTTCCATGCCCGGGGTATCTCCGGTGGCCGTCGGGGGATATAGTGCTCGGCCACTTGCCCACCACAACCCCTATGCATGACACGGTCAAAGCCCTCAAAGGGCTCCAGGCGATTGATCGAGATCTCTACGCCGTCCAGCGCGAGCTGAAGCGGCTGCCCGCCGAACTCCAGGCCCGCGAGGGCTCCCTGCGGGCCCAGCAGGGCGAGATCGATTCTCGTCGGGCCGTGCTGCATGAGCTGCAGAAGCGCATCCGGGAAATCGAGGACCACACGACGCTTCAGCGTCAACGCCAACGCAAGGTGGAAGCGGAGGCCATGAAGTCCCGGGGGGACGTGGCCATGATCGCCGCCTTCCAACACCAGGCCCAGTCCCTGAAGAGGGAAATCGCCGAGGAGGAAGACGAGGGCATATTGTTGGTGGGGCAGGCGGAAGAGCAGGAGGAAGTGGTCGTGGCGTTGGAGGAACGCCTGACGGGGGAGAAGACCACCTTTGCGGAGTTGCACAAGAACATCACCGTGGAGCTGAAGGATGCCAAGGTGCGCGAGGCGGCTCTGTTGGAGAGGCGCCAGGGATGTTGCGCCACCGATGTGGACGCCGCCAGCCTGCGTCTCTATGAGCGCTTGTTGGAGGCGCGCGAAGGAGATGCCCTGGCGGAACTAGACGGGCGCGTCTGCCAGAGTTGCTTCATGGAGCTGCGTCCGAACCAGTTGGTGCTACTGGCCCAAGGCCGCGATCTTGTGCAGTGCCCAAACTGCGACCGCATCGTCGTTCCCCGTTCATAGCCCGCGTTAGGGGCGCGCCCGGTGTTGGGCCAGCGCTCGCGATCAGCTAGAGCAGGCCAGGTGTGAACCCTGGCGCGTTCCCCGGCGGCGCAACTCAGCTGCCAAGCCCTCGCGGATAGCGTTTTTGTGAACGGGCCAATGGGGCGCGAGCAGTTTTTCCGGGGGAGAGTCGCCTGTCAGGCGGTGCAGGACCTGCTCTGCGTCTAGGCGTTCAACGAAGTCAGCCAGGAAGTCGATGTAGGTCTCATGGTCTAGGGTGCTCAAGTCCCCAGCTCTCCATTCGCTGGCCATTTGAGTGCGTTCGAGAATCATCAGGTGGTGAACCTTGACTCCGTCTACCTGGGCGGCGGCCAGGCAGCGGGCGGTGCCCCGGGCTCCGTTTCGGCCATCACCGGGCAGGCCGAGGATCGCGTGCCCCACGGTCAAGAGGCCCGCCGCCCGGCAACGGGCCACCGCTCTCTCGAACTCTGCTCGGGTATGAAAGCGGCGGATCGTCTCCAGGACGCGATCATCGGCACTTTCGAGGCCGAGTTCGATCCAGATCGGAACGCGGCGGTTGTAGCGCCCCAGCAGCTCCAAGGCCTCCGGCGGCAGGGTGTCCGGGCGCGTGGCGATGCTAATAGCTACCACGGGGTCGCCAATGCAAGGGGCGACCACCTCCAGCATCTCCGCCAGGCGTTCCAGGCCCACATAGGTGTTGGAGTAGGACTGGAAGTAGGCGATGGCGCCGGTCTTGGGGCCCGTGCGCCGCACGCGGCGGATGCCAGCGGTCAACTGGGCGGCCAGCTCCTCGCCGCTGCGCAGGGCACCGGTGCCGGAGCCCTCCACATCGCAGTAGGTGCAGCCTCCCAGGGCCCGCCGGCCATCGCGGTTGGGGCAACTGGAGCCAGCGTCCAGGGCGATGCGGCGCACCGGGCGCCCAAAGGACTCCCGCAGCCAGGGGGCCAGGGTGCGGAATGGCAGGGCGGAGACGGTCATGGGGGCATTCTACGGTATCCTCTGCGGCGAGGTTCCCTTGGAAGAGCAAACCAAAACAGCACGGAACGATCCGGCCGGGGCCACGGGCTCGGGGGAGATATTCCCCATCGTGATCGGCACTGCCGGGCACATCGACCACGGCAAGTCGAGCCTGGTGCTGGCCCTGACCGGCACCGATCCTGATCGCTGGCAGGAGGAGAAGGAACGCGGCGTGACCATCGACTTGGGCTTCGCCCGCTTCGAACTGGAAGACGGCCGAAGCGTGGGCCTGATCGATGTCCCTGGCCATGAAAAGTTCGTGCGCAACATGGTGGCCGGGGCCTCTGGCATCGACCTGGTCATGTTGGTGGTGGCCGCCGACGACGGCGTCATGCCCCAGACCCGTGAACACCTGGCCATCATGCAGTTGCTCGGTGTTTCGCGCGGTGTCGTAGCCCTGACCAAGATCGACCTGGTGGATGAGGAACTGGTGGAGTTGGCGGAGGAGGATGTGCG
The DNA here is from genome assembly GCA_002686595.1 of Planctomycetota bacterium. GTDB lineage: Bacteria > Planctomycetota > UBA1135 > UBA1135. Next base: position 36,053 of record NYXZ01000108.1, on the reverse strand, counting down.
CGAAACCGTGGCCGGCACCTTCCTGGAGGGCGCACCCGTGCAGCGCGTCTCGGCCATCAGCGGCGAGGGCATCGAGGACCTACGGCAGCTGCTGGCCAGCCAGGCGCGCTTGGTCACACCGCGCCCGGCCAGCGGCGTCTTCCGCATGCCGGTCCAACGGGTCTTCACGGCCAAGGGCTTTGGCACGATCCTGACCGGTGTGCCCACCAGCGGTAGTGTGCACACCGGGGATGTGCTTGAGGTCTTGCCCGGTGGACACCGTGGCAAGGTGCGCGGCCTTGAGGCCTATCACAGCCGCACGGATGAGGCGCGGGCCGGTCATTCCACGGCCATCAATCTGACCGATGTGGACTTTCATGCCGTGGACCGCGGCCATGTGGTGGCCACGCCGGGCTATTACCGCCCGGTGCGCATGGCTGGAGCACGCCTCACTGCCCTGGCTTCGTGTTCGCAGCCCATCCGCGACCGCTCCGCCGTGCGCGTTCACACGGGGACCGCCGAAACCGTGGGCGAAGTGGTGCTTTTGGACGCGGAGGAGCTGGCCCCGGGGGAGACATGCCTGGCCCAACTGCGCCTGGAGCAGGACCTCGTTTGCGCCCCTGGCGATCGCTTCGTCCTGCGGTTGGCTTCGCCCCTAGTGACCCTTGGGGGCGGCATCATTTTGGAAGAGAGTCGCCACCGCCTGAAGCGCTTCAAGAAATTTGTCATCGCTGAGTTGTCCCACCAGGCCCAGAGTCTGGACTCCCCCAAGGCTCTCCTCGAGTCGACCCTGGCACGGCACCAGGGCCTGGTCGATGTGGCTGAGTTGACAGTGGCGATCAAGCGCTCCCGTGGCGAGGTGCGGGAGATGCTGGCGGAGCTGGAAGCAGCCGGGGAAGTTGCCGCGCCCCTGGGCGGCGAGCGTTGGCTCCACCGGCGCGTTCTTTCCCAGGCGGTCGACGCTGCGGTGGACACAGTCACCGAGTGGTTTGCCGCCAATCCCCTGCGGACCGTGATGGATGTACGCCAGCTGCGCAGTTCCTCCGGCATGGAGACCGAGCTGTTGGACTCCGCCCTGGCGGTGGCCGAGACCGAGAAACGCCTCACGCGCCAAAGTGGCGGGCGGTTGGGCTTGCCCGGACGCGAGGCGCAGTTGGATGGGGAGAGCGCCTCCCTGTTGACTGCGCTGGTGACCAAGCTGGAAGAAGCCGGCCTGGCGCCGCCGGCCTTCTGTGATTTGGCTGAGGCCTTGGGCTGTGGGAAACCGGAGCTGGAGGCTCTCGTTCAATTGTTGGTGGACCGCGCCCAGGCCGTGCGCTTGTCGCCGGAGATGGTCATGGCCGCCGGAGCCCTGGAGCGGGCCCGGGGGGCGGTGGTGGCAAACTGCGAGCGCAACGGCAGCCTGGTCATTCCCGAGTTGCGCGATGCTCTCGGGACGACGCGCAAGTTCCTGATTCCCATCCTGGAGTACCTCGACACCGCTGGCGTTACCCTGCGCCAGGGCGGCCATCGCGTATTAAAACGTCGGTAGCTGATTGCCCTATCCGGGTAGGGACTAGACAAGACACCATGAAGAGAAACGTGCGACACTTGGTTTTGGCGGGACTGCTGTTGCTCCCCATGGGAGCCACCGCCGCCCCCGCTACTGCTCCGCTTGCCATGAGCGGGCTGGCGGGCGCCGCGAGCATCAATAGGACCGCGCCGCCATCCGGCGAAGACCCCGACAACCTGGTGGGGGAGTTCATCAAGTACTTCAAGAAGTACGAGGACAGCGCCACTCGGGTGGAGGCCATCCTGGCTCTGGAAGATGTGGAAGATGCCGGCGTGGTCCGGGTCCTGGTGCCGGTGCTCAAACTGGAGGACAAGGATGTGGTGCAGGCTGCTGTCCGCGTCCTGTCAGGCTTCAAGACCTCCGAGCCGATCGAGGCCTTCCTGGTGGCCTTGGAGGAAGAGAAGAAGGAACCCACGCGCCTGGGCCTCCTGCGTGCCCTGGCGGCTGGCCGTTACGGCGGCGCGGACAAATCCCTGGAGAAGTGCTTGAAGGATCGGCGGTCCTGGCGCGTGCGTCGGGCAGGCGTGTTGGCCTTGGCAGCCGGTCCGTCGGAAGGCGCGGCGGAGCTGATCGTCAAACTGGCCGGTGATCGGGAGCCCGCCGTGCGTTGTGCGGTACTCGACAGTTTGGCCGAGCGGGGCTCGGGTTTGGTACTAGAGCCGGCGGCGGCGGGCCTTGATGACGCCGTCTGGCAGGTGCGCGCCAGCGCCATCAGCGCCCTGGCCCGCGTGCGGCGCACTAACTCCGTGCCTCTCCTCATTGCCCAAATGGCCCGGGAGGAAGGGCGTCTAGCAGCGGATGTGGCCGCTGCCCTCGAATCTCTTACCGGGCGCGCCTTCGGCCAGCGCCGGGAACTGTGGGAGCGTTTCTGGGAGACCTACAAGGAACGCTATGAGATCCCCACTGATGAGGAACTGGCCAAGCTGCTGGCGGCCAAGAAAGCGCGGGCCGAGGAGTACTCGCCACCCGGTGCCGTCAGCTATCACGGCATCTCCACACCCAGCCGCTCGATCCTGTTTGTGATCGATGTCTCGGGCTCCATGGAGAACATGGTCGTCGAGCGCGAGAAGTTTGCCGAGGGTGGCTACCCATCCATGCAACGCCTCGACATTGTGAAGACCGAGCTGGCGCGCACGATCGAACGCCTTGAGCCCTATGTGAAGTTCAATGTGATTGCCTTTGCCACGAAGATCGAGCACTGGAAGAAACGCCAACAGAAGGCCAATGCCCTGGGGCGCTCCAGTGCAGCTGACTGGGTACGCAACCTGGAGGCGATCGGGGGCAACTCGAAGGAGACCTATTCCGCCGTGGGGCTGGCGGGAGCCGCCAACCTGGAGGGTGGCAAGACAAACACCTATGGGGCGCTGATGGCGGCCCTGGGAATCGACCCCGACCCCAAGAGCCCGCGCACCGGCGACTACCAGATCGAGCTCGACACGATCTTCTTCCTCTCCGATGGCCGTCCGTCCACCGGCCAGTACATCGATTCAGCGGACATCCTGCGGGAGTTCACCGCGGCCAACGCCACCTGCAAGGTGGTCCTGCACACCATCGCCATCGGCGAGTTCAGGAAGCAGTTCATGAAGGACCTGGCCAAGGCCAACGGCGGTTCTTTCGTGGATCTGGGGCGCTAGGTCGCTCAGGCGGGTCCCCAGCCCTTTTGAGCTGGGCGAGGTCGAACCCTTGGGGCAGGGCGCTTGACGGGGAGAGCCTAGGCGACTATCGTCTTCGCCCTTGTCGGGGTGTGGCTCAGCTTGGTAGAGCGCTGCGTTCGGGACGCAGAGGTCGGAGGTTCAAATCCTCTCACCCCGACCATTTGCAGCTTCGGAGGTGGTGGAAGGCCGATTGAGGCCCCGGTGGCCTTCCCCAGTGAAAAACCTGCCTTTCGGGCCTATCAGTACGCGGAAGGGGCTGTTTTTCCTGATTCCCATGGCCATTGGCCACGGCATCGGGCATCCTTTAACCAAGGATGGACGCTTGCCCCGGGGAGCTTCTCCGGGGATCGCCTAGACTGCCGTTCGGTGCCGCCCCTAGCCGGTGACGACCCCGGTCGCCTAAGTGGAGACCATCATTATTGCACGCGCCTCGCCCAGTTTTCCGGGTCTTCCCGGGATGGCGAGGCAGACCTGGTGGCCGGTTCTCTCCGGTCTCCCCAGTTCCCTTCAGTTCCTCTTCTAATCCCAAGTCCAACGGGATGAGCAGGCCCTGGAGCCGCCCCGTGATTCATGGGGAAAGGCCCCGAGGTGCTCCCCATCCTGTTCCGCGCCGGTCCACCCGGCGGGAGCGTCGGACGAAACGGAAACTGGTTGTCGGTCTGTCCGACGGCCACAGATCCAGGCCCGAGACCCGCCCGGCGGTACTCTCCGGGCGAGACCCCACGCGGGCCAGCCGCGGAAGCACAGTGACCCAAAAAGAAACCACCGCCAGCGACCAAGCCCCCTTCGGAGCCATGCAACCGGAGCCCAAGCCGCGTGACAAGAACTCCAAGGGCGCGGGCAAGTCCCAGGGCTCTCGGAAGAAGGAAAAAGCTTCATCCGCCCGTGCCGCTGATCGTGACGCGGATCGTGCCGCAGATGGCAGTGACGGAGGAAGCGAAACCCGCAAGGAGGGTGGGCAGAGGCAGCGCCGTTCGGGCAAGCGGGGCCAGGGCTCCTCCGGAGGCAAGCAGAACAAGTCCGGCGGCCAGGAACGGGGGCAGCGCAAGAAGAAGCAGGGCGGCCAGGGCCAGGGGCGGAGACAAAAGAACAAGGGTCAACAAGGCCAGCAGCGTCAACAAGGTCAAAAAGGCCAGCAGGGTCAAAAAGGGAAGAAGGGCCAAAGGGGCCAGCGCGGCCAGGGCCAGCAAGGTCGCAAGGTCGAGGCCAAGGGCGTGGGCAGTGGCATGTTCTGTCTCGACAACGGTGTCATCGGCGTGCTGCGCCAAGAGGAAGCCCAGTTCACGCCGAGCAAGCAGGACATCTATGTGTCCAAGAACCTCATCCAACGCCACAATTTACGGGAGGGGGCCATTGTCAGCGGCCCGATCGGGCGCGGGCAAAAACACAAATGGCAACTCTTGGATGTGACCGAAGTGGATGGCAAGGAGCCAAAGGAATGGGCAGCCGTCCGCGGCTTCCGCAGCTTGGTGACGATTGACCCGGACTTCCACTATGCGGTGGGGGATGCCACTGACAATGTTTCCATGCGTGTCTTGGATCTAGTGGCCCCGGTGGGGCGCGGCCAGCGCACGTTGATCGTCGCGCCGCCGCGCAGTGGCAAGACGATTCTCATGCGCGATTTCGCCAAGGGCATCGAACTGGCCTATCCCGAGGTACACCTGATGGTCTTGCTCGTGGACGAGCGTCCGGAGGAGGCCACGGAATGGGTGCGCAGTACCAAGGGGCAGGTGTTTGTCTCCACCAGCGACCAAACCGCGAAGAACCACATCCAGTTGGCCGAGGCCGTCTGGCGCCGTTGCCAACGATTGGTGGAGATGGGGGAGGATGTGGTCCTGTTGTTGGATTCCATCACTCGCCTGGCCCGGGCCTACAACAACATGGCAGGCAACTCAGGGCGCACCATGTCCGGCGGGCTCGACTCCCGCGCCATGGAACGGCCACGGCAAATATTCGGCGCGGCGCGCAACACAGAAACTGCTGGGAGCCTGACGATCCTAGGCAGTTGCCTGGTGGATACGGGCAGCCGCATGGACTCCATGATCTTCGAGGAGTTCAAGGGCACCGGCAACAGCGAGATCGTGCTCAACCGCAAGCTGGCGGATCGCCGCATTTTTCCAGCCATCGATATTGAACGCTCTGGCACGCGCAAAGAGGAAAAGCTCTTCACGAATCAACGGCATCGCTGGATCAGTACTCTGCGCCGTGTGTTACTGCGCATGAATTTTATCGAGGCCATCGAACTCTTGATTACACGCTTGGACGATGTGGAACAAACGGACGATTTCCTGAAGCGGTTCGAGGTCGACCCGGAAGCCTGAGTCAGGCGTTATCAAATGTCTGAAACGGCAAGCGGCGGAAACAACAGGCGCGGACTGGCCTTTCTGGCCCTGGTCATTGTCCTGCCCCTCAGTCTGCGCCTGGCGCCCATTGGCCATGGGCTGCCGCGCAACTACATCCCGGATACGCACCTCGTAAAGAACTCCCTGGGCATGGCCAGGGATCGCGATCCGGTGCCCGAGGTCGGGGAGTATTCCACCTATCCGAATCTCCTGCCCTACATCTTGCTGCCGGTTTACGCGGCCCACTACGGGCTCGGATTGGCAACGGAGCGCTGGTCAGATGCTGCCGAGTATGGCGAGGTCCTGCTGGCCAACCCCGGGGAAGTGCATCTGCTAGCGCGCCTTCTATTGGCCCTAATGGGAGCCGCCGTGCCCTGGGTGCTGTACCGCGCCGCCCGCCGGGCGGGCCTTGGTGGCGGTGCCTATGGAGCTGCTTTTCTCGGAGCCACGGCCCTTTTGGCAATTCAGTTCTCCACCCAGGAGCGGCCCTGGGGAGCGCTGGTCCTGGCCACGGCCCTGGCTTGTTGGGGGACCATCAGTTACCTGGAAGGAGGTCGCGGGCGCTCCCTGATAATGGCCGGGGTGGCGGCCGGGCTGGCCTTTGCCTGCCACCAGGCGGGCCTGGGCATACTGGCCTTGGCGGGCTTCGCTTACCTGCTGGGGCCCGGGGCGAGCTCTGCCTCGTGGGCTGGGATCTTTTCCCCGAGGCGCGTTGCCCTAGGCCTGGCGGCGGGGGCGGCCTTTGCCCTGGTGGGCATCCTCCTCGGACACCCCTACCTGCTGGTGCACGGTTCCACCCCCGCGGAGAGCGTGGTGGGCGGCGGCGCCGTGGAGGCCGCTGGAGGGATCAGCGTCGGCGGCATGAGCCTGCTCTTCGACCTGCGGCCCGAGACCTTCACGCGACTGAGCCGGGCCTTTTTTGGCTATGACCCGGTTCTGCTCATCCTCGGCTTGGCGGGCCTGCCCCTGGCCTGGGGCCGCCGCAGCCTGCGACCGACCATCCTCTTCGCCCTCTTATGGGGCGCCTTCTTCCTGACCAACTCCAGCGACCACCTGCGCTATCTCCTGCCCCTGGTGCCGCCCCTGGCCCTGTGCGGTGGCGTGCTTTTGGAGCGCCTGATGTCCAGCGGGTCCAGCGTGTCCAGCGGGTCCAGCGTGTCCAGCGGACGGCGCGCCGCTGCGCCGGGCCCCGTGCGCCTGGCGGGCCTGGCCCTGATCCTGGCCCTGCCGTTGGTTCAAGCCCTGCGCTTCACCGTGGTCCTTTCGCGCCCGGACACCAGAGCGGAGATGGAGGAACTGCTCTACCAACTGCCCCTGGGATCGCGCGTGGCGGTGGATCGCTACGGGCCCCTGGTGCCCTTGGACTGGCGCAGTTTGGAGCTGACCCGGGAGTTGCGCCAGGCCGGTGGTGGCGGGCTCACAACCCGCGAGCGCCATCGCCTGCGGGCCCTGTCGGAAGATCGGCTGGATGTTTCCGAGTGGGGACTGACGGCGGTCATGGTCGAGGACCTGTTCGATGTGGACACCCGCGCGGAAACCGTCGGCGTGCGCCGGGGCTTGGAGGGATACGGAAACACGCCGGCGGAAGTCCTGGCGGAGTTGGAGATCACCCACTTCTGCCGCGTGCGGCGCCGCTTGTCCCAGCCGTCATTTCTGAGTCAGGCGCTGAATCTCGGACCACCCATCGGTGCGGTGGATCCCTTCGTCAGCGGCAAGGCCCGGGGGGCAGAGCGGGCGGAGGCCTTCTTGCCCACGGAGATGGACTTCCCCCTGACGGGTCTGTGGACCGTCAAGCGTCCGGGGCCCTTGCTCGAGGTCCTGCCCCTATTGGTTGACGGGGGTTGACGGGGGCTGACGGGCGTCGACTTGCGCTGACTTGCGCCGACTTGCGCCGACGGACGTCAACCGCCGCCGACGGCCGCGTTCCTCGGCCGCCGGACTCCTAGTCCGACAACCCGCCGCGCAGGGCGTACATCAGGGCCAAGGCCGTGAAGCCGTCCGTCAACTGGCCGGCGTCGAGCAGAGCCTCAGCCTCGGCGCGCGTGAACTCCCGTTGCAGGAGCAGTTCAGACGGATCGGGGTTTGGAGCACAGACGCGGCGGCAGCCCAAGGCCAGGAAGGCATGGGCGTAGTGGGGGCTGATGCCGCCGGTGGGGTGGAAGCCCGGCAGGGGCTGGAGTTCGCCGACGGCCAGGCCGGTTTCCTCCAATAGTTCTCGTCGGGCGCCGTCCCCTGGATCTTCACCAGTGGCCAGGCGTCCGGCGGGCAGCTCCCAACGAGTTGTTTGGAGGGCGTGGCGGAACTGGCCAACGAAGGCGATGGTGCCGCCCTCCAGCACGGGCACGATCACCACGGCGGGGGAGATCTCCACCACATGGTGTTCCTGGACGGCGCCCCCGGGCAGGGCCAGGGTGTCGCGCCGCAGGCCAACCCAGGGCGAGTCGTAGATGCGCTCGCTGTTCAGCACGGGGAACGGAGGGAACGGCGCGGGTTCAGGCGGAATGGGCTGGCCAAGCTGGCCAGCGCCGCCAGCGCAGTAGTTGTCGTCGTGGGGCACGCTTGCCATGGGCTCCTTATCGGCAGGAGCAAGGAGCCCGTTGACAAACTCCCTGCTACAGCAATGCCATCGATGCGGTCGTCGGCGACGACGGCGGCGTCAGGCTCGTCGAGCCGTGCGGAGCTGCCCCACAGGGTCGCTTCCGCCGTCCCGCCTTCCTTGCCTCGCCATGAACTGTTTGGCCTGGCTGAGAACCAGCGAAAAAAACCGACGCACGGTTAAGGCCCGGGCGGGGGAGCCGAGAACTGGGCATCTCCTTTCTCTCATGTGTAGGCGGGGGCGCACCCTTGTGGCGCGTCTCCGCCTTTTTTTGCAGGGGAACTAGTTTGCCAGGGCCTGGCCGTAGACACGGGCGTAGGCGCTGGCCATGGCGCGGAAATCGAAATCGGCTCGCACGGTTTCCAGGTTGGCCTGTCCCAACTCAAGGCGCAGTTGCTCGCCGCGGAGCAAGGCAACGAGGGCGCTGGCCAGTTGTTCGCTTGTTTGCCCGCCGAGGTCAACGAGATAGGGTTGTTGGATCGGCGGCAGCATCTCGCGCACATCCCCCACGGCGGTGGCGACGGCGGGCAGCCCGCTGGCCATGGCTTCCAGCAGGGATACGGGCATCTGTTCGCTGTCGGAGGAGAGGGCGAAGATATCGAAGAGTTTGTACCAGGGCCCGCAGGGATCCTGGTGGCCCACTAGGTGGAGCCGTGCGGGGTTGGGCAGGGTGGCGCGGCGCTCTTCTAGGACGGCCCGTTCTGGTCCGTCGCCCACGATCACCAGATGGGCGCCGAGATCGTCGTCCAAACGGGCAAAGGCGTCGATCAGGCGCGTTTGGTTCTTCACCGGTCGCAGGTGTCCCACGGTTCCGATGACGGCGGCGCCGGCGTCGATGCCCAGGCGTTGGCGCAGGTCAGTGGCCTGTTGGTGGTCCGTTTCCGGGGCGAAGTCGGCGGTGTCGATACCGTTTGGGATCAACTCCAGGCGGCGCTCCGGCAGATGCCAGCGGCGGCGGGCGATGGTCAGCAGCGTCGTTGAGGGCACCACCACCCGATGGGCGCCGGCCAGGGCCAGGCGTCGGGCCCAGTTGCGCCGCGTCTTGAGGCCGGCGGCCTCGTCCGCGTTGAAGCCGTCCTCGTGGTGGACATGGGCGGAGAGGCCCAGGCTGCGGGCGGCGAAGACGCCATCCATGGAACCCCAGTTGTAGGTCAGCAGGAGGTCCGGGGCGCGGGCTGCCAGCATGGTGCGCAGGGCCACCGTGCGCGAAAAGCTGCCGCCGGGGGGCGGGGGCGGGATGAGCTCCAGGGGCACTTCCGGGGGCCAGATCGCTTGAGCCTCCGTGCAGCCATCGAGGGCCATGACGGCGTGTTGTGGATTGTGGCCCAGGGCCTCTCCCAGGCACGGCACCAGGCGGGCCACGCGCTGTTGGGCGCCGCCGGGGACGAAGGAGGGGAAGATGTGGAGGAAGGTCGAGGACACGCTTGGTTTCGGGAGTGGATGGCTCGCCAGAGCATATGGAGCCCCGTTCGCAAGGTGTTGTCAATCACCCTCTTAGGACTGATTTCTCCATCATGCGGGGACGAATAGCGGTTGGGGGCTAATGGGCATTGGCCTCGGGGCCGACAAATGGGCATCTCCTCCTTCTTGGGGCTCGGCACTTCGCTTCGGCTGGTGTCGGGCCCTTTTTTTGAACAGGGGCTGATTGGGAGTCACGCCCTTGGAGGCGGGGGCCGCGGCGGATAGACTTAGCCCTTTCCACAACTGTGAATCTGGCGTGTGGAAGCCCGTCCGGAGCCGAGCCGCCCGCTCCGCCCCGACACGGTGCCCTGGCCGGGCGTACACGCCTTTTCCAGGACCCGTGTGCACCATGAGCCAGAACCTCCCCGCAGGCCTTACCTTTGACGATGTCCTTCTCGTCCCCCGGCACTCGGATGTGCTGCCGCGGGACGCGGACCTCAGCACGCGCTTCTCGCGCAATGTCCCCCTGAAGATCCCCCTGGCCTCGGCGGCCATGGATACGGTCACCGAATGGGAACTGGCGGTGGCCCTGGCCCGCGAAGGAGGCATCGGGATCATCCACCGCAATCTGACCGTGGCCGGGCAGATCAACGAGGTGGACAAGGTCAAGCGCAGTGCCAATGGTGTGATTCTCGATCCCTGGACACTGCCGCCGACGGCGACGGTGGGTGAGGCGCGCGCCATCATGAGCGAGCACAACATCTCGGGTCTGCCGATCCTCGAGGGCGAATCGGTGGTCGGGATTCTGACGCGGCGGGATTGTCGCTTCGAGAAAAGCGATGCCACGTTGGTGAGTGAAATCATGACCGGGGAAAACCTGGTGACGGCGCCGCCGGGGACCTCCCTGGAGGAAGCGCGCGAGCTCTTGCACCGCCGCAAGGTGGAGAAGCTGATCATCCTTGAGGGGGACGGAACCCTGGCCGGGTTGATCACCATGAAGGACCTCAACATGCTGCACGCCTTCCCCAATGCGGCCATGGATGAGCGCGGGCGCCTGCGGGTTGGGGCGGCCATCGGCGTCCACGACTATGATCGGGCCAGCGGGCTGGTGGAGGCCGGCGTGGATGTGCTGGTGGTGGACACGGCCCACGGCCATAGCAGCAATGTGATGGACACGGTGCGCGAGCTGAAGAGCCGCTTCAAGGTCGATGTGGTGGCCGGGAATGTGGCCACTGCGGAAGCCGCTCGGGCTTTGGTTGAAGCGGGAGCGGACGGGGTCAAGGTGGGCATCGGGCCCGGCTCGATTTGCACCACGCGCATTGTGGCCGGCACCGGCGTGCCGCAACTCAGCGCCGTGCAGGATGTGGTTTCGGAGATCGGCGGCACTGATGTGCCGGTGATCGCCGACGGGGGTATCCGCTACTCCGGCGATGTGGTCAAGGCCCTGGCCGCCGGCGCTTCCTGCGTCATGCTCGGCAGTCTTTTCGCCGGCTTGGAAGAGAGCCCCGGCGAGACCTTTCTCTACAAGGGGCGCTCCTTCAAGAGTGTGCGTGGCATGGGCTCGGTGGGAGCCATGCTCGAGGGCTCCAAGGAACGCTATCGCCAGGGCGATGTGACCGAGGCCGACAAGTTGGTGCCCGAGGGCATCGAGGGCATGACGCCCTACAAGGGCACGTTGTCGGCTTTTACTTATCAGATGTGCGGCGGCGTGCGGGCCGGCATGGGCTACAGCGGCGCGGCCACCTTGGCTGATCTCTGGGAGCGAGCGCGTTTCATCCGCATCACCAGTGCCGGAGCTCGCGAGAGCCATCCCCACGATGTGACCATCACCAAGGAATCCTCCAACTACTTCCAGGAATGAGCTCAGCCTCGAACAAGTCCGCCGATCCCCGGGGCATCCTGATTGTCGACCTCGGTACCCAATACGCCCAGTTGATCGCCCGCATTGTGCGCGAGGCCGGCAGTTGGTGTGAAATCGCGCCTCCGAGCTTGGCCCTGGCCAAAGCGCAGGCCATGAACCTGGGTGGCATCATCCTCTCCGGTGGGCCGGCTTCGGTTTACGCCGACGATGCGCCGCAGGTGCCCGTCGAACTGCTCGACGCCGGCGTGCCGGTGCTGGGCATTTGCTACGGCATGCAATGGATGTGTCGCACCCTGGGCGGCGAAGTAACGCCCGCCGACGAACGGGAGTTCGGACACACATCAATCGTGATCGAGCAGGCCCGAGACCTCTTCCAGGATGTGGAGGGACGCACCGTGGTCTGGATGAGCCACGGCGATCAAGTGACAGCGCTGCCCGCGGGCTTTGAGGCCTATGCCGCCTCGGACACCTGTGCCAGCGCTGCCGTGGGGGACCGGGCGCGCCGCCTCTACGGCCTGCAGTTCCACCCGGAAGTCAGCCACACGGTGCGCGGCCGGGAGATCGTCGAGAACTTCCTGATCAGCGTCTGTGAAATGCCCAGCGATTGGCAGGCCGACAGTATCGTGGAGCGCGAAGTGGCCCGTGTGCGGGAGATCGTGGGCGAAACCGGCGAGGTCGTCCTGGGCCTTTCCGGCGGCGTGGATTCATCCGTGGCAGCCCTGATCGTCGATCGGGCCATTGGGCCGCGCCAGCACTGCATCTTCGTGGACAACGGTTTGCTGCGAACGGGCGAGCGGGAAACAGTCGAGCAGACCTTCCGGGAGCACTTCGGCCTGGACCTGACGGTGGTGGATGCCTCTGAACGCTTCCTCGCGCGCCTGAAAGGCGTGGTCGATCCGGAACAGAAACGCAAGATCATCGGGCATGAGTTCGTGGAGGTCTTCCGCGAGGAGGCCAAGCGCTTCAGCAATGCCGGCTATCTGGGCCAGGGCACGCTCTACCCGGATGTGATCGAGTCTGTCGCCGTCCACGGCGGGAACACCGCCATGATCAAGAGCCACCACAATGTGGGTGGCCTGCCCGAAGACTTGGAGATGGACCTGGTGGAACCCCTGCGGGAACTCTTCAAGGACGAGGTGCGCGCCATCGGCCGGCACCTGGGACTCGATGAAATCGTCGTCGGTCGCCAGCCATTCCCGGGCCCGGGTCTGGCCGTGCGCATCGTCGGGGAAGTGACCCCCGAGGAAGTCGCCATCCTGCAGGAGGCGGATGCCATTGTGACCGGCGAGATCGAAGCCGCCGGTGCGGACGAGGGCCTTTGGCAGTATTTCGCCGTTCTCTTGCCGGTCAAATCCGTGGGCGTGATGGGGGATGCGCGCACCTATGAGAACGCCTGCGCCCTGCGCGTGGTGGAATCGCGGGACGGCATGACCGCCGATTGGACCTATCTGGACCACGAGCTGCTGCGCCGAATCTCCAACCGGATCATCAACGAGGTGCGCGGCATCAACCGCGTCGTGCTCGACATCTCCAGCAAGCCGCCCAGCACGATCGAGTGGGAGTGAGTGCCTAGGGAGGCGGCGCCCTTCATGCCCCGCCAAGGCCACAGCGCATGAGGGCCTTGTGCTTGGCGGAGACTGTCAGGGCCGCGGGCGCTGATTACTCGTGGCGCAGGGCTTCCACGGGATCCATGTGTGCCGCACGCCAGGCCGGGTAGAGGCCAAAGATGATGCCCGTGGCCACGGAGATACCGAAGGCCAGCAGGGGCGCTCCGGGGGTCACGATGGTGCGCATATCGCTGAAGCGTTCGATGCCCATGGGGATGGCCAGGCCCAGGGCCACGCCGGCCAGGCCGCCACAGCCGGAAAGGACCACGGTCTCCACCAGGAACTGGGTCACGATGTGGGCGCGCTTGGCGCCCAGGGCACGGCGGATACCGATTTCCCGTGTGCGTTCGGTGACCGTGGCCAACATCACGTTCATGATGCCGATGCCGCCCACCAGCAGGGAGATGCCGGCGATGCTGCCGAGCACAATGGAGAAGATGCGCTTGGTCTCTTCGGCCCGCAGCAGGAGTTCCAGGGGCACGATGACCTCGAAGTCCTTCTCCTGGTGATTGCGGGTCAGCATGCTGCGGCAGGCATCGGCCACGAAGGGGACATTGGCGCCGCCGTCCACTTGGATGATGATCTCGTGGAGTTCGACTTCCTGGATGTCGACGGTGCCGCTGCGAATCGTCACCTGGCGATCGCCGAAGACCTTGAGACCCGTGCCAATGGGAATGAACACTTCGCCGCCGACCTCCGTGCTCGGATCGGTGGCCAGGCTGGAGATGGGGACGCGGGGGTAGACCACGCCCACGACTTCGAAGTAGTCGGCGCCGACCTTGACGCGTTTTCCCAGGGGCGATTCAAAGGGGAAAAGATAACGGGCGATCTCGTAGCCCAGGACGCAAACAGGATCGTACTGCGCGCCATCGGCGGGGACGAAGAAGCGGCCCTGGAACATCTCGCGGCCAGTTGCGGCGAGATAGCTGGGCGGGACGCAGAGGACGCGGGGGCTGCAAACGGCTGAGCCCTGGCGCACTTCCTCGGGTACCTGGAGGATGCCAATGGTGCGCTTGACACCGGGGAAGGTGTCGCGGATGCGGGCCAGGTCCTCATGGGTCAGGCCGTAGGCCAGGATGCGAGATTCTTGGTTCGAGACCTTGTCCGTGGGCGGGGCCACGCTGCGCAGGATCACATTCTCGCTGCCCAGCTGGCGGATTTGTTCCTGGGCCTCGACGCTGGCACCTTCGGCCACGGCCAGCATGGCGATTACGCTGGAAACGCCGAAGAGCACGCCCAGGGTGGTCAGAAAGGCGCGCAGCTTGTGCAGAGCCAAGCTGCTGACACCGAGGCGTACGGCGCGCGTGAGTGAAGCCAGTTGCATGGCTAGGCTCTCCCGTGGCGGGCGTCGGCGATCTGCCCGTCCTTGAGTTGGAGCCGGCCTTCGGTGCGTTCGCCGATATGGGGCTCATGGGTGACTAGCAGGATCGTCTTGCCCTCGGCGTGCAGTTCGTCGAAGAGGTCGAGGATCTCCGCGGCGGTTTGCGAATCCAAGTTGCCCGTAGCCTCGTCCGCCAGAATCAGAGCAGGGTCATTGACCAAGGCGCGGGCGATGGCCACGCGTTGTTGTTGGCCGCCGGAGAGCTCGCTCGGACGGTGGTCCAGGCGCTCTGCCAGGCCGACGCGTTCAGCCAGGGCCATGCCGCGGGCGGTGCTGGTGGAGGAGACGCCGTCTCGATAGAGGACGGGTACCAGGATGTTCTCAAGGACATTCAACTGGGGGATCAGGTTGTAGGACTGGAAGATGAAGCCCAGGGCTTGACCGCGCAGGGAGGAAAGCTCGTCGTCGTCCAGGGAGTTCACATGCTGCCCGGCCAGGTAGTAGTCCCCGGCCGTGGGGCGGTCGATGCAACCCAGGATGTTGAGTAGCGTCGATTTGCCCGAGCCGGAGCTGCCCATGATCGACCAGTATTCACCGGCCTTGAAGTCGAAGCTGAAATCGGCCAGGGCATGCACCTGGTTGGTGCCCATGGTGTAGGTGCGGCCCACTCCGCGCAGGCTGGCCACGGAGGTCTCGGTGAGGGGCGCGGGCCCGCCGACCACGGGGCTCAGAGCCGAGGCGCTGGACTCTCCGCTGGCGTTCCTCACTCCGCTCGACTCTTGGAGAGGGCTTGGCCGGGGGAGCGCTTTGCACCGGCGGGAGCTGAGCGCGAGGTCCCCTGGCCATGGGAAGCCTCCCTGGTGGAGGAAGGCGCCGGTGTCGTAGCGCGGGGCCCGTCCTGCTTACCCGCAGGCCCGCGACTGCCGGCCTTGTTCGGACCCCTGGACGAGTCGGAACCCGGGGCTTGGGCCGAGTTCCTTGACGGCGGACCCTTCCCCTGCGGGCCAGTGGAAGGGGCGGGGGCCGTGGCCGACGGTTCCCAGGAAGCGGGCGGCGACAGGGTCACCAGTTCTCCCTCCGCCAACCCGGAAGTGATCTCCACCCACTTGCTGTTGTCCTGTCCCACGCCGATCACCCGCTGCTCCACAGCGCCGTCGGTCACCACGAAGGCGATCGTTTCGGAGCCATCGAGGTGCGCCGACTGGCGCGGGATATAGAGCACGGCGCTCAGCTGATCGATAATGACCTCGATGTTGCATGACATCCCCGGGCGCATTTCCGGCACCCCATCCTCGATGGTGACCTCGGTCTTGTAGAGGCGTTGGTTGGGGTTGCTCATCCAACTGCCGGAGTCGGCCACCGCGGCTAGAAAGGCCACCTCGCCCACGAAGACCTGGCCGGGTATGGCGTCGATGGTGACGCTGCAACTCTGGCCCACGCGCACATTCTCCAGCTTGGTCTCGTGCAGGCTGGCGATGGCGGTCATGCCGCCGGCGCGCGGGATGGTGGCGATTTCCTGGCGTTCGTAGACATCCTTGCCCTCTTCGGGAACCTCGCCGCCGCCGCGCCAACTGCTG
This sequence comes from Planctomycetota bacterium, assembly GCA_002686595.1. Lineage (GTDB taxonomy): Bacteria > Planctomycetota > UBA1135 > UBA1135. Next base: position 20,162 of record NYXZ01000108.1, on the reverse strand, counting down.
CCCCTGGTGCGCGAGTAGACCAGCATGCCAGTCCCGGGTGCGAGGATCTTGGCCTTGCCGATCTGGTCCGTGTACTTGGCTAGCTTTTCGCGCTCCCGTTCCAACATGAACTCCGCCGAGTCGCGAGCTGCTTCATAATCAGCCAAACGCGCCCGGGCCTGTTTTTCGGTCTTGAGCACTTCGCGTTCCCGTGTGGCCACATCGGAGTTCAGCTCCGCCAGACGCCGCGGCCTCTCAAAAGTCTCCTTGAGGCGTTTCTCCCGTTGGGATTGTTCCAACTTGATGCGGGCACGCTCTAGGGACAGCTCGTCCCTTTCCAGCTCCGTGCGTTGCACAAAACCCTTGTCCGCCAACTGGGTTGTCCAGCGCAGGGTTTCCTCGGCCTGCTTCAGCTCTTCCTCCGCCAGCTTTATGGCTTCTTCCGCCTGGGCCAGTTCGTGTTCCCACTCGCCGTCCGGTTGGGTGTACTTGGCCAGGTCCATGCCAGCCAATTCCAGGGCCAGCTTGGACTCGGCGATGTCGCTGGTGTTCTGGATTTCCTGGATGTCGTACTGCTCGCGGGCCTTGGTGAAGGATGCCTCGCCGTTCTTGACGGAGATCTCCTGGGTCACGCGGCGGTCGCGCAGGTCCGACACATCCAGCTCGCAGACCAACTGACCTTCCTGGACGATGGTGCCTTCCTCCGCCAGAAAAATGATGGAGGCGCGTCCCTCCAGCTCGCAGACCATGCGCAGGGAATCCTTGGCTTCCAGGTTGCCGTGGGCCGACTCGGAGATGAGGAGGTCGCCGCGCCGCACCGGGACGCCCTCAAAGGCGCTGGCCGGTTCGGTGCCCAGCCAATCTCCCTGAACCAGGCTCCAACTGGCGATAGCCAGCAAGCAAGCCAAGGGAAGCAAGAGAGAACGCCGCCGTTTAGAAGATGTGGTCATGAATCCAGTTCCTTGAGCAGTTCGTCCGCCGCGTGCAGGCCGGCGCTGTCCACCACCAGCACCTCGAGTTGCAGGTACAGGTCCAGGCGCGCCAGGGTGTAATCGATGAGGGCGGCGGAGGCGGCGTTTTCCGCTTCGAGCAGGGCCTCGCGAGCTTCGAGCCAGTCGCGGGTCGAAGCGCGCCCCGCATCCAGGTTCAGTTGGGCGCTCTCCACCCGGCGGCGAGCCAGGTGCACGGCACCGCGTTGGATGGCGTGACTCTGGCGTGAGTTGCCCACGCCCCGCAGAGCATCGCGCACTCCCGCCACGATGGAGTCCTCGCTGGCCACCAAGTCCCGTTCCGCCGCCGCCAAGCTGATCAACTGGGCGCGATAGGCATTGCGCTCAGCCAGGCGGTCGAGGGGGCCGTCCAGGGCGAGTCCGGCGGACCAGCTCGTGCCGTCTTCCGTGGCATTTAAGCTGGCGTCCAGGCTCAACCCGGCGCGCAGGGCATCGCGCGCCAGCTCCACCTGGCGGCGCCCGTCTTCGAGTCCATCCCGCACGGTCAGCAGGTCCAAGCGCGTATCCAGAGCCAGGGCGATGGCCGCCTTTTCATCCAGGGCGGCGAGTTGTCCGTCGCCTTCGTTCAGGCGCGTGAACTCCTCTTGATCCAGATCGAGCTGTGTGCCGACGGGCAGTCCCAGGAACAGGTTGAACTGATCCCGTTGGCGTTGGAGCGCGGCGCGCAGGGAGATCAGGCGCGTCTCCGAACGCAACTCGTCCTGGTGGGCCTGGTCCGCCTCGATGTCCGACAAGCGTCCGGCGGCGGCCAGGGCTTCGTTGCGCGTGCGCAGGGCCGTGAGGTTGTCGTAGTTGCCCTCTTCATTGTGCAACTCGTCGATGGCTTCGAGCAGATCGTAGAAACGCTGGGCCGTTTCCACCGCGAAGGTGCGCCGGTAGCGCTCGAAGGCGCGCACTTGGTAGATCAGGTCGCGTTCGGCTTGCGTCAGGGGCTCGCGGGCGATGGCGCGCCCGGCGCCGCGCAGCAGGGGTTGGGTGATTGAGAGGGAGATGTCAGTTATGGCATCCCAGCCGTCGCCGCTGGAGACGATGCGGAATAGATCGGTACCGATACTGGCTACGATACTCGCTCCACTGCCCAGCAGGCGGGTGAAGCCCAGCTCGCCGTCGACGGACACCGAATCGTCTCCGCCACTTGCTCCGTCTGCAGCGGCAGTAAGGGTGGCGAAGGGGCGACTGGCGTACCGCCAGCGTTCGAGGGTCAGGTCCAGCGCTTCCAGGTAGAGCTGTTCCTTCTGGCTCTGGTAGTCACGGCTGTTCAGAGCGGCAATCTCCAGAATGTTCACCAACGACAGGGCAGCGGGGGTGCTGTCGGCTCCAGCTTCGAGGTGTGCGCGCAGGTTGGCGGCCTGGTCCACGATGGAGAAGGGGCCGTCGTCGCCGAAGAGCTCGGCGCGGCGAGCGGCCAGCAGGGCATAGACCTCCTCGTCGGCGTCGGCGACCTGCTCGCCGGGGGTGGCACAGGCGCTGTGCAGGCAGAGGCCGAGGAGGATGGTGGCCAGCCGGCAGATGCCAGTGGGGGGACGGTGAAGGGGCTGCATGGCGGATAGATGGCGGCGAGCATGCTAACGCCAGCGGAGCGGTTTGGCGCGCTCCTTTCATTCTCATTACAATGCAAGCGCGACCCGCCTTGCGCTGCCCCAGGGCGAGCGTCGCTGGCCGTGCCCTTGCGGGTTGGTCTGCAGCCCCGGGAATACTATTCTCGGCCTGCTCGGCGGATCGCCGAAATAAGCCCCATCTCCAATCCGGAACTCAGCAAATCGCCATGCACCTCGCCATCTACATCCCGCTTGCATTGTTGGCCGCCCCCGAGCTTTGCGATGTGCGGGCAACGTTGAGAAAAAACAGCCGGCTGGTGGAGGGAGTCCAATTGGAGTTCGCCCCCCAGGAAGGCGCGCGGGTGCGGCGCACAGTGGAAATCAGCAGGGAGCAGTCCTTGGAAGAGGCGCTGATGGAGATTGATGGAGAGGTTCTGGGCGAGGACGAGTTTTCAGCTGGCGATGAGCACAGCAAGGGCAGCCTCTCCTTGGTGGTGGTGGATGAGTACAGCGCCGTGGATGACCAGGGCGAGCTGACGAGGTTGACGCGCGAGTTTGAGTTGATCGAGGAGGCCTCGGGGTTCGAGGCCTTCTGGGAGGATGGGGAAGAGCAAAACTCAGGCGAAGGGACCAGCGAGCTCGAAGGCGAAGCGGTTGTTTTCGAATGGGACGAGGAGCAGGAGGACTATCTTGCGGAGTTCGCAGCTGGCAGTTCCGGTGATGTCAGCTTGCTGGATGGACTCGACATCAGCATGGATCTGGAGTGGTTCCTGCCGCAGGACAGTGTGGAAATCGGTGCTGTGTGGGAGATCGAGCCGGACTTCTATGAGTTGCTGACGATGCCTGGGGGAGATCTCGCGATTGAAATGGAATACAGCGAGGAACAAGGGGAAGAGGATGATCACTACGGGGATGACGAGGACCTGGCGGGAGATGATGAAGCCGGCGAAGCAGAGTGGTCGGGCACGATTCGCTGTGAGTTGGCGGCGATTGAGGAACTGGAAGGGCGCTCCATGGGATACATCGAGTTGGAGCTCGAGGTGGAGGTGTTTAGCGCGATGGAATTCAGCGAGGCGGATTCCGAGGGTGAGTTTTCCTTGGCCTTGGAGGAAACTGAAACCCATGAGCTAAAGGGCGAACTCATCTGGGACTTGAAAGCTGGGCACGCTCACAGCTTGGAACTGACCGGAGAAATGACCACGGTGATGCACACCGATACCGCGTGGCAAGAGGGCGGCGAGTCTGGCCAGGTCGTGGAGGACTTCACCCGTTCCGGTCCAGAGGAGATCCTCTACACGGTAATCCGCATCCGGTGAACCATGCAGCCCTTTTCGTCCTGTGAAGTGGGGGCCGGCGGGCCCTTGTTCGGCGCGGGCCGTGCCGCATGAAACGTCTGCTGACCGGCTTGCTGGCGGGCCTCTCGGTGCTGGCCATTCTCAGTTGGCTCGGCGTGGCCTGTGGCCGTCTTGGGTACCCCTTCGAGCTTGAATGGCAGGAGGGAGGCCTGCTCCAGCACATGGAACGGTTGATGGCGGGAGAGACCTGTTATGGCGCACCTTCCTTGGAGTACGCGCCCTTCCCATACCCGCCCCTCTTCCCCCTTTTGGGGGTCTTGCTGACGCCCTTTCTCGGCGCGAGTTTCACCGCCCTGCGCCTGGTGTCCCTGCTGGCCACCCTGGCTACGCTCGCGCTTCTCATGCGCTTGGCTTCCCTGGACGCGGAACGCTCCGCTGGACCTCTGCCGGGCCTGGTGGCCGCGGGCTTCTACGCCGCCTGTTTTCCCCTGACCGGTGCCTGGTTTGATGTGGCTCGGGTGGATTCGCTTTGGTTGGCCCTGATCCTGGGGGCTGGCGCCGTATTGAGAGTGGCGCCACAGGTGCGCTCCAGTCCTCGCCACGGCGCCTTGGCCGGGGCCTTGCTCTTCCTCGCACTGTGCACCAAACAAACCGCTCTGCCCCTGGCCATCCTGCTTGCCCTGCCAGCATTTCAACGCGGTCGCTCCTGCGGCAAGGCCTTCCTGGCGGCACTTTGGATTCCGGCGGCCCTGGCCTTCATGGGGAGCCATTTCGTTACCGCTGGCTGGAGTACACGCCATCTGTTTTTGATGCCCGCCGCCCATCCCTTTAGCGCTGAGCGAGCCCTCTCCTTCTGGACCGTGGATCTGATCCCTCAACTGCCGGTGGCCCTCGGGCTCACCTGCGCCTATCTCTTTCGTCCCGCGCCAATCAAGGGAACCAGGCGCTGCCTCCTGGCACCGATGCTGTCGATCGGCTTGATCTCGGTGGCCTGGCTGAGCCGCGCCCATGTGGGCGGCTGGGACAATGTACTCATGCCGCTGTGCGCCGCCCTTTCCCTGGGCTTGGCCTGGGGCGTGGAGCGTTGGATGGCCGGGTGGGGCAGAGGGGGCGCCAACGGCGCAGGGCCTTGGGCCAGGGCCCTCTTGGCTCTTTTGATCTGCGGCCAGTTTCTCTTCCTGTGGCGTGATCCCCGGCCCCAGATTCCGGGGGCCGAGGCCCGGGCCGCGGGAGAGGACTTCGTGGCGGAACTCAAGGAGACTGGCGGCGAGGTCTGGGTTCCCTATCACGCCTATCTGGCGGTCCTGGCCGGCAGCCCCGCCGGAGCCCACGCCATGGGGCTGATCGACCTCATGCGCGGCGCCGATCCATCAGCCGCTGCCCCCCTGGTGGCGGAGTTGGAAGCGGATTTGGCCCGCCGTCGCTGGAGCGCCATCTACCTGGACCAGGCCTGGGACCTGCCCGCCCTGGAGGCCAACTATCGGCGCGACCCCCGCTTCGTGCCGGCGGTGGAGCTCGCCCCGGTTACGGGCGAGGCCACCTTTCCCCGCCACCGCTACCTGCCGCGCTGAGGCGCCGGGTAAGGTGCTTCAACCGCACCGTTTATGGCAAGCGGGGTTGCGGCAAGCGGGAGTGGCGCTCCGCAGGGCCAGCTGGCGGGAAATGAGTTCAGGACAGAAACAAGGCCTGACCAAGGGGGTAGGTCCGGCTGATACTGTCATTTCTGGATCGGATCCCCAGCTCCTTCTACCCACCGCCGATTCATGCACAAGACACTCCTCTTCCTCATTGTTCTGTCCATTTTAGCCACGCTTCTCTGGCGAACTGCCGGTGAGGGGGAAGGTGCCGTGGTTGCCGCCTGGGATGCTTCTGTCTCCGGCGGCGCGACCGCTACTGCTAATACACCGGTTGCCTTGGCAGCCGGTGATGCTCAGCCGCCGGCGGAAACGCCATCAGTTGCTAGGGCCGCTGGCGTTTCCGCGCAAGTCGTCCAACAGGAGCAGCAGCGCGCTGCGTTGGCCGCTGTGGAACAGGACGGTGTGATCACCCTCAGGGGTAGGGTTAGTGTGGCGGGCGACTCTCAGGCGGATCCGGCTCCCGCTGGCTCGCTCGAACTCTATTTCGATTGCTTGGGCGAGGCGCTCGAACTCGAAGTGCGCGCTGGGCAGTGGGAACACAGCGCCGAACTGGATGACTTTAATCAGTCCTATGTCACATCCGATGGGCTGACGGCCAAGGCCGAGCTAGGCACACTTGAAGTCCTCGCGGCGCGCCTCGCTGGCCGCCCTGCTTGGTCCGAGCATGAGACATTTGCCGTGCGCCTAGGCGAGGAAACGGAAATGGAGCTGCGTTGGATGGGCGTGGCCGAGTTGCGTGTCATCGACGCCGAGACTGGGACCGAACTGAGCGCCGTTGACCTAGCCCCGGATGAATTCGATCTGCCGCCGGTGAATGCAGAACAGCTGGAAGATGAACTGGTCGTGCGCGGGCAGCCCTCACCCATCTCCTTCGCCCCTGAACTGGAGGACTTCGCCTTGGAGACCCGGCGCAACTGGTTGGTGGGTGCGGCGGGCTATGCCTGGCAAGTGGTCGCCATCGACCATGGCCGCGGTGGAAAGCGCACAGTTGAACTCGAGCGTGCCGGCGAGCTGCGCGTGCAACTCACCGGCGAGACGCCTGGGATGACTCAGCTCGAACTCACCCCGAACTTCGAATGTGGCCTGCAGGGGCGTTCGCCCGAACTGTGGCCAACGGGACCAGCGGGCTCCAAGCACGCGAGTGCCGAACGATTGGCACCGGGCAGTTGGAGCGTGGCCCTCAAGAGCGGCATGGACTACAACCGGCGCGCCACATTGGTTGAAGTAGAGGTGGTCATTGAGGCGGGTCGTACAACTCAAGTTGAACTGGCGGTTCCAGTCATTCCAGCCCAGGGCGAGGCTGTGCCCCTCGGCGGCGAGTTGCATGTGGCACAGCAGTGGCAAAACCTGGGCCGCCTGTTGTTCTCCATCCGCCCGGAGGATCCGTCCCCATACGATCACAGGGTTTATAGATCCTCAGGCCATTCAACTGTCTCCCTTGGTTCCAGTGTTTCCCATTTGGCAAAAGTCGACGGAGATCCCGAGCGACGGCGTTGGCACGGCGGCTGGAGAGCACCAGGTAACTACTCCGCCGAACTGTCTCTCAGCGGGACGGGTTGCATTTGGCAAGAGAGCTTCACTGTTTCCCAAGGCGGCAGCGAAAACATACTGCTGCATCTGCCTCCTCCGACGAAACTGTCCGTCATTCCCAGGGACATGGAAACCGGTGAACGTTTGCTACACGGCAGCCAGAGTCTGGCCGAGGCTGGCATCAGCATCTCGTATCTCGTTCCCGCTGCCCACAGTGTCTTCGTGGAGCTACCTGGCGAGCTGGATGGGGCCCGGGGTGTATTTGAAGGCTGGGTGGCGCCCTGTGAGTTGATGATCTCCGTGCAATCCGAAACCCATGGCTGGGAGACGGAAACGCTAGTTGCCCAAGGTCCAGCTCAAGAGATGATCATCGATATGCAGGCGATGAAGATGCTCAGCCTTCGGCTTGAAAGTGGGGGAGAACCCGTGATCGTGCCGCAAGAGTGGTGGTGGGAGGTGGCTCTCATGGACCGGGAGGGAGAGGATCTCGACTTCGGGATGGACTCCGGCCTCGAACTGCCTGGGAGCACCAACTTCCTGGTGGGCGGAATAGATCACTGTCGGGTGAGCTTTCCAGAATTGAACGGCTATGAAACTCTGGGGCAACTTGAAGTGACATTGGAAGAGGCGGGGACGACGGTCAGGACAATTCAGTTGTTCTCCAAGTAGCCCCAGCGCCAGCGGTGCCCGGCTGAAAACAAATCAGCTAGTGTCGACGCAGGGCGCGGGTAATGGCCGGAGCGGCCAGGCCTCCCACACCGAGGATCAAAACCAGGCCCAGGGCAAATCCCATGATCCCCCGGGTAGTGCGAGTGATGCCGGAGGCTATGAAGGCGCTCCCGAGGAGGCCGAAGGTCACGAGACATGCCAAGAGCAACCAGCCCCCCGGCCTGGCCCGGATGCCGCGCTTGGCCGCCGCCTTCACGGACCGTCCTCCCGGATGAGTTCCAGGAGCAGGGCTCGCACACGAGCCGGATCAGCACGCCCCCCGGAACTGCCCATGACCGGGCCCATCAGGGCGCCGATGGCCTTCTCATTGCCCGCCCGCACCTGCGCCGCCACACTCTCTCGGCCCGCGAGAGCCGCCAGACACCAGGCGCGCAGTTGACCGTCGTCCGTGACCGCGGCCAATCCGAGTTCCACCACGAGGGAATCGACCTCGCCGCCCTCGGTGATGAGCCGCGCCAACAGGCATTGGGCACCCTTGCGTTGTAGCTCGCCTCCCTCCACCAGGCTGATGACCCGTGCCAGTTGCCCCGGCGTCAAGGGCATGTCGGACAACGAGCCCGTGCCCTGCTCACCCACAATGCGCAGCACGTCGTTGGTCAGCCACTTGGCCGCCGCTTGGGCGCCACCCTCGTTCTCAGCTAGGGCGCGAACGGTGGCTTCGAAGAAGTCCGCCAGCGGGCGATCCGCGGTCAGGATTGCCGCTTCCCGGGCGCCGACGCGCCACTCCGAAACATACCGCTCGCGGCGCTGGGCGGGCAGCTCTGGTAGCAGGCGTCGTTGTTCCTCAAGGCGCTCGCGGCTGGCGCTCACGGGCACCAGGTCCGGATCAGGGAAGTAACGGTAATCGCCCTCGTCCTCCTTGCCGCGCATGGGGCGTGTGGTGCCGGAGTCCACATCGAAGAGGCGCGTCTCCTGAACCGGTTGGCGGCTGGGGTCTTCGCTCTCATAGGCGCTGATCTGCCGCGCGATCTCGTGCTCGATGGCCGTCCGCACATGGCGGAAGGAGTTCAGGTTCTTGACCTCGACCTTGGTGCGCCAGGGTTCGTCAGGCAGGTGCACGGACACATTCACATCGCAACGCAGGGAGCCCTTTTCCATATCGCAATCGCTGACTCCGGCGAAACGCAGGCGCTCTTTTAGGAGCCCGAGGAACTCAAAGGCCTCGGCGGCGCTCTGCATATCCGCCTCCGTCACGATTTCGATCAAGGGCACACCGGCGCGGTTGAGGTCCACCAAGGTGTGTGTGCCCCGGTCGTGAATCGCCTTGCCCGCATCTTCCTCCATGTGAATACGCGTCAAGCGGATGTGCTTCCCGTTCGCGAGTTCGATGCCGCCGCCGCTGGCAAAGGGCACTTCGTATTGCGTGATTTGATAGCCCTTGGGCAAGTCGCAGTAAAAGTAGTTCTTGCGGTCGAAGCGGCTGACCGAAGCCAGTTCACAATCAAGGGCCAGGCCCGCGCGCAGGGCCAGGTCCAGGGCCGTGTCATTCAAGACCGGCAAGGCACCGGGTTGTCCGGTGCAAACCGGGCAGGTCAAGGTGTTGGGGGGCGCGCCAAAACGGTTGGCGCAGCCGCAGAAGATCTTGCTCGCCGTCTTCAGTTGGCAATGAACTTCCAGGCCGATGACCGGCACCCAGGTTGTTTCCGTGGGGGCGCTCAAGGGGCCAGCTCCTCGAAGGCCCGGGCCATGGCCAGTAGGCGGGCGTCTTCTCCGGCGGGTCCGACGAACTGCAGACCGACGGGCAGCTCAGCCTGCCGGTCCTGTCCACTGCCGTTTCGCTCCTCGGCCAGTGCGTGGCAGGGCACGCTGACCGCGGGCAGTCCGGCCAAGCTGGCGGGCACGGTCAGGGTATCCGCCAGGTACATGGAGAGGGGATCGGCGGTGCGCGCCCCCAGTGGGAAGGCAACGCACGGGGAGGTGGGGGAGATGATGGCATCCACTTGCTCGAAGGCGGCGGCGTAGTCTTGGGCCAGCAGGCGACGGGCGCGGCTGGCCCGGCCGTACCAAGCGTCCTGGTATCCGTGGGAGAGGACGAAGGTGCCGAGCAGGATGCGACGCTTGACCTCCGCGCCGAAAGCCGCGCGGCGCGTGGCGGCGAACATCTCCTGCAAGCTGCCGCCGGCCGGGGCCTGGTCCCGGTACTGCTTCGCGCGCAAGCCGTAACGCACGCCGTCATAACGCGCCAAGTTGCTGGACGCTTCGGCGGTGGCCAGCACGTAGTAAGTGGGGATTGCGAGATCCCCGTGGGGCAAGGCGATGGGCTTCAGTACGGCACCGGCGGCCTCTAGGGCGGCGGCGGCGGCGTTGTAGGCGGCTTCCACGCCAGCCTCCAAACTGTTCGGTGCCATTTCGAGGACGCCCAGGCGCAGCCCGGCCAGGCCGACGCTTTGAGGCCGCGGCGCGGGCTCCCGCAGACAGGTGGCATCGCGTTCGTCAACGCCGGCCAGAATCGCCAGGGCCAACTCCAGATCGCCGACGTTGGTGGCGATCGGGCTGACCTGATCGAGGGATGAACCGAAGGCCACCAGGCCGTAGCGGGAGATGCGTCCATAGGTGGGCTTGAAGCCCGCCACGCCACACAGGGCCGCGGGTTGGCGCACGGAACCGCCGGTGTCGCTGCCCAGGGCCAGGGGCACGAAGCCGGCGGCCACGGCCGCCGCCGAACCTCCGGAGGAGCCGCCGGGGATGCGCGTCAGGTCCCGGGGATTGCGCGTCGGGCCGTGGCAGGAGTTCTCGGTGGAGGAGCCCATGGCGAACTCGTCCATGTTGGTCGTGCCAAGGGGCACGGCTCCCGCGTCCACGAGGCGCCTGACAGCCGTGGCCGTATAGGGGGCCCGCCAGTTTTCCAGGGTGCGGCTGGCGCAGTTCGTTTCAAAACCCTGCCAGGCCAGGTTGGCCTTGATAGCCACGGGCACGCCGAAAAGGGGCGGCGGAACTGCTCCCTGGGCCTTGAGTTCCACCAGTTCACGGTCGAGGGCCGCGGCTCGCTCCAAGGCGTAGTCTTTCTCCACCGTCAGAAACGCGTGCACTTCTCCGTCGCGGCGGTCGATGTCCGCCAGGGCCGAGCGCACGGTTTCCAGAACCGTCGCCTCGCCGCGCAGGATCTGTTCGCGAAGAGTCCTAGCGTCCATCTTCTTCACGCCCGGTCTTCCCCTGGTGTAAGCGCCGAGCTTCCCCCCTTGTCATGCTCGGCCCCCGCTCGCAGCACCGTCTTCGGCACGGCGTAGAAACCGTCCTCAACCTGGGGGGCGCGCTCCAGCAGTTTCTCAGGCGCCAGGCTCGGCGTCACGGTGTCCCCGCGAGTCACATCCTGCTCCCGGGCCCGGCCCCGCACCGGTTCCACGGCGTCCACATCCAGCTCGGACAGGACCGCGAATTGCTCCAGGATGCGGCCGAATTGCGCGGCCATCTCCTCCAGTTCTGGAGCCGAGAGCTCCAAACGCGCCAAGGCGGCGGTGCGCTGGACGAGTTCGACCAAATTCCGCCCCTGGCCGTCCCCGGGAGGGCCTGCTTCGCCCGCATTCGCAGCGGGCCCCACTTGATGATTGTTGGCGCTCTCCATGGCCCAGGATGGTACACGGGCCGCGCTCTGTTTGCGGCTGCCCTTTGCGCCGGATTGCGCCCATGGGGGACTCGCGCTAGCCTGCGGAGCCATGTTCCCCGCCTTCCCCTTCCCGTTCTCGCCCATCCTCCAGGCCACGGGAGCGCCCGCCCAGGCCCGCCCCCTGCTGGGGGAACCGGACTGGATCTCGCTCGGCCTGGTGTTGGCCATCGTGGGCGGCTTCCTGATCGCCAACGCGATCCTCTGGCGCCACCCGCGCTCCATGATCCGCTCCCACTTCGGTCGTCGCCCCCTCGAACTGCGCACCATCCGGGAAACGGTCTTCCACCGCATGCAGACTTCCCTGGGTTTCGCCGGCCTCTTGCTGGGCTTTGGCTGCATGTTGGTGGGGCGCTTTCGGCCCCAGGCGGCGGAGCAGCCCCTGACCTTGGCCTGGGTCGGCTTGGTGGTGGTGGCCGCCGGCGTCTTGCTCGCCGCGGGCTGGTGGTATTCCCTGATGGCCTTCCGGCGCTATCTGCGCGAGTACATAAACGAACACCCCGGCGACTTCGAGAAGGACCTAGCCATGGCCCGGGAAATCGGAGCCCTGTTCGGCGTTTCAGCCCGCGGCGATGACACGGTACAGACCTTCCTGGAGCGCGTGCGGCGCAAGGCGCGCCTGCCGCGACCGGAGCGGGCCAGCGCCGGGTATGGCAACCCGGAGCTAGGCGGCCCAGATTCGACCGACAGCATCTTCGGCCACCTGGATGAAGCCCTGGATGAAGCCCTCGATGAAGCCCCGGATGAAGGCCGGGGCGGCTCAGCTGGAAGCCCCGGGGAGCAGGCCGCAGGCCAAGCACGTGGAATGCCCCAGGCCCTGCCCAGGCGCCGGAGCTACTAGTCCTTGGTGTCTGTCTCGGCTGGCTCTGTTCCTAGGACATTGTTCGGAGGCGTGTCCACGCGAGGCGTGACCACCAACACCGAAGCGCGCCCGCGCCGCAGGTATTCCTGGGCCAGGGGAGCTAGCTGTTCGGCACTGACACTTTCGTAGAAGTCCTCCAGCGTGCGAATGTTGTCCAGGGCCTCGGGCGAGGATTGGGCCTCATCCAACAGGCTCAGCCAAAAACTGTTCGAGCGCCGGGCATCCCGCAACTGCTTCAGAATCGGGGCGCGCATGCGCTGGATTTCAGCATCCTCGATGCCACCGGTGGCCATCTCATCAGCCACGGTCAGACAGGCTTCCACCACCTGTGCTGAAAGGGACGGATCAGCTCCGGCTTCGATCGTGATGGCACCTAGGCCCGGGTGCACTTGTGACGAGTCCGACGAGGCATAGGGCGAATAGGCCACCCCCAGCTTCTCGCGCACCTCTACCCGCAGACGATCTGAGAGCAAATAGCTGAGGAAGAACAGGCTGCGGCGGCGCTTGGCATCGAACCCATCTGTGGTGGGGAAGACCACATGCACCCGCGAGCGCGGCACTTCCGTATCGATGGAATGTTCCTGGGCGAGGCCCATGCTCGCCGGCGGAATGCTGCGCCGTTCGCCGAACTCACCCAGGTCCCGCCGTGCCTCCAAAAGGCCGAAGGTGGCCGCCGCCTGGGCGATGGCCTTCTCCACCTCGAAGTCACCAACCACTGTCAGTTCCAGTTCGCCGTGGCGTAGGTGCGCGCCCAGCCAGTTGCGCAGGTCATCCATCTTCACCGCCTCGATGGCCTCCCGTTCCGGGAGACCGAAGCGCGGATCATCGGCGTGCAGGGCGCGTTCAAAGACGGTGAGCTGGGGCCCTTCGTGGGTGTGCAGCAGGGATTCAAAAAACTGTGGCAGGCTGCGGCGCAGCTGCACCAAGCCATCCGGGCGCCAACCGGGATCGGTGAGCCAGGCGCAGGCCAGTTCGAACTCCAGCAAGAGATCCTCGGCGGTGGTGCCGCCCGACAACTGGAAGGCGTCGGCGCCCACGGAAAAGCCCACGCCCACCTGGCGACCGGCGGTCAAGCGCCGCAACTCCTCGCTGTCGTGGGCCCCTAGGCCGCCGGCGCTGAAGACCTGATTCGCCACCCAGGCGACGGCGGCCCGTTCCGGTTCCAGGGTCAGGCGTCCCTCGCCCACCCGCAGGCTGAGCAGGATTTCCTGTTCCTTGAAATCGGTGGCCTTGAGGTTGAGACGCACGCCGTTGGCAAATCGCACCAGGGTGAGATCCAGGTCCTCTACCTGGCGGCGCTCGACGATTTCCCCGGCCTGGCCGGGGGTCGAGGCATAGGCAAAGGCATCGGTCTTGATTTCCTCGGGGGCTGACACCGCCACGCGTACGCTCTCTTCCCAGACCGCGCTCAACTCTGCCGGAGCCAGGTCGGCGCCCGCGTCATCCGAGAGGTCCAAACCCCCCAGGGCATAGAGGGAGAGTTCACCTGTTTTCCAAGCATCCACCAGGGCTTGGTGACAAGTCGCCACGGTCAAGGCTTCCACCGCCGGGCGTAGGAGGGCACGGCGGGCCACGGCGTTCATGGGCACGCGCCGGTTTTCGGCGGCGCTGACGATGGCGCCGAGCAGGCCCTTGCTGCGGGCCGTGGGCTCCCGTTCAACGGCTTCATCTAGGCCGCGCAGAATATCGGCGCGCAGTTCGTCGAGCTCGGGCTGCTGGAAGCCAAACAACTGGGCGCGACGGAGTTCCTGTTCACAAAAGGCCAAAGCCTCGCGCCACTTGTCCGGGGCCGCGGTCACATACAGGCCTTCGCCATCGAATAGCTCGAAGGCTCCACCGTCACCGGCCTGGGCGCCCAGAAAGGGTGCGCCCTCTTCCTTGGCCAGTTCGCTGAAGCGCAGGTTGAGCATGTTGCGGGCCAGGGCCAGGGGCAAGTCTTCGAGGCGCGTGGCCGCCGTGTCCGGTTGCTCTTCAAAGGGCACCATGACCTCGGCCACCAGGGTCACCGTGGGAATCTCCGGCTCATAGAGGTGGAAGGCAAAATCAAAGGCCTCTGGTTGACCGCGGGGCGGCTCGGGCGCGGGCGCGCCGGCGGGCACCGGGAGGTCGCCGAAGGCCGCGGCGAAAAGCTCCTCTGGGTTCAATCCATTTAGGTCGCCCACGGCCACCAGGGTCATGTTCTCCGGCCGGTACCACTTTTCGTAAAAGGCGCGCACGCTGTCCCCGGTGAAGGCGTCGCGGGCTTCCTTGGTCCCGATGGGCGAGCGCGTCGCGATGCGCGTGCCGGCGCACAGCAGGTCGATCTGGCGGCGACCGAGACGATAGCCGGCGGAGTCCCGCTCGCGCTCCTCGCCGTCGATGACGCCCTTCTCGGCCTGGACCTCCTCGTCGGCGAGCAAGAGGCCCGTGGCGTAGTCGCGCAGGACCAACAGGCCCTCGGCGATGCTCGTTTCGTCCGCCTCCGGCAGGTCGATCTTGTACACGGTTTCACCATAGGTGGTGTGGGCGTTGGTGTCCGCGCCGAAGCTCATGCCCCTTTCCTGGAACCAACCAACCAACTCGCCGGAAGCGAAGTGCTCGGAGCCGTTGAAGGCCATGTGTTCCAGGAAGTGGGCCATGCCGCGCTCGCTCTCTTCTTCGGCGAGGGAACCCACATCCACATGCAAGCGCAGGTAGATGCGTTGATCTGGCTCTGGATTGTCTGCCCAGGCGAAGCGCAGGCCGTTGTCGAACTCTCCGAAATGAATGCGCGGATCAACTGGCAGGTCGCTTGTCTCGTGTTCCCAAGCGCGCGCCTGGCCTGCAAGTAATCCGGCGCTGACATCCGCTGCGGGCGCCTCTTGTGTATTGCGAGGGCCTTGGCAGGCCAGCGGGGCGAACAGGAGCGCGGCCAACAATGCTGAGTTCAGAGGGAATCGTTTCATGTCGAGGTGTGGGTGTTTTTCGTCGCAGGCGGCGGCGCGCAGGTGGCACATCCGTTTTCCCGCCTGGCCCCGGTGGCCGACTCGGCGGATGTGGCCGCCCAGGATACTGCCGGCCCCATTGCTGATGGACGTCGCCGGGTTTTTTTCGGGCAGCCTGGGATCGCCCCCGGTTTGTCCCGCTGGCAACTCGTTTGGGCCATGGAAAAACAGTGGAGCAAGCGGGAATGGGGGCGACCCTGACGGTCCCGGACCGGTCTCAAATGGTATGCGTTGGTCCCCCTGGCGAACTGCCCTGTCCCAGGCCTGGCAGGAGGCATTGGATGCCCTCTGGCCCCGGCGGTGTCGCCTGTGCGGGGCGGCGGCGGAGGATGACCTGGCCTGCGGCCGCCACCGTCTGCCAAGTGCTCCAGCGGGGCCTCGCTGCGCGCGTTGCGCCGCTCCGGTGGCCAGTTTCCTACCGGACGGCTCGGTCTGCCCGGCCTGCCGCCACAGGCCGCCTCCCTGGGAGCGGGCCACGGTCCTCGGCGACTACCGCAGCCAGCCGGTGCTGCGCGAGTGGATTCTGCCCCTCAAACACGGTGGGCGCCGTGACCTGGCGGAGGTCCTGGGCCGGGCCCTGGCACACCGAATCCCGGAGGCGCGGCTGCCTGCCCCGGACTCAACGCCTGGGGAGCAGCGCACGTTGCTGGTGCCCGTTCCCCTACACCCCTGGCGGCGCCTGGAGCGGGGCCATGACCAGGCTCGGCTCCTGGCATTGGCATTGTCTCTGGCCAGCGGCATTCCCTTCCAAGCGCTGTTACGGCGCACCCGCGACACGCCCCCCCAAGGCGAGCCCTGGGCTCCTCCCCGGGCTCGAAATGTGCGCGATGCCTTCACCCTGGCACATGGCCCGTGGAAAGCGCTTGGCAACGCCCTGTCGCCGCCGCCCCTGGCCGGTCGCACGGTGCTGCTCGTGGACGACGTGATCACATCCGGCACCACCGCCGCCGCCTGCACCAAATGCCTGTTGCGGGCCGGAGCGGAGCGCGTGGAGCTGCTGGCCCTAGCCCGCGCCGGCGCATGAAACGGCGGCGTGTACGGAGTGGCACACCCCGCGTCGCCGTTTGGCACGCAAGGTGCGGCGCACCGCGCTCAGCGAAATCGGCACTCAGCGGGACAGGTAGGCTTCGATGCCGGCGCCGAGGCGTGGCAGGCCTTCCACCAGCGTGGCCTCCGGCACGCCGCAGCCGATGCGCAGGTGCCCCGGGGCGCCGAAAAACTCGCCGGGCGTGACATCGACCCCAAACTCGGCCTGGAGGAAGCGCACCAGGGCGCGTGTGTCATCCACGCCGCAGATCCGGGGGAAGGCGATGATGCCGAACTCCGGTAGGACAGTCTCCACCAGGGGGGATTCCCGCAGCCAGCGTTCCCAATGGGGACGCGCCTCCACTTCCACCCGGCGCAGGGGTTGGGTCAGGGTTGGCAGGGCGTCCAGGGCCCGCAGACCGGCTTCGATGGTGACCGGGGCCGCGTTGACATAGGCCAGGTTGGCCATGTCCTCAAGGTGCCGCCGCTCCGCCGCCAGACCTTCACCCAGGATCATCCAGCCGACGCGCAGGGCGCCCAGGCCATAGGCCTTGGTCAAGCTGCCGATGGAGACCGCGTTGGGAGCCAGGGCATGGGCGTGCACGCGGCGCGCGGGGGGCACGTATTCCATGTAGATCTCATTGGAGATCAACAGGCCACCGCCGGTGCAGTTGTTGTCGTCGCTCCCTACTCCATCGTCTGCCTCGGCGGCCACGGCGGCCAAGAGGGCAATGGTCTCCGGAGGCGTTAGAACACCCGTGGGATTCGAGAGATTGGAGAGGAAAACGTGGCCGGGGCCGGAGCCGCGCCGTTCCAGTTGACGGGCCTCCGCCAGGGCTTGGGCGGCCTGGGCCGGATCGGGCTGCCAGCGATTCTCGGCCCTGCGTTCGAGGTCCACCGTCGTGGCCCCGAGGTAGGCGGGCAGGGCGCGAAAGGGCTCGTAGGAAGGTGTCTCGGAGCAGACTCGTGAGCCCGGTCGGAACCAGCGCAAGGCGGCCACCAGCATGGCGCTGGAGGCTCCCGGGAACATCAGGACGCGGGCCGGGTCCACGGCGAACAGCTCCCCCAGGCGCGCCTCCAAATCCTCTGGTCCCACGTGCCCGAGTTCCGGCAGCCAGGGATCCCCGAGGAAGGCCTGATCCGGGGCCGGCATGCCGGATTGGGCCAGGCAGTAGGGGGAGAGGAAGGACTCGGTTTTGGCCCACTTCATGTAGGGGAAGCGGAGGTCGTTGTCGGAGGTCGGCATGGCTGGGGCGTCGGGGTGGTCTGGGGACACGCACATTCTATGGCGGAGCGCCTTGGATCTCGCCATTCACGATCCCTAGGATGAGTCTCTCTCCGGTGAGCTGCGCGGCGCGGGCCGCCCTGGCCGGGGTTAGGCCCGGCGGCCCGCTACACGGACGTCCTTAGGAATCGGGATCACACCATGGCACAACTCTCATCGATGACACATCTCAACCTCTCCCTGGCCGGTTTGTTTGTCGGCACTTTCCTCCTCGCCGCACCCGCCGGTCTGGCCCAGGCCACGCCCGAGACAACACCCGCGGCCCAGGCTCCAACGCCTGCACAGAATCCAGAGACCGTGCGCCATGCCCGCGCCGGCGCCGAAGGCGTGAAGGTCTTGAACATTCCCGATGGCAAGGGCCTGGCCGTCAAGCACCTCAAGGCCGGCGCCTTGCTGCGCGTGCACCAGGTCAGCGCTGCCTTTGCCGAGGTCGAAGTTCCCGGTGGCTTGGAGGTCTGGGTCTACGGCCGTTACCTGCAGTCGATTGGCGCCGTGGGCGAAGGTGGCTTCAGCCCCTTGATGGAGGTGGTGGGCGATGGCGTCAATATGCGTCCCCGTCCGGAGGCCACCACCGCACACTTCCCCCTGGGCCAGCGTCTAAAGCGCGGCCAACGGGTGCGTGTCATCGGTCGGCGCGATGTGCAGTTGCCAGCAGCGGAGGATTGGTTCCACATCTTTTCCCCCACGGGCGTGCGCGGTTGGGTGCGTGCCAAGCAGATCACCGTGGCCGGCCAACCCCGGGCAGCGGATTGGAACGCGGAGTGGGCCGCCGCCGATGCGGTGAATGCGGTCACGGTGGTTCAGGAAAGCGCGCTGTCCAAGGCCGCGCCCCAGGCCCCCGAGGTCAGTCAGCTGGACCAGACCATGTCCGCCGCCGAGGCCCTTTGGATCACTGCGCGCCAAGCTCAGGAAACCGGGGCAACCGATGTCGATTGGGCAGCGGTTGCCGCGGCCCACACAGCTGTGGTGGCGCTGGACGCGGAAGGCGCCGCCGGTAGATTGGCAGCCGAGCGCATCTTGTGGATCGACGCCCAAAAAGAGGTGGCGCGTCTGAAACTGGATCTGTTGGAAGAACACGAGCGGCGCATGGCCGAGGCTGAAGCCCTGCGGGATGAGATGCGCCGCAAGAGCCTGGCCCGCGATCCCCTCTGGGGGCGCTTCCGAACGCGGGGCTGGCTGGAGCGCACCCAGAACGCCGTTGGGGAGAATCTTTGGCGTTTGATTTGGGGCGGTACCGCCGTGGCGGAAGTGACCTGTTCCAGCGGCCGCTATGACCTGGCTCTCTTCGCCGGATTCGAGGTGGGCGTGATGGGGGCAACCCTTTCCCCGGCCACGCCCTCTTCACCGGCCCGTATCGATGTGACCGGAATCGAGGTCATCTCGAGTCGCTATCGATAGCAGTCCAGCGGCCTCAGCCCTCCACGGCTGCGGCGTATTGGCTGCGCAACTCACCCAGGCCGCCGTTCTCGATGGCCCGCCCCATGGCGGCCATCAGGTCGTGGAAGAAGGTCAGGTTGTGGATTGAGAGCAGCGTCCCAGCCAGCATTTCCTGGGCCTTGCACAGGTGGCGCAGGGTTCCCCGCGAGTAATGGCTGCAGGTGTAACAGGAGCAATCCTCGTCGATGGGAGCGGTGGATTCGCGCCAGCGCAGGTTGCGCAGGTTGAGTTTGCCGGAGCGCGTGAAGGCCTGGTGATTGCGGCCGTGGCGCGTGGGTGTGACACAATCGAAAAGGTCTACCCCGAGGGCGACGGCATCGAAGAGATCGCGGGGCGTACCCACGCCCATCAGGTAGCGCGGTCGGTCCGCTGGCAGGTATGGGACGGAGGCCGCGAGGGCGGCGGCCATGGAGGAACGATCCTCGCCCACGCTGACCCCGCCCACGGCATAGCCAACGAGGTCATGGGCGCAGACCGCTTCGACGGATGCGCGCCGCAGGTCCTCGAAGGCGCCCCCCTGGACGATGCCGAAGAGGGCCTGTCCGCGATCCTCGCCACCGTGGGCGCGGTGCCAGGCCACGCACCTATCAAGCCAGCGATGGGTGCGACAACTGGCGGCGGTGACCTGGGCGCGGTCCGTTGGATCCGCCGGACAATGATCAAAGGCCATGGCCACATCCGCTCCAAGGGCAGCTTCGATCTCCATCACCCGCGCCGGTTCGAGGCGCACCTGCGTACCGTCGAGAACTGATTTCACCGTCACGCCGTCATCATCGATGCGGCAGCGGTGTCCCAGGCTGAAAACCTGATAGCCGCCGGAATCCGTCAGGATCGGCCCATCCCAGGCCATCAAACGATGTAGCCCGCCGAGTTCGCGGACTGTTTCGTGGCCCGGCCGCAGGTGCAAGTGATAGGCATTGGCCAGGATCATGGTCGAGCCCGTGGCGCGGATCTGGTCTGGCGTCAGCCCTTTGAGTGTCCCGTAGGTTCCCACGGGCATGAAGGCCGGGGTTCTGACCGGGCCGTGGGGTGTGTTGAATGTGGCAGTTCGGGGGCCGTTCGCTGCGGCTTGGTGGTTGACCTCGAACTTGAAAGGGGAACTCATCTGGTGCTTGTCTGTGGCTCTGTGTGTTTGCGGCGGGGAGGGTGGTTGGTTCCCCCCCCCAGCCCCCCCAAGGGGGGGAGTTGCTTGGCTTGTTGCTTTGGCTTGTGTGTTTGCGGCGGGGAGGGTGGTTGGTTCCCCCCCCCAGCCCCCCCAAGGGGGGGAGTT